>JAZOLJ010000070.1:0-23696 GCA_045652845.1 Eubacteriales bacterium | reverse complement strand
AAAAGGGAGAGAGCTTTTAAAAGCTCTCTCCCTTTTTTTGTGCATCGTTCTCAAAATGGAGTTTGATATCTCTCTTTTCTAATACGGAACGAAAATTGTTAATAAAATGGATCTTCACCAAAATCCATCTCTGGTGAATTTTCTGGAGTTAGTTGTTGAGAATGGGAAAACACTATCTTCCCCGTCCCCTTTTCACACAGCTTTCCATTATCAACACAATAAAACAAACTTTCACTTTCTACATTGATATCAAAAAGTAAATTGCAGTATTTGAATGCTTCATCATCGATGTGTGCAACATTAGCAGGAATATAAATGCTTATAAGATCACTGCAACGGTAGAAAGCCCCCTTGCTAACACCGACAGTACTTGAAAGCAGTGTAACACTTACAATACCGGTGTCGGCGCTCACAGCCCATTTATCCACATAATAAACACCGCCCTCTTTTTTCAAAAGGTTAGTACATTCTTCAAATGTTTTGTAACCAACGCTTTGTACCGAGGATGGTATAGATAATGATGCAAGCGAGGCACACCCTGTAAAAGCGTAGTTTACTATTTCCTTTAAAGTGTTTGGCAAAACAATGTTTACAAGACTGCTACACTCGGCAAAGGCGCCGTTCTCAATAATTTCAAGTCGACTACTCTCTCCAAACTCTACGGTTTGCAACGAAGCACAATAGGAAAACGCACCAATTCCAATACAAGTTACGCTATCTGGCACAATTACTTTTTTCAGATTAGGCGCACAAGAAAAACCTCTCAAAAAGAGTTCTATCTGGTTTTGCATAGAAAAACCCGTAGGCGAACCAATACAGGTTACAGGTTTTCCTTTATATTCTGAAGGAATTATCACTTCTGCAAGATAATACGCATCACCAATAGATACAGTATAAGTATCATCGGGCAAAAGGTAAAATGCAAGCCCTTGCGGATTTTCATCAACAATTTCAGGTAAAACAGCATCTTTGCCGTCTTTGCCGTCTTTGCCGTCTTTACCGTCCTTGCCGTCCTTGCCGTCTTCACCATCGTTACCGTGTTCGCCCTTAACCTTTCCAAGGTTTTGCGTAGTATCGTCGCTCATTGTAAGGATCAGTTCTCCGTTTTCGTTAATAACAGCGCTCACCACACTGACGGCTTCCTTACACGAAACAAGACAAACGGTCAGCGTTAAAAGTAGCGTAACCATAGCAAAAAATTTGATTTTGAGTAATCCTTTCATTTTTACCTCCAAAAGAAAAAAGTGCGCAGCCGGAGCTGCGCACCGAAAAACGTAGCCCCATTTGCTGCGACACAAACATTTCAACACTCAAGAAAAGCATACGAAAAGGGAGCGTACATTTTTACCAAAGTAAAAAATGTACACTTATCCCGAGTGTTATTCGTTTGTGTCGCAATTTCATTGTAACACAAAAAGATTTTTTTGTAAAGAAGAAAATATAATTTCCGAGTTTAAATAAAGTCAACACTCTCTCGAGTTATCCCCAGCGAAGTGACAGAGCTGAACCGAAAGGATTGCGCAAACAGGGCTTACCCTGCTTTCGCGCATTCGCGTGCTTGAATAAAAGAAACAAAAGTAAAAAGAGAGATCCTTTTGCGTGCAAAGGGGTCTCTCTCTTTTTGCTAAAATATGGATCCTTCGGTTACTCCTTCTCAAAAAACGCGCGCGTTTCGGCAACGACGGTGCGCGAGGAAAACAGCAGTGCTGCAAGATTTAACAGCGTTATTGCGGCAAGTATCAGATCGGTCAGCTTCCAAACAAACGCAGGGGCAGCTATCGCACCCACAACGATTGCGGCGGCAACGGCGCAGAAAAAGAGCCCCCGCGCGTGGCGGCTTTCCCCAAAATAGCGCAGTGCCTCGGTGCCGTAATGCGACCAGCACAGCACGGTGGCAAAGGCAAAAAACACCACGGCTATGGCAACGAGAGGCGATGCCACGCCGCCGAGTACCGTATCAAAGGCAGAAATGGCGGAAAAGACACCGCCACCCGTTAGCGGCACGCCGCTGACAAGGATCACAAGGGCGGTTAGGGTGCAAAGCAAAACGGTATCCACAAACACCTCAAATATCCCCCAAAAGCCCTGCTGTGCGGGGCTTTTTGCATTTGCGGCGGCGTGGGCGATGGGGGCGGTGCCGCACCCTGCCTCGTTAGATACAAGCCCACGCGAAACGCCGTAGCGCACGGCACCGCCCGTGAGTGCGCCTACAATACCCCTGCCACTCCCTTTGCCAAATGCGCCCCTAAAAATTGCCGCAAACGCTTGTGGCAGCATCAAGCGCCGCTGCCACAAAACGGCAAGCGCCAGCACGCAAAAAAGAAGGCATACAAGGGGCACGAGTGCCCCGCAGGCATCCTCTACCCTTTTTGCCCCGCGAGAGAGGATAAAAACCGCCAAAAACGCCATAACGGCACCCGTGACAAGCGGCGATAAGCGAAACACCCCCACCAAAGCCTCGGCGGCGGCGTTTGCCTGCAGCATGGTGCCCAGCGTGAGGGAAAGGAGCACGCAAAGCGCGGCAAACAGGGCGGCAAGTGCCCTGCCCCATCTGCCGCCAAGCACTTCTTTTATATAGTACATTGCGCCGCCGTGCGGGCGAAATGCAGCATCATACCTGCGTGTTTTTTGCGCCAGCACGATCTCGGCGTATTTGAGGGGCATGGCAAGAAACGCCGCCACCCACATCCAAAAAACAGCACCCGCGCCCCCCAGTGCCATTGCAGTGGCAACGCCCGCAATATTTCCCACCCCAAGCGTGCCCGCCAGTGCCACTGCAAGCGCGCGAATGGGCGAGGTGCCCTGCTCGCCGCCCGCCTGCAGCATACCCTTGCACATTTTTTTGGGATAACGCAAAAACCAGCCGCTAAGGCGCAGCGTAAAATACGCGCCCGTGCAAAGCAAGGAAAGCGGCAACAAAACACCCAACAGCAGTCTACCGATCATATACAGCTCCTTTTTTGTTAACAATATGTGAACAATACAAAATATACTTGATTTTTCCAGTATTTGGTGTAAAATAATCTTATGAGTTAGCACTCACCCAATATGAGTGCCAAAATTCAACAATTTTTCACAGTTGATGTGTGATGTAAGGAGGCAAATATTATGACACTGAAACCCCTTGCTGACCGCGTAGTGGTAAAGCTCGTGGAGGCAGAAGAAAAAACGAAATCCGGTCTTATTCTGACCGCAGCATCTCAAGAAAAGCCCCAGGTAGCCGAGGTTGTAGCAGTTGGTCCCGGCGGCTTGGTTGACGGCAAAGAGGTTAAAATGATCGTAAAACAGGGTGACCGTGTGATCACCAGCAAGTATTCGGGCACCGAGGTAAAATGTGACGGTGTAGAATACAACATCGTGCGTCAGAGTGATATTCTGGCAATCGTAGAATAATTGAAAAGGAGATTTTACCCATGGCAAAGGAAATTCTTTATGGCATTGAGGCGCGCGATGCCCTGTGCCGCGGCATTGATAAGCTGGCAAATACCGTTAAGATCACGCTTGGCCCCAAGGGCAGAAACGTGGTGCTTGACAAAAAATACGGCGCACCCCTCATTACCAACGACGGTGTAACCATCGCCAAGGAGATCGAGCTTGAAAACCAAGCCGAGGATATGGGTGCACGCTTGGTGCGCGAGGTTGCAACCAAGACCAACGACGCAGCAGGCGACGGCACCACCACCGCAACGCTCCTTGCCCAAGCATTTGTACGCGAGGGCATGAAGAACGTAACCGCAGGGGCGAACCCCATGGTGCTTCGCAAGGGCATGAAAAAGGCTGTTGACCGCGCTGTTGAATGCCTTGTTGCAAATTCCAAGAAGGTAAACGGCTCGGAGGATATTGCACGCGTTGGTACCATTTCCGCAGGCGACGAGGTGATCGGTGCGCTGATTGCCGATGCAATGGAAAAGGTAACCGCTGACGGCGTGATCACCGTTGAGGAAAGCAAATCTGCCGATACCTACTCCGAGGTGGTTGAGGGCATGCAGTTTGACCGCGGCTATCTCTCCCCCTACATGGCAACCGATATGGACAAAATGGAGGCTGTCATTGACGATGCAATGATCCTTATTACCGATAAGAAGATCTCTAACATTCAAGAGGTTCTTCCCCTCCTTGAGCAGATGGTACAGGCAGGCAGAAAGCTTGTGATCATTGCCGAGGACGTTGAGGGCGAGGCTCTCACCACCCTGGTGCTCAACAAGCTGCGCGGCACCTTTACCTGCGTGGCAGTAAAGGCTCCCGGCTTTGGCGACCGCCGCAAGGAAATGCTGCAGGATATCGCCATTCTCACGGGCGGCGAGGTAATCTCCTCCGAGCTTGGTCTTGAGCTGAAGGATACCAACCTCATGCAGCTTGGCCGTGCACGCCAGGTGAAGATCAACAAGGAAAACACCATTATCGTTGGCGGTGCCGGCGACAGTGATGCGATTAAAACCCGCGTTACGCAGATCAAAAACGCCATTGAGGTTACCACCTCCGACTTTGACCGTGAGAAGCTGCAGGAGCGTCTTGCAAAGCTTGCGGGCGGCGTAGCCGTAATCAAGGTTGGTGCTGCTACCGAGGCTGAAATGAAGGAGAAGAAGCTCCGCATTGAGGATGCACTCAACGCCACCCGTGCCGCCGTTGAGGAAGGCATTGTGGCAGGCGGCGGTACCGCTTATCTGAATGTTATTTCCGAGGTTGCAAAGCTGGTTGACACCGTTGAGGGTGACGAAAAGACCGGTGTGCGCATCGTTCTCAAGGCGCTGGAGGAGCCCGTTCGTCAGATCGCTGCAAACGCAGGCTTTGACGGTGCCGTGATCGTAGATAAGATCATGAACAGCGGCAAGCAGGGCTGGGGCTTTGACGCTTACAACGAGGTTTACTGCGATATGCTGCAGGCAGGTATCGTAGATCCCACCAAGGTAACCCGTTCGGCACTCCAGAACGCGGCTTCTATCGCCTCTGTGGTTCTCACCACCGAGAGCGTTGTGGCTGACAAGAAGGACCCCGCAGCCGAGGCTGCAGCAAACGCTGCAATGGCAGGCGGCATGGGCGGCGGTATGTATTAAGCCGAAATTGTCAAAGGCATAAAAAGAAGGGCACCCCTTTTGAAAAAGGGGCTGCCCTTCTTTCTTGTTTTTGACATTCGTCAAAAACAATTCAATCTTCCCTCCCGAAAACTTTAAAATAAATGCATGCTCTACTTATTTGATTACTTGGAAATTGTATCCTCCCGAGACTTGTGCTCCATTTGTGTCATCCTGACGAGCGCAACAAAGCGCGAGGAATGGATCTCGACCGAGGCAAGAAGCCGAGGGCGCGCTGTGTATGCGCCAAACCTTTATTTTGCTGAAAACAACATTTTAGTCGGCAAAAAGTTTTGCACGAACATACCGCCCAAAACGCTTGTTGCGTTTTGGGAGATCCTCACGGCGACCTTTATTGGTCGCCTCAGAATGACAAAATAAGGGTGCGCAATTTGTCACGTATCGTGGGCAACGTATCAATCAAGAATACATGTGTGCTTACTACCCACCCACTGCAAGCGTTCCCCCTCCCTCACAAGGGAGGGCAAGGTGCTTGCACGATGCTAAAAAAGCCCCCGTGCGGCAAGCCGCACGGGGGTTGACCCCTTTTGGGGGCATAACGGTATTGATTTTAAGGGAAATTATGCCTCAACGGGAACATTTTCGGGAGCTTCAACGTGCACGTTGTGATAGCAAGTCATGCCCGTACCTGCGGGAATGAGCTTACCGATAATAACGTTCTCCTTAAGACCCATAAGGTTGTCGACCTTACCCTTGATCGCAGCCTCGGTGAGGACCTTGGTGGTCTCCTGGAAGGAAGCAGCGGAGAGGAACGACTCTGTCTGCAGAGATGCCTTGGTGATACCAAGCAGCACGCGAGAGGCGGTTGCCTCACGCAGGTTTTCGCCTGCGGCAATACGCTCCTTGATCTTATTGTTGACCTCCTCGAAATCGAGAACGTCCATCAAGGTGCCGATCAGCAGATCGGAATCACCTGCATCGTCTACGTGAACCTTACGGGTCATCTGACGTGCGATGATCTCAACGTGCTTATCGTTTACGCTAACGCCCTGCGAACGGTAAACCTTTTGAATTTCCTCGGTGATATACTCGTAAACCTTATCAAGACCGCTGATGCGCATGATGTCGGCAGGAGCCTTGCTACCTGCGGTAAGCACCTCGCCGCGCTCAATGTGATCGCCCTCGGCAACCACGATCTGCATGCCGTAAGGAATGGTATATTTGTGCATTTCACCCGTAGCATCGTCTACTACGCTGATCTCGTGCACGTTCACGTTTTCACCGTGTGCAATGCTGAAGATCTTACCCGTTTGCTCACAAATGATGGCAGCCTTCTTGGGGGGTCTTGCCTCAAAGAGCTCCTCAACGCGGGGCAGACCCTGCGTAATATCGGTGCCTGCGACACCACCGGAGTGGAAGGTACGCATCGTAAGCTGGGTGCCGGGCTCACCGATAGACTGTGCGGCAATGATACCAACAGCCTCACCCACGCTAACAGTCTTGCCGGAGGCAAGGTCAGCACCGTAGCAATGTGCGCAAATACCGTGGCGTGCGTGGCACTTCAAGAGCGTGCGGATCTTCACCTGCTTGATGCCTGCAGCCTCGATCGCCTTGATGTGCGCCTCGGAGATCATGGTATCGTTAGGAACGATAACCTCACCCGTTTCGGGGTGTTTTACCTCACCGAAGGTGTAACGACCCATGATACGGTCGGAAAGGCTCTCAAGCGGATTCTGAGGATCGTTTACGTTGGGGATCTCCTTGATCCATTCACCGTCGGTTGCATCACAGCACACCTCACGCACGATAACCTCCTGCGAAACGTCAACAAGACGTCTGGTAAGGTAACCGGAGTCTGCGGTACGAAGTGCGGTATCGGACAGGGACTTACGAGAGGAACGTGAGCCCATGAAATACTCAAGGATCTTCATGCCCTCGCGGAAGTTAGACTTGATCGGGATCTCCATGGTCTTACCGTTGGTTGCGAACATCGAACCGCGCATTGCGGCAAGCTGACGCATCTGCTGGATAGAACCGCGGGCACCGGAATCTGCCATGATCTTGATCGGGTTTTGGGGATGGAAGCACTTCATCATCGCATCGGTCACGTTGTCGGTTGCGGTCTTCCAGATCGAGATGATGGAGTTATAACGCTCCTCATCGGAAAGACGACCGCGACGGAATGCGGCATTGATGCGGTCAACGGTATCCTGTGCCGCGTTGATCAGCTCGGGCTTCTCCTTCGGCACGCTCATATCGTACACCGAGATCGAGAAGGAGGCGCGAGTGGAATACTTGTAGCCCATTTCCTTGATGTTATCCAGCATCTCGGCACAGTCAGCAGCGCTATGACGCTTCAAGCAGTTGTCAATGAGCATACCAAGGATCTTCTTTACGTTACCCTTCTTCGATTTCAGGAACTCGGTATCGATCTCCATTTTCAAGAGGTTTTCGCGCTTGGTGCGATCCACAAAGCCGAGATCCTGCGGAATGTTACTGTTGAAAATAAGACAGCCAAGAGAGGTTTCAACCATGCCGGTTACAACCTCACCATCCACTTCCTTGCTCATACGCACCTTAATGGGGGCGTGCAGACCGAGAGCACCGTTGACGTATGCCATATTTGCCTCGTCAAAGTTGCGGAAGCACATACCCTCGCCGGGCTCGCCGGGCTTCTCCATCAAGAGATAGTAGGTACCAAGGATCATATCCTGGGTAGGCACCGCAACGGCACGGCCGTCCACGGGCTTGAGAAGGTTGTTGGCAGAAAGCATGAGGAAGCGCGCCTCTGCCTGTGCCTCTGCGGAAAGCGGTACGTGTACGGGCATCTGGTCGCCGTCAAAGTCGGCGTTAAATGCGGTACAAACCAGCGGATGCAGCTTGATGGCGCGACCCTCAACCAGCACGGGCTCGAACGCCTGGATAGACAGACGGTGCAAGGTAGGTGCACGGTTCAGAAGCACGGGATGCTCCTTAATTACGTTCTCAAGCGCATCCCAAACCTCGGGGTGCTGGTATGCACGCTCGATCTTCTTCTGCGCTTCTTTGATATTGGTAGCCTTCATCATTTGGGTGAGGCGCTTGATAACAAAGGGCTTGAAGAGCTC
This sequence comes from Eubacteriales bacterium, assembly GCA_045652845.1. Lineage (GTDB taxonomy): Bacteria > Bacillota > Clostridia > Oscillospirales > CAG-272 > Firm-07. Next base: position 15,556 of record JAZOLJ010000070.1, on the reverse strand, counting down.
AAGTGCCATTTCGCGCGGCAGACCGCACTGATAAATTTTAAGGTTAGGACCTACAACGATAACCGAACGGCCGGAGTAGTCAACACGCTTACCAAGCAGGTTTTGACGGAAGCGACCCTGCTTACCGCGCAGCATCTCGGAAAGAGATTTAAGCTGACGGTTGGAGGGGCCCGTAACGGGCTTGCCGCGACGGCCGTTGTCAATGAGTGCGTCAACAGCCTCCTGCAGCATGCGCTTCTCGTTGCGCACCACAATCTCTGGGGTGTGGATCTCCATGAGCTTCTTTAAACGGTTGTTGCGCGCGATCACGCGGCGATAAAGCTCGTTGAGGTCGGAGGAAGCAAAGCGACCGCCGTCAAGCTGAGTCATGGGGCGGATCTCGGGGGGCAGAACGGGCAGCACGTCAAGCACCATCCAGTCAAGCTTGTTGCCCGACTTGCGGAATGCCTCGATAACCTCAAGGCGCTTGATAATGCGCATCTTCTTCTGACCCGTTGCCACCAAAAGCTCATCCTTGAGCTGCTGTGCCAGTGCTTCAACGTCGGTTTCGGCAAGCAGCTCCTTGATCGCCTCGGCACCCATGCCAACGCGGAACTCATTGCCGTACATTTCACGGTATTCCTCGTATGCCTTCTCGGTCAGTACAGTGCCTTTAGTAAGGGGAGTAAGACCGGGATCAAGCACCACGTTCTCTGCAAAGTAGAGCACCTGCTCCAGCTGCTTTGGAGAAATATCAAGCACCAAAGCCATGCGCGAGGGCACAGCCTTGAAATACCAAATGTGCGATACGGGGCATGCGAGCTCGATGTGGCCCATGCGCTCACGGCGCACCTTCTTGGTGGTGATCTCAACGCCGCACTTCTCGCACTTGTGTACGCGGTCGCGCGGCAGAGAGCTTACGTGAGAATTCTTGTATTTACCGCACATACAAGCGCCATCCTTGGTCGGGCCAAAGATACGCTCGCAGAAGAGGCCTCCCACTTCTGCCTTGAGCGTACGGTAGTTGATGGTCTCGGGCTTGGTAACCTCACCATACGACCATTCACGAATCATTTCGGGGGAAGCGAGACCTATTTTAATAGAATTAAATTCTTTATTTGCCATGTTTCGTCTCTCCTCCGTTAATCTTCATAATCGTTGTTGTAGCTATCATCGGCATCCTCGTCATCGAAGCCGTAGGCTTCGATCACCTCGCCGTTTTCATCCTCAAGGGTGAGATCGCTGAGATCCCCCTCCTCAAGTCCGCTCTCGCCGAGTGCCTCGTCGATGGCGGCAAGCTCTGCCTTATTGGAGTAAGGTGAGGGCTCCTCATCGTTGCAAAGCGTGGAAAGCTGGATCTCCTCGCCGTTTCCGTCAAGCACGCGCACGTCAAGTGCCAGTGCCTGCAGCTCTTTTACCAGCACCTTAAAGGATTCGGGCACACCGGGCGTGGGGATGTTCTGACCCTTGATGATCGCCTCGTATGCACGACGACGACCCGTGATATCGTCAGATTTCACGGTCAGGATCTCCTGCAGGGTGTATGCTGCACCGTATGCCTCCAGTGCCCAAACCTCCATCTCACCAAAGCGCTGACCGCCAAACTGGGCTTTACCGCCAAGAGGCTGCTGCGTGATGAGAGAGTAAGGACCGTTTGCACGGGCGTGGATCTTATCGTCAACCAGGTGATGGAGCTTCAAATAGTACATGATACCCACGGTAACGGGGTTATCAAAGGGATCACCGGTACGGCCATCGTAAAGAATGGTCTTGCCGTCAATAACCTTCACCTTATCCTCGGCAATGAGTGCGGCAATCTTATCTGCATCGGCGCGGATCTCCTCCTCAACGCGGACGTAATCCTTTTTGCCTTCGGCATCAACGACCTCATAGAAGAGCTCCTTGCCGTCAACGTTCTCACCGGGCAGGATCTTACGTGCCATGCCTGCCATACGCATGCATTCCATAATATCCTTCTCGTTTGCGCCGTCGAATACGGGGGTCATGATCTTCCAGCCGAGATGACGGGCAGCAATGCCAAGGTGAACCTCAAGCACCTGACCGATGTTCATACGGGAAGGCACGCCCAGGGGGTTCAGCACAATGTCAAGCGGCGTACCGTCGGGCAGGAAGGGCATATCCTCGGGGGGCAGAATGCGGGAAACAACGCCCTTGTTACCGTGGCGACCTGCCATTTTGTCACCTACGGAAATCTTGCGCTTTTGCGCGATATAAACGCGGACCTGCTTATTCACGCCTGCGGGCAGCTCGTCGCCGTTTTCGTGAGAGAATACCTTCACGTCAACAACGATACCGCTTTCGCCGTGGGGCAGACGCAGCGAGGTGTCGCGCACCTCTCTTGCCTTTTCGCCGAAGATGGCGCGCAGGAGACGCTCCTCTGCGGTCAGCTCGGTCTCACCCTTGGGCGTGATCTTGCCGACGAGGATATCGCCGGCACGCACCTCGGTACCCTTCTTTACAATACCCTCGGCATTGAGATCCTTGAGGGCGTCCTCACTGACATTAGAGATCTCGCGAGTAATTTCCTCCGGGCCAAGCTTGGTGTCGCGTGCATCGTGGGTGTACTCCTCGATATGAAGCGAGGTATACACGTCGTCGCGGACAAGGCGCTCGTTGAGAAGCACCGCGTCCTCGTAGTTATAGCCCTCCCAGGTCATGAAGCCGATCAGAGCATTCTTGCCAAGAGAGATCTCACCATTGGAGGTTGCGGGGCCGTCAGCAATCACGCGACCTGCCTCCACGATCTCTCCTTGGGATACCACAGGGCGTTGGTTAAAGCAGGTGCCCTGGTTGGTGCGCTTAAACTTAATGAGCTCGTAAACGTCGCGCTCGCCGTTGTCGAGCACGATCTCGATCTTATCGGCATCTACGTAGTCAACAATACCTGCGCGCTTTGCGGTAATCACAACGCCGGAGTCAACTGCTGCCTTGTATTCCATACCCGTACCAACGATGGGCGAATCGGTTACCATCAGCGGCACTGCCTGCTTCTGCATGTTCGAGCCCATGAGTGCACGGGAGTTATCGTCGTTCTCAAGGAAGGGGATCATTGCGGTTGCATCCGATACCACCATCTTGGGGGAAACATCCATATAGTCAACCTGCGAAGCCTCAACCTCGCGGATCTCGTTCTTGTCACGGGCGTTGACGATCTTGTTGATAAAATGACCCTCCTCATCAAGCGGCTCGTTTGCCTGCGCGATGATGTAGCGGTCCTCTACGTCCGCGGTCATGTACTCAACCTCATCGGTAACGATTCCCCTCTCCTTGTCGTACTTGCGGTAAGGAGCCTCGATGAAGCCGTAATCGCTGATACGTGCATAGGTGGTAAGGTAAGAGATCAGACCGATGTTAGGACCTTCGGGGGTCTCGATCGGGCACATACGACCGTAATGGGTGTAGTGAACGTCACGCACGTCAAAGGATGCGCGGTCACGGGAAAGACCGCCGGGACCGAGTGCCGACAGACGGCGCTTGTGGGTCAGCTCGGCGAGAGGGTTGTTCTGATCCATGAACTGCGACAGCTGCGAGGAGCCGAAGAATTCACGAATGCCCGTAGCGATCGGGCGGGTGTTGATGAGCATTTGGGGAGTGATCTTATCGGCATCCTGCGTAGCCATACGGTCGGTAATGGTCTTGTTCATGCGGGAGAAGCCGATGCGCAGCTGATTTTGCAGCTGCTCGCCAACCGAACGGATGCGGCGGTTGCCAAGGTGGTCGATATCGTCATACTGACCAAGGCCCTGATCGTGCATCAGGCAAAGCATGTAGTTGATGGTAGCAAAGATATCATCCTTGGTGATATGCTTGGGGCAAAGCTCTGCCATGCGGCGGCGCACAAGGGTCTTTACGGCATCCACATCGTCGCCTGCCTCCTCCATGATCTCAAGGAGCACGGGAGTGCGAACCTTTTCGTTGACACCGCAATCCTTCAGATCGTAGCCAAGGAGATACTGGGGCTCGATGGTGTTATTGGCAAACACCTTAACAAGATCACCACCCTCAAGCTCTACGGTAACGCCGTTGATGCCTGCGTGCTCAATAGCCATCGCATCCTCGTGAGAGAGCACCTTGCCTGCCTCAAACAGCACCTCGCCCGTGATGGGGCTAACGGCAGCCTCGGCAAGCCTTCTGCCCTCAACACGGGCAGCGAGAGCGGGCTTTTTGTCAAACTTGTAGCGACCTACGGGTGCAATGTCGTAGCGTCTGTTATCAAAAAGAATATCGGAAAGCAGCTTCTGTGCAGCGTCTACCATTGCAGGCTCGCCGGGGCGAAGCTTCTTGTGGATCTCCTTGAGTGCCTCGTGACCCACAGAGGTGCGGTTATGAGAAGCAATGATCTCGGATTCATCCTTTTCAAAGGTAGCGGCAAGGCGCGCCTCCTCACCGAAGATGGCGCAAACGTCCTCGCGCGACTCGATCTCCGGCTTGTCCCCAAGCGCACCCAGCGCACGGATAAACATGGTAATGGGCAGCTTGCGGTTCTTATCAATGCGCACGTAGATGACACCGCTGTTATCGGTTTCATACTCGAGCCACGCGCCACGGTAGGGGATGATCTGCGCGGTGTAGTTGCGTTTACCCATCTTATCGATCTCGGAGGCATAGTACATGCCGGGAGAACGAATGATTTGAGAAACGATAACGCGCTCTGCGCCGTTGATGACGAAGGTGCCGTTCTCGGTCATAAGCGGAATATCGCCCATGAAAATATCGGAATTCTGCACCTCGCCCGTCTGCTTGTTGGTCAGACGAACGGTAACACGCAGCGGGGCGGCGTAGTTGACATCACGCTCTTTGCACTCTTCAACGGTGTACTTGGGCTTTTGATCGATCGAGTAGGACAGAAACTCAATGGACAGATTGCCCGAGAAATCGGTGATCGGCGACACATCACGCAAAACCTCACCAAGCCCCTCCTCGAGGAACCATTTGAAGGATTTGGTCTGGATCTCCACAAGGTTCGGAAGCTCCAGGGTGTAACGTGCCTTGGAAAAACTCATTCTCTTGTTCTGACCGAGTTTTTGCTCTTTTACGTTGACCATTTGTTTTATCACTCCATTCATTGTTGTGTCCGCCGCAATCGCGAGGGACCAGAGTACCAAAACGCTTACATCTGCGCCGCCAGAATTCGCGCATACGCGTATATAATAGTTTTGATGCGAATTGTTGCCGAAGGTGCAAAAAGGGCACATTCAGCGATTATAATGCAGTTTAATATTATAGCAAAGCCTTGCCTGCTTGTCAAGCGTTTTTTAACATTTTTTGAAAATATTTTTTAATTTCCTGTAAATCGGCATTTTTCGGCAAAAAAATTTTAAAGTTTTTTTCAAAAAAGACTTGCAATTTATTTTTTTGTGTGGTATCATATATGACTGTATGGACTTTTACGACGGCGCACCCTCTCAGGCGCAGTCGTTTAAACCGAAAATTTGTAAAGGAGGGTGAACGATTATGCCGAACATTAAAAGTGCCAAAAAACGTGTAAAGGTTACCGCAACCAAAACTATGCAGAACAAGATCTTCCGCACGCAGATGAAAACTGCGATGAAGAAGTACGAGGCTGCTGTGGAGGCGGGTGACGTAGCACTCGCACAGGAGACCTACAAGGCAGCCGTTAAGAAGATCGATATGGCTGTTACCCGTGGGATCATTCACAAGAACGCTGCAGCTCACAAGAAGAGCCAGTTTACCAAGAAGCTCAACGCCATGGCTTAATTGCCACAAAAAATACGGAGTGTCTATAACCCAAGACACTCCGCTTTTTTATTTTTAAAAGAAATAAACGGCGCAGGAATGCGTTGCTCCTCAAAGACGAATTTGACGAACAAAGGTTCGCCTGCATCCGCCTTTTGCGGTGCGCCTTTTCCTGCTTGTTTCTTTCTTTCAAAATTTTTCTTTGGTTATTTGTTCTTCACTTTTATAAGCGCAGGAATGCGTTGCTCAATGACATATTAAGAAAAATCTCTCTACTTGACATGGAAACGATTTAAATATATAATAATACGTAATAATGATAACCAATTTACCAAAAGGAGTTTCCTGTTATGTATTACCGCAGCATCAGCGAAATGGTTGGGGGCACGCCCCTTTTTGAGCCTACTAATTATAATAAGATCAACGCCCTCGGTGGCAAGGTGCTACTGAAGCTGGAGGGCTTTAATCCCGCGGGGAGCGCGAAGGATCGCGTAGCACTTTCGATGATCCTTGCGGCGGAGGCTGCGGGCAAGCTGAAGCACGGTGCCACCATCATTGAGCCGACCAGTGGCAACACAGGCATAGGGCTTGCTGCCATCGGTGTGCCGCGCGGCTACCGCGTGGTGCTCACCATGCCCGATACCATGTCACTTGAGCGCCGCCGCCTGCTGGCGGCATACGGTGCCGAGATCGTGCTGACCCCCGGTGCGCTTGGCATGCAGGGGGCAATTGACAAGGCAAACGAGCTTGCTGCCGCCACCGAGGGCAGCTTTATCCCCGCACAGTTTGACAACCCCGCAAACCCGACGGCGCACCGCACCACCACGGGGCCCGAAATTTTTGAGGATACGAACGGACACGTGGATATTTTTGTGGCAGGCGTCGGTACGGGCGGCACGCTCAGCGGCACGGCAAGATTTTTAAAAGGCAAGATCCCCACGCTCAAGGCAGTGGCGGTAGAACCCGCATCCTCTCCCCTTCTCTCGGGCGGAAAGGCGGGCGCACACGGCTTACAGGGCATTGGCGCAAACTTTATACCTGCCAATTTTGATCGCAGCGTGGTGGACGAGATCTTGCCCGTTGGCGAGCAAGAGGCTTATGCTGCCGCACGCCACCTTGCGGGGTGCGAGGGGATTTTGGTTGGCATTTCCTCGGGGGCTGCACTGCATGCCGCCACCCTGCTTGCCAAGCGACCCGAAAACCGCGGCAAGGTGATCGTAGCACTGCTGCCCGACAGCGGCGACAGATACCTCTCAACACCGCTTTTTGAGGAACCGTGATAAAAACCGCGCCTAAGCCTTGCTCAAAACGCATATTCTACGACAAAAAACACAAAAAAAGCCGTCGGTCAGTGCACCGACGGCGTTTTTTTGTGCTGCACGGCACGCAGCAAAATATATACAACAAGAGGCAAAGGAAGCAAAAGGAGCAGCCATGCGTTTTGATACAGCAGGGCGGTCAGCAAAACAAGGGCGAGGGGCAGCAGCCATAAGGAAGGGCGGCGCAGCTTTTGGGGCAAATAAAGCGTGCCGAGCAAAAAAAGCACCGAAAGGAGCAGCAAGCACGTGGAAAGCACGGCGATCGGTACCGTGATGCGTGCTTGCCAGTAGGGGGCAATATCACCGATCGGGTCAACACGGAAAAACGCCAAGGCATTACGCAAAACGGTATAAAGCGAGAACCACACCACCGCAAGGGGCGACAAAAAGCGCGGAAAAAGTGCACCCTCACGGTGACGCAGGATCAAGATCAGTGCGCGCAGGTCAAAGAAAATAAAGACGAGCGTTGCCAGCACAACGGCAGGATTGTAGAGCACCATGGCAAGCAGATCGAGCCGCAGCAACGCCATAAAGGCACGTGTGCCGCCGCAAAAGGGGCAATACAGATGCAAAACGTCATGCATGAAGCAATGAAAGGTCGGAAAGGGTAACAAACGCGTGGTGACAAAGCCATAAACGGCAAACACCAGCACGGCAGCAAGAAATATCACGTGACAGTAAATATACCGTTTTAACCGCATAACTTCCCTCCCCTCGCGATCTTAATACCAGTATAGCATATTTTGGCGCAGGATGCAAGAATACGGGCAGGGATCGCGGCTTTTTTTGTAAAGTGCTTGCATTTTCTCATAAGAAACGATATAATGAATAAAGAGCATATCGCACGATCCGAAGGGAGCACGCAATGGATAACAACCAAAATAACTATAACAACCAAAACAATTACAGCGATCAAAGCAACGGGCAAAATTCTTGGAGCGACCCGAATGCGCAAAACAAAGGCTGGCAATATACAAACGGACAGTTTTACGATCAGCAAATACCGCTTATTAATAACACCGCCCATGCAAACAAAGAGGCATCCGCGGCACAGACCCTTGGTATTGTCGGTCTTGTGATCTCCCTTGTCTGCTGTTCGCTTGTTGGCATTATTCTCGGCATTTTGGCGATTACCCGCGCGGGCAACGCCAAAAATCTGCTTGGCTACGAGCCCCCCGAGGCAAAAACGGGGCGTATTTGCGGCATTGTTGCCATTGTACTGGGCGCGCTCTCCATGATTGCCAGCGCAATTATGAACGTTTTCATTCAAGGCGTTTTAGAGGAAGCGATGCGTGGCATGCAGGCATTCTTTACCCTATTTTTATAATCCTTATAACTACAGCAAAAAAGCATCCGTCATGAATTCATGGCGGATGCTTTTGGTTATATTACGGTAAAGCCCCAGAAGCAGATCAAGAACAAAAAGATCAAAAACAGGATCGCGGTATAGGCGATGCGCTTGTGCGCCTTTCGGTCAAGCACCGAGGAAACAAAGGCAAAAAGATATCCCACCGTAGCACCGATGCCAAAAAGCAGTGCCATGATCTGCATGGCGAGATAAAACGAGGAAAGCATGGCAACGCCCGCATTGTATGCCACCGTGATCTGTGCGGCAACAAGAAGACTTAACAGGGCTGCCAAAATATCGGGTAGCACAAAGCGCAAGGGGATAGCTTCATCACCCTTACTGCGACCGCTGACACTGCGCGCAAGCGCCAGCAAGCCGCAAAGCAAAAAGCGCACGGCAAGCAAAAGCAGCAGGCCAAACAGCAACGCCGATGGCACGCGTGCGTAATAAAACGGAAGGGGGGTGTAGCCGGCACCGTCAACGGTCAGCACGGCACTGACCTCGCCCGCCTCATCAAAAAGGAACTGTACCACGGGCTGATCGGCAGCACCGTCTGCATCGGCAAATACGCCGCGAGCGATCTGCATCAGGCGCATACCGAGAAAGGAGAGCGTACCGTCATCGTTTTCACTTACCGTCACGCGATCCTGCATGGCAAGCATGCGCCCCACGAGGGTATGCGTTTCGCCCGACATGGAAAGATACGTGCCGCAAAGCGTTTTTAGCTCTACGTGCTCGCCCTCGGGCAAGCTAAAGGCGGGGGCATGCCCCACCAGCATGGCTTGAGGGAGATCAAGCAAGGTGTTTTTTTGTGTGTTGGTAAGCACCAGCACCGCCTGCCCCGTGATGCGGTCAAGGGCAAGAGAGATGCCAAAGCAATTCGTTGCGCTGCGGCAGGTGTAAACGCTGCCCCTTGCACCAAGTGTCATAGCGGCTGGGGCAAACATACCGCTTGTAACGGTATCAAAAAGCTGCGCCTTGGTGGCGGGCAGCAGAAGCGTGCCGTCGTCACTCACAAGCCAAGTTAAAAGACGGGCGAGATCGGCAGGGGTTGAAGCAGCACCCGTGGCAGGGTAAAGACCTGCGTAGGTGCGATAGCCCTCGGCAGGCTGCAAAAAGCTGCCGTCAGCCGTGTTATGATAGCCGATGATCGGCTTTTTGGGCACCGTATCGGCAGTAAAGCTCAGCACGGTGTCGTGCATACCAAGCGGGATAAGTATCTCGTTTGTAACGTATGCGTGATACGGAATACCCGAAACGTTTTCTACGATATATGCAGCCAAGGCAACGCCAAATTGGGAGTACGCATATACCGTGTCGGGGGCGGTCACCTGCTCGGGCACGTCGGCAAGAAGTGCCTCCTCAAGGCTTTCAAAGCAATACTCGTCATTGGTAAAGGAAATATCAAACAGTCTGCCGCCAAAGCCCGCGCGGCCTGTTAAAAGCTGACGGGTGGTAACGGGATAAGAAAGCCCCAGCTCTTCAAAGAAAGCGGCAGGGAGATAAGCGGCAATATCGGCATCTAAGGAAAGCGCGCCCACGTCGCAAAGACGCAGTGCCGCCATACTTACAAAAATTGCCGATAAGCCGCCAAGCTCAAAGGTGGCATCCGACGTAACAAGCACACGTGTGGAAAGATCGGCATATCCAAAGCCATCCGCCATCATTACCGCACCGTTTTTCACAAGCACGACCGCAGCCCCAGCCGTATCCTTGCCAACGCTCTGTGCCACGGCACGCTCGATCTCGGCGATAGAGGCATCAAAGGGGGTGACAGCATCTGCCGCTATGGGTAACACCGCAAAAAAAGCCAAAAAAACAACCAACAAAACAGCAACTGCCCTTTTCATATGCGCCCCTCCTTTGATAATATATTTTTATTGTAACATAAAATTCTAATTTTTACAAGTTCTTTTCCCTATTTTTGCCACTAACACCATAGAATATACAAAGGCTGCCGTGCAAAACGCACGGCAGCCTTTTTTTAAGCACTATCCCCGCCCCTTTGCTGCATGCGCCTTTTGCGATAAAACACAAGGGCATGTACAAAAAGCAGCGCAAGCGGCAAAAAGCCGATATACCCGAGAACGGGGTAAAGAATACCGATAAGATCCTTGAAGCCGCACAGCCCCAAAAGCAGTGCCACTGCAGTAGTTGCCGCCGATATGGGTATCAAAAAACGCTTTTTTGTAGTAAAGCGCTGCATCAAATACTCGTTCATGGCAGATTGCGAGGAAAGCCCTGCCGAGAAAATGCCAAGCACAAGCAAGGCGGCATACACAATGCCCGCAAGGCGACTTTTTGCAAACGCCAGCTCCAGCATGGGGAGTGCTGTGCTTGCCACGGCAGGATCAGTGCCGATGGCAAGGATAATAATACACGCAAGCGTGCCGATCAGCAGTGCGCCGATCAGTGCGCCGCGACGTGCGGTTTTGGCACAGGCAACCGAGCTACCAAGCGGCACTAACACAGGCAGAGCGCAAAACAGGCAGAAAACAGCATACGTAACGCCGTCAAAAAGCCAAGATCCACTCATCAAGCCGCCAACCTCTGTGATGGGAAAATCAATACCGTTTGCCGTGCAAATCGAAAGCAACGCGATCAAAACGGTGACCAAGACCAGCGTGGGGATCACATAGGAAAAGAACTGCAGAAGACCGCGCACGCCAAAAAGCGAAAGTGTGGTGGTGAGTGCGCAAAATATGATGCCGCCAGCAAGCGGCGCCAAACCCGCGATCTGCGCCAGGAGCGAGCCGAATGCGGCAACGCAAAGCGTGTATATCACAAAAAGAAACACGACCTCGAACACCGCCACCGCAGCGCGAAGGGGCTTGCAGTCAAACCACACCACAATGCGATCCATTCTGGTTTCTCCCGTGGCTACACAAAGCGATAAAATGACCCAGCCTGCAAGAAACATGCACAGCGTGGCTACCGCCAACGCAACAAAGCCCCACGCACCGTGCGAGCTAAAAAACTGAAACAGCTCTTGCCCCGAAAGGTATCCTGCGCCTATACAACAGCCAAGATATGCAACGCCAAGGCGCAGCGCAAAAATGGGCTTGCAGGTCGTTTTACTCTCCCCTACATCAGGCATCAAAAGCACCCGCCCTTGCCGCTAAAATTGCATCACGCACCATCATTTCTGCTGCTTCAATGCCATCTGCGGTCAGCGTAGCACCTGCGGCTCGCACGTGTCCACCACCGCCGAACCGTGCCGCCACGGCAGACACGTCAAAATCAACGTTAGAACGAAACGAGGTGCGGTATTTCCCTTCTGCCGTTTCGCGGATCGCGGCGGCGACCTTAACACCCGCAACGCAGCGTGCCACGTCAATGAGTGTGCCAAGATGCTCCTCGGCAAGCTGCAGCTTCTGCTTTAGCGCATACGGAAAGGTTAAAATTGCCACCTCACCGTCGGCGTAAAAATGCAAGCGGTCAAAGCCTGCGTTTTCTGCCACAAGATTGCCGTAAAGCTTTGTTTCAAACAGCTGCTGATTGAGCGTGGCAATATCAACACCCTGCTTTACCAAGGCTGCCGCGTGCAGATGCGTTGCTTCGTTGACGTTTGAATAGCGGAAGCATCCCGTATCCGAAGCAATGGCAGCATACAGCAGCTCTGCCGTTTTTTGCGGCACGTCAACGCCCGAAGCGGCAATCAGATCAAACACCACTTCGCCGCAGGCGGCGGCTTGCGGCACCACCAAATAATCGGCATAGGGCGTGCCCGCGCCGTGATGATCTATCATCAGCGACACACGGTCGCCGAATTTTTCGAAAAGTGCGCCCATTTGCGCGGGAGAGGCAGTATCCACGGTAACGATACGGGCGTTTTCAAAGCCCTCGGGAATGGTTTGTGCCAGCACACTTTTTTGCAGGTCGGCTGTGAGAAATGCAAGATATTGCGGCACCTCGTCAGCAGACACGCAATAGGCATCGCTGCCCATGGCACGCAGCCACAGAGCAAGAGAGAACGCCGAGCCGATGGCATCTCCGTCGGGTCTTGTGTGAAAGCAGACCAGCGTTGGTGCGGGAACCCTTAAAAGCTCCACCACCTCACTAACGGTAAGCGCGCGAAAATCAGTTTTCTCCATGTTCCTCTTCCCCATCCTCTTCGCTGATCTCGATTGAGTTTAAAAGCTTTGAGATATGCGCACCGTAGGCAATGGAGGTATCCTCAATAAAGGTAAATTCGGGCGTAGCGCGCAAATTAAGCCGCTGCGCCACCTGGCGGCGAATGTAGCCCGCCGAGGATTTGAGGCCCTGGCGCACCTCCTTCGGCTCGCCACGCATTGCCGAATAGTAGACCTTTGCATATTTTAAATCGGGGGTCACGTCAACGCCCGTGATGCTGATAAACGCCTGTGCCACGCGAGGATCCTTGACCTCACGCATGATAGCGGCAAGCTCCTTTTTCATTTCATCGTTGATGCGACCTCTGCGATAATTTGCCATAGTTTTTCCCCTTCCAAACGGCGGCACGCCGCCGTATTTTAAAGAGGGCTGCCGCAAAAGCAGGCAGCCCTCCCCGTTTGTTCGCTTATTGTGCTGCGTCTACGATAGCGGTAAATTTTTCAGCTACCAGAGATGCACCGCCAATGAGACCGCCGTCTACATTGGGCTTTGCAAGCAGCTCAGCTGCGTTCTTTTCGTTCATGGAGCCACCGTACTGAATGGTGGTAGCCTCGGCAACCTCCTTGCCGTACAGCTCTACGAGCACGTCACGAATGACGCCGCAGGTTTCCTCTGCCTGCTCGGGCGTTGCGGTAAGACCGGTGCCGATCGCCCATACGGGCTCGTATGCGATGATGATATTCTTCATATCCTCGGCACCAATGCCTGCAAGGTCAAGCTTGATCTGCATCGCGCAAACCTCGTTGGTAATGCCTGCTACGCGCTGCTCCTTTACCTCGCCCATGCACAGGATCACGCGCATGCCTGCTGCAAGCGCTGCCTTGGTGCGCAGGTTTACGGTTTCGTCGGACTCGCCAAAGTACTGGCGACGCTCGGAGTGACCGATGATAACGGTATCAACGCCGATCGCCTTAAGCATTTCAGCGGAAACCTCACCGGTATAAGCACCCTTTGCGGCAAAGTGTACGTTTTCGGCACCGATCACGATGTTAGAGCCCTTTGCTGCCTCCATTGCGGCAGAAATGGTCACGTAAGGTGCGCAAAAGATAATGTCGCAGTTATCCTTACCTGCAACCATGGGCTTGATCTCATTGATAAAAGCAGTCGCCTCAGCAGGGGTCATATTCATTTTCCAGTTGCCGGCGATGACAGTTCTTCTCTTTGCGGAATTCACGTCTTTTTCCTCACTTTTTATGAATTGTGAAAATCGGCTATGCGCTGCAAATTATTTGTCAAGCAGGCAAGCAATACCGGGCAGGGTCTTGCCCTCAAGGAACTCAAGGGATGCGCCGCCACCGGTGGAAACGTGGGTCATCTTATCGGCAAAGCCAAGCTTTTCAACAGCTGCAGCAGAATCACCGCCGCCGATAATGGAGATGGCGCCGGAGGCAGCAACAGCGTTTGCCACTGCGTGCGTGCCTGCAGCAAAATTATCCCACTCGGAAACACCCATCGGGCCGTTCCATACAACAGTGCCTGCATTCTCGAGAACCTCGGCAAACAGCTTCTGGGATTTCGGGCCGATATCAAGACCCATCCAGCCCTCGGGCATGCTGCTCGAATCAGCCATCATGCTCTCGGTCTTGGGATCGTACTCCTTACCCAGCTTGTTGTCAACGGGCAGCAGGAACTGCACGCCCTTTGCCTTTGCCTTTTCCATCAGCTCAAGTGCGAGATCAAGCTTATCGTTCTCACAAATGGAGGTGCCGATCTCCCAGCCCTGTGCGCGGAAGAAGGTGTATGCCATACCGCCACCGACGATAAGAGTATCTACCTTTTCGATGAGGTTGTTGATCACGCCGATCTTATCCGAAACCTTTGCGCCGCCAAGGATAGCCACGAAGGGACGCTTGGGATCGGAGAGAGCACCACCCATGATGGAGATCTCCTTTTGAATGAGGTAGCCGCAAACGGCGGGCAGGTAATCTGCAAGACCTGCGGTGGAGGCGTGTGCGCGGTGTGCGGTGCCGAATGCATCGTTTACGTAGATCTCGGCCATCGACGCCATCTCTTTTGCAAACTCGGGGTCGTTCTTGGTTTCCTTCTTGTGGAAACGAACGTTCTCAAGCAGCAGGACCTCACCGGGCTTAAGGGCTGCAGCCTTTGCCTTTGCATCGGCACCGATCACGTCCTTTGCCATCTGAACCTCAATACCGAGCAGCTCGGAAAGTCTTTTTGCTACGGGCGCGAGGGAGAAGGTCTTGTCGTCATTCTTTGCCTTGTCAAGGTATGCAGCGGTAGCAGCTGCCTGCTCTGCCTCGGGGAGAGCCTCAACCTTTGCCTTCTCCTTCTTGTCAAGCTCAAGCTTGGCATCAAGGATGTTGTGGGGTCTGCCAAAGTGAGAGCAAAGGATAACGGCAGCACCCTTATCAAGCAGGTACTTGATGGTGGGCAGTGCGCCAACGATACGCTTGTCGTCGGTGATAGCGCCATCCTTCATAGGAACGTTGAAGTCGCAACGGGCAATAACCTTTTTGCCGGCAACCTCGATATCTTCGATCGTTTTCTTGTTGTAGGTCATGTTGATGATCCACCTTTCATAAGTTTGATGCTCCGACACGGCGGAGTTTATTTCAAAACAGTAATATTTTACCACATTGTAGAAAATTTATCAAGAGCAAACGCCCAAAAAAATTATTATTTTTATTTTTTGAAGATAATACCCAAAATTCCGCGGCGTTTTACACTCTGTTTTGCACTGCTTGTCTGTTTTTTGGCGTGTGTTGCAGGCGCGGCTTTTTGTGTAGGCTGTAAGCGGATCAGACGAGGGGTGACGGCAGTAGCAGGGGGCGCAGTGGGGGCGGGATGCGTTTCGGTCTTAACTGCTGCCAGAGCGGGCAGGGCTGCGGCGCTATCCTCCACGGCGTCGGAAATATCCGCAGGATACGCGAGGGGCTCCTCCTCCTCAAAAAGCGGCAACGGCTCTGCCTCGGTGGCGGTGGGGGCGGGATGCGTTTCGGTCTTAACTGCTGCCAGAGCGGGCAGGGTTGCGGCGCTATCCTCCACGGCGTCGGAAATATCCGCAGGATACGCGAAGTCGGAGGCCAAGCGGTCTTAG
>JAZOLJ010000069.1:0-10989 GCA_045652845.1 Eubacteriales bacterium | reverse complement strand
GTTCCAAAGCAGCTTTGCGTTTTGCTTGGTGGAGAAGAAGCCGGGGGCAATGGCGTTTACACGAATGCCAACGCGCGAAAAATGCACGGCAAGCCACTGCGTAAAGTTAGAAATGGCAGCCTTTGCACCCGAATAAGCGGGAATTTTCGTCAGGGGCGTGTAAGCGTTCATTGAGGAAACGTTGAGGATCGAGCAGCCCTCACGGCCCATCATCTGCGCGGCAAACGCTTGCGTGGGGATGAGAGTGCCGAGGAAGTTGAGGTTGAAAACAAAGCCAACGCCATCGGCATCAAGATCGAAAAAGCTCTTGGTATCGGCATCAATATCGCCGGGCTCGTAGTATTCCTTATCAGTGGTGGCACGCGGATTGTTGCCGCCCGCACCGTTAAGGAGAATATCGCAGGGGCCAAGCTCTGCCTTTACCTGCTCGGCAACGCTCATGCAGATCTCCTTGCTGAGTACGTTGCAAGCATATGCCTTTGCAACGCCGCCCTCTGCCACGATCTCGTCGGCAAAGCTCTTTGCCGCCTCCTCGTTGAGGTCAAGCAGCGCAACCTTAGCACCTGCTCTTGCCAGCACCTTGGCAAAGTAGCTGCAAAGCACGCCACCCGCACCCGTAACGACTGCAACCTTACCCGTAAGATCGGTATTTAAAACATTTTGTTTCATTTTCATGCTCTCCCTTATTTCAAAGATTTTTCGCAGGACTCAAACAAGCCGTTGATATACGCCGCGCCAAGGGCACGGTCAAACAGGCCGTAGCCGGGCTTGCCGGTTTCACCCCAGATCATACGACCGTGGTCGGGGCGCACGTAGCCGTCAAAGCCTGCCTCACACAGTGCCTTTACAACCTCATACATATCAAGCGAGCCGCAAGAGGAGAGATGTGCGCGCTCCTCAAAGGAGCCATCCTCCATGATCTTCACGTTACGGATATGCATGAAGGCAATGCGGTCCATTTTTGCATATTTTCGCACCATGGCGGGAATATCATTAAAGGCGGCACAGCCAAGGCTGCCCGTGCAAAGGCAAAGGCTGTTTGCGGGGCTATCCACCAGCGCGAGGAACCGATCGAGATTTTGCTCGTTGGTGATCACGCGGGGCAGACCGAAAATGGGGTATGGCGGGTCATCGGGATGGATCGCCATGCGCACACCGCACTCCTCGGCAACGGGGATAACCACCTTGAGAAATCTTTCAAGATTTTTCCAAAGCCCCTCTTCACCAAGCTTACCGTAGGCAGTGATCAGCTCACGCACCTCCTCTTGGGTATAGCTGGCATCCCAGCCGGGCAGATGAATGTCATCCTTTAAGGGGTCAAGGCCGCGCATCTGATCCCAGTACATGACAAGGCTTGTTGAGCCATCGGCTGCCTTTTTGTCAAGCTGGGTGCGGGTCCAGTCAAATACGGGCATAAAGTTGTAGGTCACGCACTTCACGCCGTACTTCGCGCAGCGGCGTACGTTCTCACAGTATACCTCAAGCAAATGATCCACGTCGCCGCGGCCAAGCTTGATATCCTCGTGCACGGGGATCGACTCCACTACGTCAAACACAAGCCCGTTTGCCTCGCATGCCTCCTTCATGGCGCGAAGGCTCTCCTCGGGCCAAACCTCACCGGGCTTTACGTCATACACCGCCGAAACGATAGAGCGCATGCCGGGAATTTGAGAAATGTAGGAAAGCGAGATCGGATCATCCTTGCCGTACCAACGAAACGAAAGCTTCATGTTCATGATTTTATCCTCCAAAAATATAGACGTGCTATTTCTATTTTAGCACGATTTTAAATCATTTCAACGCAAAATCTTTAGTTTATAAAAGAAAAACAGGACAATATTAACGAATCGTGTCACGAGCCGCCCTCTCGCGAACGCTTTGCCTCCTCGCGGTATTCGCGCGGGGTCATGCCGTTCTCGGCTTTAAAGAGCTTGGAAAAATACTGCACGTCCAAAATACCGCAGTGAAGCGCGACGGTTTGCACCTGTAATTGCGTGGTGGAAAGCAGGTGTGCGGCATGCTGCATCCGCTTTTCTCTAATATAATGGGAAAGCGTTTTGCCCATCTCCTTTTTAAATATGATAGACAGGTAGCCGGGGCTTACGTTCTGTGCCTTTGCCAGTGTGCCAAGGCAAAGGTCTGCTGAAAGATCGGAATCGATCAGCAGCACGGTCTGCTGCACCACGCGAGAAAGCCCCCTCATGGCGTTCTTGCGCACCAAACGGCAGTAGGAGCGAAACATATCCCGCATGAGGTCCGCCCCCGCCTCCACCGTTGGCAGCTGCTCGATTTTGAGTGCAAAGGCAGTGGAAACGCTATCGAGGTACATGGGATGCACGCCACCCTTTTGCGCCGCCTTACGCAGCAGCGTATTCATAATAATGCCGTAATTTTTGATGTTGCGCACGGGATCTGATGCGCGCTGCTCAAAATTTTGCATCGACAAGGCGGACAGCAGCAAAGCCTCCTTGTGCATCTGCCCCAGCGACACCGCCTCCATCAGCTCGTTTTCAAAGCCGTATCGCTGCTCCATCGCCTTCATATTCACGATCGTACCGTCAAGATCATCGCCGCGCGTCATATCGTGGATGGGCGAGGCTAATGCGCTATCGGGATCACACACGTCTGCAATAGCAAACGCAGGGCTTTCAAACACGTGCTCGCAAAAGGTATGCAGCAGCACGAAAAGCCGATCTCCCTCGGGTAGCACGGGAATGCCTGCGTAGTATTCCTTCAAATAACGCTGATTTTTGGGTGAAACACCGTTTTGCTCACCGATATAAAGCAGCTGCTGCGCCGAAAGCGGTGCCTTCAGATAAGGGCCGACAAGCACGATCCTGCTCTCCTTGCCCGAGGGAACCTTAAAATAAAGGTAGGCGCGCTGCAAAGCGTCGGTGCGCTTATAAAGCGTGCACGGTGCAAGCTGCCCCAGCAGCTCGCCAAGGGTCAGCGTGCTTGGTAAGCGCTCCTCGCCAAACGGCGAAAAGCCCTCAGGCAGCACAGCTGCCGCCATCTCCTCGGGGCGGGAGAGCGAAATGCGCACGTGGCATTTGCGAAGGGTATCACACAGCAGCCGCCACTCGGTTTCATAAAGCATATCGCGCTACCTCCTTGTAGGATGTGTAAAATATCCCAATCATCAACTTCATTATACCACTTTTTTGTACAATTACAACAGTGTTTTTTAGGATGTGTTAAAAATATTACAAAAAAACATTAAAAAATTACTCGCTATCTAATGAGAAATGCTCTATAATAATGGTAGACATACTATTTCCCCCTATGCTTTCATTTTTGCAAATTTTAAAAATTCAAATAAATAAAAACAGAAAAGAGGAAAAATCGTATGGCAAAGCAAAAGCAACTTGATGCAAACGGCAAGCCGAGGTTTGGCATATCTGACAAGCTGGCGTATGCCGCAGGTGACCTTGGCTGTAACATGAGCTTTTCGCTCAAGGGCACCGTGCAAACCTTCTGGCTTGTTTTCATGATGCTGGAAACCGGCCTGCTCTCCGCACTGCTTCTTTTGGTACAGATCTGGGATGCAGTGAACGACCCACTCATTGGCACGCTCATCGACAACGACAAACGGCAGTACCGCAACGGTAAGTTTAAAACCTATATCTTTATCGGCGCGTGCGGTCTGCTTGTAGGCGGCGCGGCAGTGTTCCTGCCCTTCCCCGGCGCACCCAAGCTTGTAAAAGCAATTCTTTTCGTGCTTGGCTATATCGTTTGGGATGCCTTTTACACGATCGCAAACGTCCCCTACGGCTCTATGCTTTCTATCGTGACCGATAACGTCGGCGAGCGTGCACAGCTCTCCACCTGGCGTTCGATCGGCTCTATGATCGGCAACATTCTGCCAAGCGTCATTCTTCCCATGCTGATCTGGCAGAAGGTGACCTACGATGGCACAACGGGCTTTCTTGACCGCATTGAAATCCCCGAGGGTGTGGATAAATCGCAGTTCCTCACCAACCCCAACACCGGCCTGCCCTATCAGATGGGCGATGCGGTGCTCAGTCCCACTACGGGCAAGCAGGTTGAGATCCTGCTTGGTGAGCGCGTGTTCTGGGCAGCACTCATTATGGGCGTGCTTGGCTTCCTCGCCTTTATCTTTATGCTGAAGACCATCACCGTTCGTGTGGATGAAAATTCCGTTAAAACCGTAGAAACGCGCGAAAAATTCAACGTTTTTGCAGCCTTCGGTAAATTTATGAAGAACCGCCCTGCGGTTGGCGTAACGCTTGCCGCTATGGGCATGTTCCTTGGCATGAACGCAGCCACCACCGCAAACACCATCATGTTTGCAACCTACTTCAACATGGCATCTCTTTCGGGTCTTGTGCAGATGATCGGCTTCTTGCCGATGTTCCTGTTCATGCCCTTTATCACCAAGATCGTTGAAAAATACGGTAAAAAGGAAGCATCTGTATTCGGCACCATCGTGTCGCTCGTTGGCGGCGCGATCATGCTGATCTTCCCGATGATCAATTCGGCAAATCTGGCACTTGTCGTTTATCTCATTGGCCTTGTTGTGTTCGGCGTGGGCATGGGTGTTTACACCTGCGTATCCTGGGCAATGATGGGCGATGCGATCGACTACAACGAATGGAGGTTTGGCACGCGTGAGGAGGGCACGGTCTACTCTCTGCACTCCTTCTTCCGCAAGCTCGCACAAGGCGTAGGCCCCTCCGTGGTTCTGCTTTTGATGGGCGCGCTCGGCTACGTGGCAAAGCTCGGCACCATCGGTCAGAGTGCCGAGACTGCACACAATATGTGCTGGCTCGTGGCAGGCCTTTACCTCTTTAGCGCAGTGCTGCAGTTTATCGGTCTTTCCGTTATTTATAACCTTGACAAAAAGACCCTCACTCAAATGAACGAGGAGCTTGCCGCAAGAAAGGCAGATGCACCTGTCAAAGACTGATCTTGACATCTTCGACGTCTGACCTCCCCCCGGGGGGGAGGCAGGCGTCTTTTGAAAATTGATTTTACCTAAATAGCAAAGGAGAAGCACATGAGAACTGTTTTAAATCTAAACAAGGACTGGTTGTTTTTAAAGGGCACGGCTGACGTGAATGCCGAGGGGGGCGAGGCAATCTGCCTTCCCCACACCTGGAACGCAACCGACGGTCAGGACGGCGGCAACGATTATTTCCGCGGCACCTGCCTTTACAAAAAAACGCTGAAAAAATCCGATCTGCCCGAGGCGGCACGCTACTATCTCGAAATTCGGGGGGCCAACTCCTCTGCCGACGTGTATCTCAACGGCAAGGCACTGACACATCACGACGGCGGCTATTCCACCTGGCGCACCGACCTGACTGATGCCCTTGCCGACGAAAATCTGCTTGTAGTGGCAGTAGATAACTCCCCCTCGGATAGCGTATATCCGCAGGTGGCAGACTTCACCTTCTACGGCGGTCTTTACCGTGACGTAAATCTTATTTGCGTGGCAGACTCACACTTTGATCTTGACTACTACGGCGGCCCCGGCATTAAGGTAACGCCCGAGGTATGCGGCAAGGATGCCAAAATTGAGGTTGAGGTATACCTCACTAATATGAAAAAGGGGCAGCAGCTTGCTTACACCCTTTACGACAAGGATGAAAACGCCATTGCAACCGTTACCACCACCGACACCAAGGCTGTGCTTGAGATCAGCGACGTGCATTTGTGGCACGGCAGAAGGGACCCGTACCTTTACTGCTGCGAGGTAGAGCTGCTTGAGGGCGACACGGTGCTCGATAACGTGTGCACCCGCTTTGGCTGCCGCACCTTTAAGATCGACCCCGACAACGGCTTTATTTTAAACGGTGAGGAATACCCCTTGCGCGGCGTTTCCCGCCACCAGGACAGACTCGGCATCGGTAACGCACTGCTGCCCTGCCACCACGAGGAGGACGTTGACCTTATCATGGAGGTTGGTGCCACCACAATTCGCCTTGCACACTATCAGCACGATCAGTATTTTTACGATCTTTGTGACGAAAAGGGTCTTGTGCTTTGGGCGGAGATCCCCTATATCTCCAACCACATGCCAAACGGTCGCGCCAACACCGTTTCGCAGATGACCGAGCTGATCACGCAAAACTACAACCACCCCTCTATTGTGGTATGGGGTCTCTCGAACGAGATCACCATGAAGGGTGACAACGACCCCGACTTGCTTGAAAACCACAACATCTTAAACGACCTGTGCCACAAGATGGATAAAACCAGACTCACCACCGTTGCGGCAGTTTCCCCCTGCTCGATCGAAAGCCCCTACATTCAGATCCCCGACGTGGTATCCTACAACCACTACTTCGGCTGGTACGGCGGCGAAACCGATATGAACGGCCCGTGGTTTGATAAATTCCACGCACGCCATCCCCAAATTCCGATTGGCTGCTCCGAGTACGGCTGCGAGGCGCAGAACTGGCACACCTCCGACCCCGTGCAGGGCGACTACACCGAGGAATATCAGGCATACTACCACGAGGAGCTGATCAAGCAGCTCTTCAGCCGCAAGTATATTTGGGCTACCCACGTTTGGAACATGTTTGACTTTGGTGCCGATGCGCGCAGCGAGGGCGGCGAGCTGGGTCAAAACCACAAGGGTCTTGTAACCATGGACCGCAAATACAAGAAGGACGCCTTCTATGCTTACAAGGCATGGCTCTCCGACGATCCCTTTGTGCATCTGTGTGCAAAGCGCTACGTTGACCGCGTAGAGGACGTGACGAGGGTGACGGTCTACTCTAACCAGCCCGAGGTAGAGCTGTTTGCAAACGGCACAAGCCTTGGCAAAAAGACCGCCGCCGACCACTTCTTCTACTTTGACGTACCAAACGTTGGCGAAACCAAGCTTGAGGCAGTGGCGGGCGAGTGCCGCGACGAGAGCACCATCCGCCGCGTTGAGGTATTCAACGAGGAATACCGCCTGAAGGAAAAGAATGCCATTATCAACTGGTTTGAGATCTCAATGCCAAACGGCCGTCTGTCGCTCAACAGCAAGATGAGCGAGATCATGGCAACCTTCCGCGGCAAGCTTGTGATGATAAGATTCTTTATGAAGCTGATGCCGAAAAAGAAGAAGGGCGAAAAGGGCACTTTCTCGGCTGCAGGCTTTGAGCTGAAAAACGACCAGCTCATGCAAATGATGGGCGGCTTTACCGTGCTGCGCCTTTCGGGCATGGTGGGCATGCTTGGCATCAATCTCACCAAAGAGGATCTTCTCAAAATGAACGCCAAGCTCAACCGCATCAAGGCACCAAAAAAGAAGAAATAAAATACCAAAAAGCAACGGACGGAGAAAAATCTCCGTCCGTTGTTCGTTTTTGTGACATCAGGCTTATTCTACGTTGAGCGTCATCAGCTCTTGGATGCTGGTAACGCCCTTCTCTACCAAGGCGCGGCAGGAGTTCCAAAGCGGCGTCATGCCGTTTTCAATGGCAAGCTTACGCAGCACGTCAAGGTTCTTTTCGGAAAGCACGGCGTTTTTCATCGCCTCGTTCATATACATCAGCTCGTGCACCGCAATACGCCCCTTGTAGCCCGTGTTGTTGCAGAACTGGCAGCCACAGGGTCTTGCAATGGTAATGGGCTCCTCTATGCCGAGGATCTCCATCTCGCGCGCATTGGTGCGCCCCTTCTTTTTGCAGGCCGGGCAAAGCTTTTTCACCAAGCGTTGGGCAATCACGCCGACAAGCGCATCGGAAACCAGATAATCCTCCACACCCATATCCTCAAGACGAACAATGGCGCCGGGTGCATCGTTGGTGTGCAGGGTGCTAAACACAATGTGGCCCGTGATCGCCGAGCGCACGGCAATCTCTGCCGTTTCCTCGTCACGGATCTCGCCGATCATGATCACGTCGGGGTCCTGACGCAAAATCGAGCGCAGTGCCGCCGCAAAGGTGAGGTTTGCCTTGGGGTTGACCTGCGTTTGGTTAACACCGTTCATGGTGTACTCCACAGGGTCCTCAACGGTAACGATATTCACCTTGGGGTCGTTTACCTCCTTCAAGAAGGAATAAAGCGTGGTCGATTTTCCGCAGCCCGTGGGGCCCGTTAGCAAAATAATGCCGTGGGGGCGCGCCAGCATCTTATCCACCAGCACGTTTTCGGCATCGGTAAAGCCAAGGTCGGCACGCGTGAAGTGGAAGGAGGTCTTATCTAAAATTCTGATTACGAATTTTTCGCCGAATACCGTAGGCAGGGTCGACACGCGAAAATCGTATTCCTTGCCGCCGATCACCATATTGATACGCCCGTCCTGCGGCACGCGCCGCTCGGCAATGTCAAGCCCCGACATGATCTTCAAGCGCGCGCAGATCGCGGAATACGCCTCGATCGGAAACTGGGCGCGATCCTGCAGGTCACCGTCAATACGGTAGCGCACCTTTACGTTTTTCTCAAATGGCTCAATGTGAATATCACTCGCGCGATACGGAATTGCCTCCTTGATCACCGAATCCACCAAGCGCACGGCGGGATTGTTGATCACGTCATCCTCCTTGGAGATGACCGACTGCCCACTTGCCTTTTGCTCGGAGATCTGCCGTTCAGCCTTTTCGGTATTGAGGTCGCTTAGCGCACGCGAGGTGGAGATCACCGCCGACACCGAATCGATATAACGGTCGATCTGCACGGGCGGCACAAGCACGAAATCGTAATTGCAGGAAAATTGCGTTGAAAGGGCGGAGCGCGCATGGCAGTCAAGCGGCTTGCCCGTTGCAACCAAAAGCGTGCCGTTTGCATCAAAGGAAACGGGTATCACCTTGTGCTTTTTCATCAGCGAAAAGCTGAAAAGATCAAAAAGCTCTCGGTCAATATCCAGCATGTCAATCTCAACGTACGGCATGCAATAATAGTCCGCGAGGGCAGGCAGCTCGGTCGCCTCGGTCACGTACTCGCGCGCCAGCAAATAGTCACGCAAGGAAACGTTCAAGCGGCGGCATTCTGCGAGGATCTTATCGGCTTCCTTACGCTTGACCAGTTTATTGTAGATATAAAACTTTATCAGCTCGTAGTTTATATTCATATCATTTCCCTTTAAGCAAGTCCGTTCATGATCGAAAGCATCGGCGAATACACGGCAAGGAAGAGTGTGCCGATCACACCGCCCATGATCATCATCATAATAGGCTGGATCTTGGAGGTCAGCGAATTGAGCGAGGCTTCTACCATCGCATCAAAAAATTCGCAGGATTTTGTCAGCACCGAGTCAAGCGATGCCGTTTTTTCACCGATAGCCAGCATTTGCAGCATCATTTGCGGAAAGAGCTTGTCGTTTTCAAACGCTAAAGACAGCGACATACCGTGACGGATATTCTCTGCCGCGTGGCGGAAGCGCTTCTTTAAATAACGGTTGTTGATCACGATCTCCACCGCGTTCAGTGCCTCGTTGAGATCCATGCCGCTGGCAAGCAGCAAGCCAAAGCCTCTGGCAAAGCGGGCTGTGAGCATGTTGACCTGTACAGTCTTCACAAGCGGTATCTTTAATTTTAAAACGTCAAACAAATATTTGCCGCGCTCGGTGCGCAGCACCAGGAACACAAGCAGCACCGCGCCAAGAGTGCCGAGCAGCATCGTAGACCAGTGGGCGAGGAAAAAGTCGGAAAGATCGTATACCACCTTGGTTAAGCCCTCGGGCGCCACGTCAAGCTTTGACATGGCATCTCTGAAGGTGGGCACCACCATCAAAAGCATCAGCAGCACAATACCAACCGTCATACACAGCAGCATGGTGGGGTATGCCATTGCCGCCTTGGTCTTGCGTCTCAGTGCAGAATCCTTTTCGTAATAATCGGCAAGTGAATTGAAAACGATATCCAGCTTTCCACTCATTTCCCCCACGTAAACCATGCTGCGGAAGAAATCGGGAAAGTGCTTGGCGTGCTTTTCAAGTGCCTCGGAAAGCACAATGCCGCTTTTTACGTCCTCGTAAATAACCTGCAGCACCTTTTTAAAGTAAGCCGAATAGTGCTGATGCCTTAAAATATCAAGGCAATCAAGAATGGGGATGCTGGTATTGAGCATAATGGCAAACTGACGGCAAAACGAGGTCAGCTCCGCGAGGGTTACCGTGGATCTGCTCAAGGTAAAAAACGCAGAGGGCACGGTACCGTTGTAGGGTGTGGCAGAAACGAGATACAGTCCCTGCTTGGCAAGCTCTGCCCCAAGCTCCTTCTCATCGTTTGCAAGAAACACGCCCTTGATCTTTTGGTTTTGCAAATTGAGCGCGGTATATTTAAATTTTTGCATGCGGCAGAACCTCCTTTCACTAAAGCTATATTAAAAGAAGAATAAGCTTAAATACCAAGTAATAATGGGTGCGCCCGCCAGCATTGCCACGGCAAAGCCGAGGGTGAGGAAGGGGGCGAAGGGATATTCGTGATCCGCCTCATCGCGGCGGCATTTTTGCAGCACAAGCAGCACAATGCTGCCTGTCACCGAGGCAATGAGTATGGCAAGCAGCAGCCTTTGCCAGCCAAGCAGCAGTCCCGCGGCCGAGCACAGCTTTACGTCGCCCCAGCCAAGCCCCTCTCTTTTGAGCACGAGTATCGCGCCACGGTAAATCAGAAAAAAGACCGCAGCACCGCCAAGCGCGCCAAAGAGGTGGTCAAGCGGGCGGGTAAAGGGATCGAAAAACACGGCAACCACACCAAGCACCGCCAAGGAAAGCGTGAAGCGGTTAAAGATGAGCATATGCTCAAGATCAATAAAGAAAATGCAAAGCAGCACCGATGAGGCAAGTGCCGCCAGGGCGGCATACACGGGGGAACGGTCCCAAAAGATCAGCACCGAGCCAAGCCACAGCAGCATATTGGCAAGCTCAACCAGTGTGTAGCGCAAGGAAATGTGCGCGCCGCAGCTGCGGCATTTTCCGCGCAGCAAAAGATAGGAAAGCACGGGAATATTATCATACCAGTGCAAGGAATACCCACACGAGGTGCAGTGCGAGGCGGGGGTGGCTAAGCTCATGCCGTTTGGCACGCGGTA
>JAZOLJ010000068.1:0-14862 GCA_045652845.1 Eubacteriales bacterium | reverse complement strand
TAACCACGCCCGTGTCGGTACCGCAGGATGCGCTGCCCCACGTCACCTCGATCGACGCACTCGAAAGCGACCACGCGATGTACACCTCGGAATTTTAAAAAACACCGATATTTTTTATATCAGATAGATTATCCTTGTTGACAAGGCACAAGAAAAACAGTATAATTAAACGGCATAATAAAATCAATACAGTCACAGCCGAAAGAAAAGGAGAACGATTATGGCAAAAAGATTTGGCGTAATGCTTGACATGTCAAGAAACGCTGACATGAAGCCGGAAGAGGTGAAAAAATTTGCTGCCACCATTAATAAACTGGGCTACAACATGTTCCAGCTTGACACCGAGGATACCTACGAGGTAGCGGGTGAGCCTTATTTCGGCTATCTGCGCGGCAGATATTCACAGGCAGAGCTCAAGGACATGGTCAAATACTGCAATTCGATCGGCGTGGAGATCATCCCCTGCATTCAGGTGCTGGCGCATCTCAATCAGACCTTTATGTGGAAAACTTATAAAAAGATCAACGATACCGCCAATATTTTGTTGATTGGCGAGAAGCGCACCTACGAGCTGATCGAAAATATGTCCAAGAGCGTGAAGGAGTGCTTTACCACCGATATCGTGCACATCGGCATGGACGAGGCGCACATGGTAGGTCTTGGCAAATATCTTGATAAAAACGGCTTTGAGGACCGCTTCAGCATCATTCGCCGTCACCTTGACCGCGTGCTGGAGCTGGCGAAAAAATACGGCCTCAAGCCCATTATGTGGTCGGATATGTTCTTCCGCCTGTGCAACCACGGCGCATACCGCTACCCTGACTGCACCCACCTGACCGACGAGGCGGTTGCCGCATGCCCGCAGGGCGTGGAGCAGGTATACTGGGATTACTATTCCGATAGTAAAGAGGCCTACGACATCATGCTTGACATGCATCAAAGGTTCCCCGGACAAACCTGGTTTGCCGGCGGCGCTTGGACTTGGGCGGGCTTTGCCGCAAACAACGGCTGGTCGATCAAGTCCATGGCACTTGCAATGGAATCCTGCAAGGGGCATGACGTGGATAACATTATGATGACCATGTGGGGCGATAACGGTAAGCTTTGCTCCTTTTACGCAGTGCTCCCCGCCCTTTATGCCATCCGCCGTATCTACGACGGCGTGTCGGACATGGACGCGATCAACGCGGAATTCAAAGAGATCACGGGTGAGGATTTTGATGCCATGATGCTGTTCGATATGCCCGTTGACTTTGGCAAGGTAAAGCGTGACGGCATATATCAGCACACCTATCTGCTTTACAGCGACCCCTTCCTTGGCTTTATCGACCCCTCGATCAAAAAGAGCTACAAGGCAGACTATGAGGCTGTGGCAGAAAAGCTTGCCGCCGCTGCAAAGAACAGCCAATACGCTTACATTTTTGAAAGCTACGCCGCACTTTGCCGCGCACTTGCCGTAAAGCACGATCTTGGCGTGCGCACGCGTGCAGCCTATAAGAGTGGCAACCGTGATGCCCTTGCCGCAGTGCTCGCGGATTACAACGTGACCATTGCTGCCGTTGAGGAGTTTGGAAAGGCGTTCCACACCCTGTGGTTTACCGAAAACAAGCCGCACGGCTTTGACATTTCCGACCTGCGCTTCGGCGGTCTTTTGTACCGTCTTGCCGATTGCCGCGACCGCCTTGCTGCATATCTTGCGGGCAAGGAAGCCTCTATCCCCGAGCTTGAGGAGGAGCTGCTTCCCTACGACGGCAAGGGTGCTGCTGAAACGGATGATATGATTCCCAGCGTTCCCAGATGGAGCATAACCGTTTCGCCCAACACCCTCTGATCATAATATTTCAGAAATTTTGTTTTTCTGGGGAGCTTTTATGCCCGCGGAGGTAACTTGATATGGCTTTTGCCGATTTTCACACTCACACACTCTTTTCTGACGGAAAATGCACCGTGCGCGACATGGTAGATGCAGCGCGCGAGGGGGGGCTGCTGGCACTTGGTATTTCCGACCACAGCTGCACGCCCTTTGACCTGCGTTATTGCATGCGCCCCGAAACGCACATGGAAAAATACGAGGAAACGGTACGTGAGGAGCAGAAAATAGCCCGTGAACGGTATGGGTTTCCCGTGTTTTTGGGCATAGAATGGGACTACGGCTCAGAGCTTGACCCAGCCGATTACGATTACACCATCGGATCGGTGCACTACATCATCCAAGGGGGCGAGTGGTTTGCCGTTGACAGCGGTGTCGCACGCCAGCAGACAGGCATTGACGGCATGTTTGGCGGCAATAAGCTTGATTTTGCCAAGGCATATTTTGAGGAGGTTGTGGCACACGCCGCGCGCAATAAGCCCACCTTTATGGGGCATTTTGACCTGTTGACCAAGCACGGGCTTGTTGACGAGAGTGACCCTGCCTACCTTGCCGTCGCACGCGAGGCACTGGCTGAAGCGGTAAAGCACGTGCCACTGTTTGAGATCAATATGGGCGCAATCATTCGCGGATTAAAAACAGATCCCTATCCCAACCCCGTGCTGCTGCCCGAGCTTTGCCGCCTTGGCGGCAGGGTGATCCTTTCCTCCGATGCGCACCACGCCGAAAAGCTTGCCTTTATGTTCCCCGAAATGCTAAAGCTTTTACAGCGTGCGGGCTTTACCAAGGTATCGCGCCTCACGGCGGGCGGCATTGTGGAGGATGAAATCTCATCGTTGCTATAACACATTTAGGGCGGCACCGCACGGCGCCGCCCTAAAAATTTCAAAATTCTATTGACAAGCACGCGCCAAGGTGCTATAATGACTTCACAATGAAAAAACCGTTGACGCGGAGATAACGGCAATCATGCCTTTACAGAGAGCCCACGGGGGTGAGAGTTGGGTGAGAAACAGGTTGTCAAATGGACCGCTGAGGGCGCAGTCAACAGCAAAGCTTGCTTTGCCCAGTATTCTGCGACGCGTAAGGCAGGCGTTACTGCCAAGGGTATGTCAGTATCCGATAAGCGCATAGAATCTTCTATGAATGCAAGGTGGCACCGCGGATAAGCCTTCTTATTCGTCCTTGACAGAGAAACCGTTATTTCTGTCGGGGGCTTTTTTCTTTTCCCGACGCAGAAGGGAGATTGCTGTGGTGCTGCTGACAAAGCGATGGCGAGCCTTTGCCGATCTTATAGAAAAAACCGAACACGTATATAAATTTGGAGGACACAAAAATGAAATTGAATAACGTTGATTTTGATACTTATTTTCAAAACTACCCCGATGATAAGGGGTATTTCGGCAAATACGGCGGCGTGTACGTTGAGGATAAGCTGAAGCGCGCCATGCGAGAGATCACCGAGGCTTACTACTCGATCTGCCAATCCCGTAAGTTTATCGCGGAGCTGCGCCGCATCCGCCGCGAGTTTCAGGGCAGACCCACGCCCGTAACGCACTTAGAGCGCCTCTCCGACGCGATGGGCGGCAAGGTTCAGCTTTACGCCAAGCGCGAGGACCTTAACCACTCGGGCGCACACAAATTAAACCACTGCATGGGCGAGGCACTGCTTGCCAAGTTTATGGGCAAGAAAAAGGTGATTGCCGAAACCGGTGCCGGTCAGCACGGCGTGGCACTTGCCACCGCTGCCGCTTACTTTGGACTGAAATGTGATATTTACATGGGCTCGGTCGATATCAAAAAGCAGGCACCGAACGTGGCACGCATGAAGATACTCGGCGCAAACGTCATTGAGGTCACGCACGGTCTTAAAACCTTAAAGGAAGCGGTTGACGCTGCCTTTGAGGCATACAGCAAGGAATACGAGGATGCCATTTACTGCATCGGCTCGGTGCTGGGTCCTCACCCCTTCCCCATGATGGTGCGCGATTTCCAAAGCGTTGTCGGCATTGAGGCAAGAGAGCAGTTTATGGATATGACGGGGCATCTGCCGAGTGCCATTGTGGCATGTGTGGGCGGCGGCTCGAATGCGGCAGGGCTTTTTGCAGGGTTCCTCAATGACCCCGTGGATATTTACGGCATTGAGCCTCTTGGGCGCGGCGAGAAGCTGGGCGACCACGCTGCCAGCCTCAAATACGGCACAGAGGGCATTATGCACGGCTTTAACAGCATTATGCTCAAGGATGAAAACGGCGACCCCGCACCCGTTTACTCGGTGGCAAGCGGACTTGACTATCCCTCAAGCGGCCCCGAGCACGCGTTCCTTCAGGAGATCGGGCGCGTGAAATACGACGTGATCAACGATGAGGAAACCATCGACGCCTTTTATAAGCTCGCACGCCTTGAGGGCATTATCCCCGCCATTGAAAGGTCGCACGCGGTTGCCTACGGCATGAAGCTGGCGCAGCGCATGAGCCATGGCTCGGTGCTCATCAACCTCTCGGGGCGCGGCGACAAGGATATGGATTATATCATTGAAAACTATGGCATTAGGTAATACAAAGGCTAAAGCGGCATAGCCATCAAAAAAAGAGCGTGTGCGATGCACACGCTCTTTTTAATTTTATAGCACCTTGGCAAGAAAGCTTTGCAGTCTTTCACTTTTTGGCGCATCAAAGATCTCGGCAGGAGTGCCCTCCTCAATGATCACGCCCGCATCCATAAAGATCACGCGGTCGGCTACCTCGCGGGCAAAGCCCATCTCGTGTGTAACCACGATCATGGTCATGCCACCCTTGGCAAGCCTTTTCATCACGTCAAGCACCTCGCCAACCATTTCGGGGTCAAGCGCGGAGGTCGGCTCGTCAAAGAGCATCACGTCAGGCTCCATGCAAAGCGCGCGCACAATCGCAATGCGCTGCTTTTGACCGCCCGAAAGCTGGCTGGGATATGAAGCGGCGCGATCGGCAAGCCCTACGACCTCAAGAAGCTCCATGGCCTTCTTCTCGGCCTCCTCACTGCTCTTTTTGAGTAGCGTGGTGGGTGCAATGGTCATATTTTTGAGGATCGTCATGTGCGGAAACAGATTAAAGTGCTGGAACACCATGCCCATTTTTTGGCGGTGCTCGTTGATATTCACGCCCTTGCCAACAATATCAACACCGTTGACAAAAATTTGACCCTCGGAGGGAATTTCAAGCATGTTAAGAGAGCGCAGGAAGGTGGATTTACCACTGCCCGAGGGGCCGATCACCACCACAACCTCACCGCGCTTAATATCGGTATCCACACCGTCAAGCGCCTTGATCACGCCACCCTTATAGTGCTTTTTCAGCCCCTTGACCGAAATGATGCTGTCGGTTGCATTATAGCTTGGGGTTGCCATTACCTGATCATCTTTCATTCTTACGCAGCCTCCTTTCAAGCTTACCGACCAATGCCGAGAGCACTACGACAAGCACAAGGTAAATAAGTGCCACGGCAATCAAGGGCATAAATGCAGAGAAGGTGCGGCCGCGAATGAGGTCGCCCGCCTTGGTCAGATCCACAATGCCAACATAACCGGCAATAGAGGTTTCCTTGAGGAGCACGATAAACTCATTACAAAGCGTGGGCAGCACACTTTTGAACACCTGGGGGATCACGATATATATCATGGTCTGCACGTAGTTGAAGCCAAGCGAGCGACCTGCTTCAAACTGACCGTTGTCGATCGACATAATGCCGCCGCGCAGAATTTCTGCCACGTAGGCACCCGAATTGATGCCGAAGGCAATGATGGCGATCATCACGTCATTGCGTGAGGTTGCAAAAACAATGAAATACATGATCAAAAGCTGCACCACCACAGGGGTGCCGCGGATCACGGTAAGATACAGCTTGCAAATGGCATTGACCGCAACAAATGCGTAATAACCAATGCCCTTATGCTTTGCCATGGCCTCTTTGTTTTTGTCATAGGTAGAGCGAACAGCCGCTACCACAATGCCGAGCGCAATGCCGATAAGAAGCGAGAAAAAGGTGATGCGCAACGTGTTGCCAAGACCCTGAACGATCCACTTCCAACGGCCCGCGTCGATAAAATTTAATTTAAAATCCGCTTTAAAATCAGCGAACCATGCTTGCATGAGCTTTCTCCTTAATACGTGTTTTTCGCGAGAAAAGAGGAGCAAGTCACTTGCTCCTCTTTTAAACAAGCTTGATTATTTGCTGGGAATGTACTTCTCAATAATCGCGGCGATGGTGCCGTCTGCCTTCAGCGCGGCAAGTGCCTCGTTGATCTTGGTCAGAAGCTCGCTGTTGCCCTTCTTTACGCAGATGGCGTAATCCTCAATAGCGTACTCGTTGTCGCCATCAAGAATATGAATGCCCTCGTTTGCCGCTACAAAGGATTTTGCAGGCTCGTTGTCGATGATCACGCAGTTTACCTTGCCCTGCTTGAGTGCAGCAACTGCCTCAGCACCGGTCTTATAGCGGGTCACGCGGTCGGTCTTGATAGAGCCATCCTCATTAAGGTCGTTGAAGCCCCATTTTGCAATCGCATCGGAGGAGTAGATATCGCCGGTGGTATCCTGCTGAACGCCGATCTTGATCTCGGGGTTCTTAAGGCTTACGGGGTCGCCGGTCGTTTCGTCAAAATTGAACAGATCGTCAAGCGAGGTGATGGGAGAGCCGTCCGCCACGATGATAACCTGAATGCCGGTTGCGTAAGTGTCCGAGAAATCCATGGTCTGCTTGCGCTCCTCGGTCACGGTGATGCCTGCCATACCCATATCGTACTTGCCCTCGGCAACACCCAGAAGCGCTGCGCCGAAGTCTACGTCTACGATCTCAAGCTTCATGCCAAGCTTCTCGGCAATCTTTTGTGCGATCTCAACGTCGATACCGGCGTAGTTCTCGCCATCCTTAAACTCGTAAGGGGGGAACGCAGCATTGGTTGCCATAACCAACGTTTCTTCCTTCTTGCAGGCAGAAAAGCTTACCATCATAGTAGCTACCAACAAAACCGCAAGAACGACACTTAAAATCTTTTTCATGATCATGTTCCTTTCAAAATGTAAAATATTGCCCTTTGGCTTCTGCAATTATAGCGCATAATTATGCAGTTGTCAAGCACTTTTGGCTTTTTTGTGCATTTTTACATAATTTCTTTATCGTTTTATGAAAAAATTATCACATCTCGCAGGCAGTGGCAACGTCGGCAGCCACGATCTCGGGGGGGCGGTCGGCGGAAACGGTTAGGTCGCACAGCTCCTCGTTACGGTACTCATCGTCAAGCGAGAGGATGCGGCAGGTCTTATCGTCGGGCAAGAGGTCGCGCGACACGATATCACGGATCACGTCATAGCGTTCGCGGTGCATAAATACCGTTAATGCACGGGAACGGTATCGGTTTTTGAGGGTCAGCGCACCGCAAATATCGATCGGGATCACGGCGCATTTCCCCGCGTTTACAATATCGTCGATATCCGCAGCCGTCGTGCCGAAGTAATGACCGCTGTATACGGTGGTTTCAAGGAATTTACCCGCCTCACGTGCTTTGATAAAGGCGTTTTCGTCAAGAAAACGGTAGTTGTTATCCTCCTCACCCTCGCGGCGCGGGCGTGTGGTGGCAGTGGCAGGCTTTACCATGCCGTACCGCGCGGAAAGCATCCTTGCAACGGCGTTTTTATTCGTGCCCGTAGGGCCAACCAAGCAGACCACGCCACCGCCCGAAAGGCTGGGACGCTCGTCGGCATAGGCGTGGCAGATCATATCCACCAAATGAAGAAAATCATCATAGGAGTTGACGGACAAAAGCCCCGAGAGGTGCGTGTTCCACGGGCGGCGAAAGAGCACGGGATAGGTTGCGGGGGTACGCGTGATATTGTGCGCGCCGTCATCCAGCAAAATGTCGAGATTTACCATATCCTTGCGCGTACCGATGAGGATATGCTCGGGCGGAATTTCGGGGAAATCCTGCACCAAGCGCAGGGCGCGCGCCGACATACAGGCAGGCGGCACAGCAGTGACGAAAAAAACGTCTGCCACAGCCGAGAGGCGGTGTACAAACTCCTGTGCCCCCGCAAGCATCGGCTGATTTGCCACAAAATGGGGGTCGCTAAAGTAAGCAATGCGCTCGTCGGCACGCGTGCCACTCTGCCCCCAGGCACGAATATCGTAGATGGTGAGGGGCGGCTCGATCGCTTCCCTTTTATTTAAGCATTCCAGCGCATGGGCATTGCAATCGTACAAAATATCGTCTACGTCAAGCCCAACGCGCAATCTGTATTTTTTCATTGCCTCTCTCCTTTACGGTGTTATCTTCAGTATAACACAGATCATTGCAATGCGCAAGTACGCCGCGTTTAAAATGCTGTCTTGCTGCAAAAAATTCTTCTAAATTTTTTCAAAAAATGTGAAAAAAGTGTTGACAAAGGGCAATGCTTATGATATAATGTTCAAGCGTTGTGAAAAAGCGCACCGATTTGGCGGGATAGCTCAGCTGGCTAGAGCAACCGGTTCATACCCGGTAGGTCATGGGTTCAAGTCCAATTCCCGCTACCATACACACAAAAAATGCGGATGTTAAATCCGCATTTTGTGAATAAGGCCCGTTGGTCAAGCGGTTAAGACA
Organism: Eubacteriales bacterium; assembly: GCA_045652845.1. GTDB lineage: Bacteria > Bacillota > Clostridia > Oscillospirales > CAG-272 > Firm-07. Next base: position 6,376 of record JAZOLJ010000068.1, on the reverse strand, counting down.
CCGCCCTTTCACGGCGGTAACAGGAGTTCGATTCTCCTACGGGTCACCATTGAACGAAGCACCACGAAAGTGGTGCTTTTTTCGTTCAATGGTGACCCGTAGGGGTTTTTATCGCGCTCCGCGCGCCAAAAACCGCAAAACTGCAAAATTAAGCATTTATAACGGCGCGCAGGAGTTCGCATTTTCGCCGCAGAGCGCGTCAAGCTCGCTTGTAAGCGGCAAGGCGAAAAATATTCGCCGCAGGCGAAATTCTCCTACACTCACTACAACCTTCAAGCATTCGCATATTTCAAAAACCGCTTCTACGTGACACAAAGCAAACTAAATATTTCAAAAAATCATTAAGGGCGGTGTGCTTTCAAAGCACACCGCCCTTGGTTTATACGATCCTGTTTTGCCGCGCGCCTGCAAAAAACGCCTTCATATTGGCAGCAACCGTGGCAATACAACGAGCGCGCGCCTCGGCGGCTCCCCACGCCATATGTGGCGTAAGGCACACGTTTTCACGCCCCATGATGCGGGTAAACGGATGGTCGGCAGCAAACGGCTCACGCACGAACACATCAACACCAAGACCACCGAGATGCCCACTTTCCACCGCCTCGGCAAGTGCCGCCTCATCGGTAACGGCACCGCGCGCCACGTTAATAAGAATGGTGCCGCGCTTCATGGCGGCAATGCGCGCACGGCTGATCATGCCGCGCGTTTCATCGGTGAGTGGCACGTGCAAGGAAATAATATCCGCCTCGCGACAAAGGGTATCGATATCGGCACCTTCAAACACCGTTTCGGGCTTTTTGCGGCAAACCAGCACGCGGCAGCCGAGTGCCCTTGCAGCCTCTGCCACCCTTCTGCCGATCTCGCCTCCGCCAACCACGCCCCACGTGAGGGTAGAAAGCTCGTGATAAACGGGCGTGAGGCAATTTGCCACGCCTGCAGCAGTATAAGCTCCGCTGTTAACGTGATCGCGATATGCAAACAGATGTGTGGCAAGTGACAATGCCATGGCAAGCGTAAGCTGCGCCACGCTTTCGGTCGAGTAAGCGGGCACGTTGCAAACAGCAATGCCGCGTGCAGCACAGTAGGCGGTATCTATGTTATCGTAGCCTGTGGCGGTTTCGCAAATAATTTTGAGATTTTTCGCCCCATAAAGGCTTGTTTCGTTCATTTTCAGCTTGTTTACGACCACCGCGTCGGCATCCGCCAAGCGTTCGGCAACCATAGCCTGCTCGGTGTTTTCATATGCCACAACCTCACCAAGGGCACGGATCGGTGCAAGGTCAATATCCGCACCAAGCGTGGCGGCATCCAGTATCACGATCCTCATGCTGACCTCCTAAAATTTCAATACCATGTGGTACTTATGCAAAATATCTATGGGGCAATAAGAAAGCTTTGCTTGCCGCAAGCCCTCGTCCCCTGCATCATCCTCACGGTTTACACGCCGCAGCTCGTTTTTTTGCATGCGCTCGCGCACAAAGCGATGGTTGATATACTGATACGCGCCCTTAAAGCGACGATCTGCCTTTTCTACGTGCACAAGCAGCGTGCCGTCGATCTCCTCACCTACCGTAAAGGCTGCAATCTCGCCCGAAGCACGCACCAAGCCGCCAACGGCGGGCAAACGGTCATACTCGGCAAGAATGGCAAGCACGCGCTCGTTTTCGTAGCGCTTATCCTCGCTCATCTCACCCTCGCTCATAAAGCGGTGCATAAATGCCACCACCTCGCCAAGGTTCTCACGGGTGATCTCCTCATAGGTGTGATCGGGATAAAGACGCTCAAACTGGTGCACCAAATTGCGCTTTTTATTATATCTGTGCCCTTGCAGGGTCGCGAGATCCATAGCACTGTAAATATAATCAGCCCAACGGCGAGAGGTGGTTTTTTTCATCACGTTGCAGCACTTTTCTATCTCCTCTACCGCGTGCGCAGGCACAGCCGAAAGATCAATCTCACGCTCACCCAGCTCGCCAAGGCGCGCAATGTGCGCAGCCAGGCTCTCCTCGCCTATTGCCATTGGCGGGTAGTAAGAAATGCCATGCTTGTTGTTGCGGCGCAAAAACAAGACCCCATCGGATACGGCGTATTCTGTACCGAGATACCCCCCCCACATATGAAGATACAATATACTATGATCGCTAACGATGGCGTGCTTGCCCGCAAAAAAGGGCGCGATCACGGCAAGATCTGCGGTGGTAACGGGCTTGAAATCCAAGCGGCAGGAAGTAAGCATGAAAACCTCTCTCAACATAAATCAAATATAAAAATAGTATATCACAAACACCGAGAAAAATCAACGCTGCAAAAGAAAAAGGTGGCAAGCGCCCGCCGCAACGTCGGCTTGCTTTGCGGATTGATTGTATAAACGCAACGATTTTTTACCGTAAAACGCTTTTTGTCTTGAAATTACGATAGTTTTATGTTATACTGTTTCTTACATTAGCTTATAGTAAGATATCATATGTGAGAAAGGTTGAACCGAATTTATGAATATTGTTATTGTAGGCGGCGGCACGGTAGGCACCGCCATTTGCCTGCAGCTTGCGCGCGAAAATCACGATATTACAGTGGTGGATGCCGACGCGACAGCCCTTGCCGAGATCACCAACAGCTGTGACGTATTTGGTGTGGTGGGCAACGGCGCCGATATTTCGGTGCTGCAAAAGGCACGCGCCGACAAGGCGGATCTGCTGATTGCCGTTTCCGCGATGGATGAGATCAACATTCTTTGCTGCGCGGCGGCAAGAAAGCTTGGCACCAAGCACACCGTAGCACGTGTGCGAAATCCCGAATACTCCGAGCTGATGCAGTTTTTGCAAAGCGAGATGAATCTCTCCTTTACCATCAACCCCGAGCTCGCAGCCGCCAAGGAGATCAGCCGTCTGCTTCGCTTCCCCTCCGCTACCAAGATCAACACGTTTTGCCGCGGCAAGCTGGAGCTGGCAGAGTTTGTCATTGAGGCATCCTCTCCGTTTTGCGGCATCACCCTCAACGAGCTGCGCCACAAGCTGAACATCAAATTTCTGGTGTGCGGCGTGCTGCGCAACGGCTCGGCACACATCCCCTCGGGCGATTTCTCGATCAATGCGGGGGACGTGATCTGCGTAACCGCAGCAGACAAGGAGATCACCAAGCTCTTTAAGGCAATGGGCATTTACAAAAACCCCATTAAAAACGTGCTGATCGTGGGCGGCGGCCGCACCACCTATTACCTGCAAGCCATGCTGCAAAAGGCAAAGATCGACTCGACCATTATCGAAAAGGACGAGGAGCTCTGCCAGGAGCTTGCCACCGACTACGCCTGCACCGTCATCTGCGACAACGGCGCAAAACAGGATACTCTGCTTGAGGCAGGCATTCAGCAAGCCGATGCCTTTCTTGCCCTTTCCGATATTGACGAGGAAAACGCTATTATCTCGATGTACGCCAAGACCCTTGATCTTGACAAGGTGATCACCATGATCAGCCGCATCTCTTACATGGATTTCTTTAAAAACGCAGGCCTTGACAGCATCGTTTCGCCCAAATCCTCGACCGCGGCCGACATTGTACGCTACGTGCGCTCGATGGCAAACTCCAGCGATTCCTCGGATATCGAGGCTCTGCACAAGATCCTTGACGACCGCGTTGAGGCACTGGAGTTTTCGGTCAACGATACCATTGAGCATCTGACCGATATCCCCCTCAAAAGGCTGCGCCCGCGTGCGGGTGTGCTGATTGCCTGCATTGCACGCGGCGAGGAGCTGATCATCCCCTCGGGTGACGACGTGATCACCAAGGGCGACACCGTGATCGTGGTGTCGATGGGTGACAGCACCAAGAGTATTAAGGATATTCTTTCTTAAAATTTTCAACTGTAAGGATATAACATGAATTACCGTATGCTGGGATACCTTCTCGGTATCATTACGCTGATCGAAACGGCACTGATGGTTTTGCCCCTGATCGCCTCCCTTATTTACGGGGAATCGGCCATGCCGTTCCTCCTCTCCATGGCGATCATGCTTGCCATTGCCCTGCCCTTGATGATCTTTAAGCCAAAGGATACGCGCATTTACGCAAAGGAGGGGTTTGTAACGGCTGCCGGTGCTTGGCTGCTGCTCTCCCTTTTCGGCGCACTGCCCTTTGTTTTCAGCGGCGCGATCCCCCACTACATTGATGCGTTTTTTGAAACCGTTTCGGGCTTTACCACCACAGGCTCCTCCATTTTAACCGAGGTAGAAAGCCTGCCCCGCGGCATTCTTTTGTGGCGCAGCTTTTCCCACTGGGTCGGGGGCATGGGCGTGCTTGTGTTTATGCTTGCCATTCTCCCCGCCGACAACGGGCGCGCCATGCACCTGCTGCGCGCCGAGGTGCCGGGCCCGACCAAGGATAAGATCGTGCCTAAAATGCGCCAGACAGCGCTGATTCTTTACGGCATCTATTTTTGTCTAACGGTCGTGCTTTTTATTGCGCTGCTTTGCACGGGCATGCCCGCCTTTGATTCGCTTGCCAATGCCTTTGCCACTGCGGGCACGGGTGGCTTTTCGGTAAAAAATGCCTCGATCGGCGCTTATCAAAACCCCGCAGCCGAATGGATCATCGGCATTTTTATGATACTGTTTGGCATTAACTTTAACATGTATTTTCTGCTGCTGATGAAGCGATTTCGGGATGTTTTAAAAAACGAGGAGCTGCGTGTGTTTTTGCTGATCTGTGTGATCGCCACCGCCGCCATCACAGCAAACACCTTAAGCTACTTCCCCACCGTGAGCGATACCGTCCGCACAGCCTTTTTCCAAGTAACCTCCATTATATCCACAACCGGCTTTGGCACCGCCAACTTTGATCTCTGGCCCGCCTTCTCCAAAACAATTTTGATGCTTCTCTTGGTGCTTGGCGCCTCGGCCGGGTCTACTGCGGGCGGCATGAAGATCTCGCGCGTGATCCTCGCCATCAAAAACATCTTCCGTAATATCAAGCAAATGGCGCGCCCCCGCTCGGTAAACGTGGTGCGCATGGACGGAAACGCGGTGGATACAGACACCCTGCGTGCCACGACAAACTACGTTTCGATCTACTTTGCCATGATGATGATCTCCACACTTCTCATCTCGCTTGACGGGTTTGATTTTGAAACCAATTTTTCCGCTGCACTGACTTGTCTTAGCAACGTAGGTCCCGGCTTTAGCGTGGTGGGCCCCACCGGTAATTTCTCGGGCTTTTCTTATTTTTCAAAGCTTGTGCTTTCCTTTAACATGCTGATCGGCAGACTGGAATTCATGCCCATGCTGATCCTGTTTTCCCCCGCGACCTGGAGAAAAAATTGATTTAGAATTTGTCAAACGAAACAAGTATCGGTTCATAATGCCACAATTGCAGAGCAAATAGCATCAGTTCATCTATAAAAACGAACAGAGCAAGAGCAGAAGGAAATTTCACCTTTTACTCTTGCCCTGCTTGTATAAGGATTTGGTTTATCACCTTAAGACTCCGCCAACGCAAAAGAGCACCGCGCATGCGGTGCTCTTTTGCGTTGCAATCTTGCAAATAAAGGTGTCTGATTTCCCCTGCATGTCTGCTCGACAAATTGGAATTTGTTTAATTGCTTTCAACAATCCACTTTTTTGCAAAGGCAAGTAAAGCTTCGGACATTGAGGAAAAATCAACCGATCCACCGTTTTTCAAATTCAAAAAGCTATCAACGATAACCTGTTCATCAGGAGAAGCAACCGACATCAATTCTTTTTGATGCTTGATGTATTTTCCTGTCTGCTGAAAGACAATTGCCTGCACAACGAAAGAGGCGGATTTATATAGTCCCCGTAAAATTTCGGCACTCTTTTCGTGCAACATATTATGCACACATCCATGATAGATGTTACAAGCACCGATTTTGATCGCTCTGTTAACAGCAGCTTCATCAATTACCGCGAGCAATTCATCAATGCTTCCTTTTATCGGGGTTGTATCATAAAAAAGCTGAAAAAGGTCGGAAGGCTCCCAATTTAAAATTTCTTTTTTACCCGACACAAATCCGCAGATCATCTCTCTGTGCGGCAAACTGCCAAGCATTTCATTGTAGTTTTGAATATCCGAGGCAGACAACTCGTCCAGTATCACAACAATGTCAATATCGCTTGTGTCACGAGCCTCACCGCGACCGTAACTTCCCTGCAAGCCGACAAACCACACACGGTTTTCAAATTTATGATTTAGCCTTTGCAAAAAGACATTCATCCATGCGGTTATATCTATCATCTTAATTACCTCGTCAAATTCTTATTTATCATTTTGTTTTATCGCTAGTTTCACTTTTGTTTAACAAAGGCATAGGGCAAATCCCATACCCCTAAAGTTGCATACACCCCACGGCTACCTCCGAGAGGAATCT
>JAZOLJ010000067.1:0-35596 GCA_045652845.1 Eubacteriales bacterium | reverse complement strand
GCAGCAGTGCTTGGCGACAAGCTGCCGCATGCGGTATATTCCCGCTTTGCCGAGGCGTTTTTCGCCGCGGCCGGGGCTGCAGCCCCCGGGGATACCGTATTGCTTTCACCCGCGTGTGTTGCGTTTGGTGAATTTCGTGACTTTGAAGAACGAGGCGAGGTCTTTTGCCGCATGGTGGCTGAGCTTGCCGCAGAAAGGAAATAAAATTTTGGAACTGAAACAATTCATATCCGATATGGCAGGCCTGATGAGCATTACGGGTCATGAGGGCTATGACAGTGAGCGACTTGCCGCGCTGATGCAGGGCTTTGACGAAAGCTATACCGATGCCGTTGGCAACCGCGTATTCCTGCGGCGCGCTGGGAAAGAGAATGCGCCCAAGATCCTCATTGACACCCATTTTGATGAGATCGGCATGCTGGTTACCGATATTAAGGAGGGCGGCTTTTTGACCGTGACCTCGATCGGTGGTATTGACAACCGCACGCTTGCCTCGGCACGCGTGCGGATCTACGGTAAGCAGGTGCTTGACGGCGTGGTGACCTCCACGCCCCCGCATCTGTCGGGCGGTGAGAGAAAGCTCACGCCCGTGGATGAGCTGATGATCGATACGGGCTACCCCGAAGCGGAGCTGCGCGAGCTTGTGCGCGTGGGCACGCCTGTTGGCTTTTATCCTGAATACCGCACACTGGCGGGCGGCAGGCTTTCGGGAAAGGCGCTTGATAACAAGGCGTGTGCCGCCATTGCCGCGGCGGCACTGAAGGCAGTGCCTCGCGAGGCGCTAGCGGGCGACGTGTATCTTGTCTTTTCGGTGCACGAGGAAACAGACCGCATTGGCGGCACTGCCGTTGGCGGCTTTGCCATCGCTCCCGATTACGCCATGGTGATAGACGTTAATCTTGGCTATATGAGTGGTGCCAAGAAGCGTGAGTGCGTTACGATGGGTAAGGGCCCCTCTATTGCACGCAGTGCGATCGTAGACCGTCGTCTCACTGCCATGTGCGAGGCACTTGCCACACGCGAGGGGATCCCGTGGCAGACCTCGGTTGAGCCAAAGAGCACGGGCACGAATACCGAGGCGTTGCACCTGGTGGGTGCGGGTATTTCGGTGGTTGACGTCGGCTTGCCGCTTACTGCCATGCACACCTATACCGAGGTGCTCGATATGCAGGATGCCGAGGCACTTTACCAACTGGTGACGGCGTTTGTGACCGATAAGGAGCTCGCGGAGGTGTTTTGCAAATGACGAACGGAATTGAACTGATAAAAAGGCTTTCGCTTGCCTTTGGTCCCTCGGGCTGCGAGGGCGAGGTGGAAAGGCTGATCCGCGAGGAGCTGATGGGCACGCCCGCCGAGCTTATGACCGACCGCATGGGCAACCTCACGGCGCATTTGTCGGGGCCGGAGGGCGCCACACGCGTGATGCTTTCGGCACATATGGATGAGGTTGGCTTTATGATCACCGAGATCGAGGAGCAGGGCTTTTTGCGCTTCGACACCCTCGGCGGGATCGACCCGCGCGTGCTGGTTGGCAGGGCGGTCATGCTGGGGGATGAAAAGCGGCGTGCCGCGGGTGTGATCTCCTGTCGGGGCATCCATTTTCAAAATGCCGAGGAGCGCGCCAAAATGCCCGAGCTGAAGGATATGTATATCGATATCGGCGTCAGCAGCCGCGAGGAGGCTGAAAAGCTTGTGGCACTTGGCGATTTCGGAACCTTTGATACACCCTTTTTGCCCTTTGGTAAGGAGCAGGCGTTCCTCTCGGGCAAGGCACTTGACGACCGTGTGGGCTGCGCCGTTCTCATCGAGCTTTTGCGCGCAGTAGCGGACAAGCACCTGCCACTTGACCTGTGGTTTGCCTTTACCGTGCGTGAGGAGCTGGGGATCTCGGGGGCAACCGTTGCGGCAAATCGCATCGCACCCGATATCGCCATGGTGCTTGAAACCACGGCAATGGCAGATCTGCCCGATGTACCCAAATCCCGCCGCGTGGCGGATATGGGTGCGGGCGGCGTGCTCTCACTGCTCGATTACGGCACAATCTACGACCGTGCACTGGTGGAGCTGGCACTTGACACCGCCAATAAAAGCAATATCCCCGTGCAGGTCAAGCGCTTCGTTTCGGGCGGAAATGATGCCAAGCATATTCACCAGTCGGGCAAGGGCGTGCGTTGCCTCGCACTCTCCGCCCCCACGCGCTATCTGCACGCCCCCGTTTCGGTGGCAAAATACAGCGATATTACGGCAATGACCGCGCTTTTGGCGGCAATGCTTAACGCTTTGTAAAGAAAGGAATTACCATGTACCAAACCTTAAAGGCTCTCATGCCTGCCACTCCCTCGGTTTCGGGGCGCGAGGGCGGCATTCGTACCGTGATTGAAAATTTGATGCAGCCGCTTTGCGACCGGATCAGCACCGATGCCATGGGTAATCTCATTTGCCTGAGGCGTGGCAGCTCCAAAACACCGCGTAAGGTGCTGCTGGCGGCGCACATGGATGAGATCGGCTTTATCGTCAACTTTATTGAGGATAACGGCTATTTGCGCGTCGCTCCCATTGGCGGTATTGACTATACCGCGGCAGTCGGCTCGGTGGTCGTGTTTGAAAACGGCACCAAGGGCGTGCTGGTGCCCGAGGCAGACCGTAAAAGCGGTGAAGCCCCCAAGGCAGAAAAATGCTACGTGGATATTGGCACCAAAAGCCGCCGCGACACCGAGAAAAAATTAAAGATCGGTGATTGCTGCGCGCTTACCGCCACCCTGACCCGCCTTGCGGGCAGCCGTGTTTGCGGCAGACCTCTTGACGACCGCATCGGCTGTGCCGTGATGCTGGAGATCGCACGCCGCCTGCCGTCGCCTGCCGATGATATTTATTACGTCTTTTCTGTGCAAGAGGAGGTTGGCTGCCGCGGCGCGCGTCCTGCCGCTTTTGGTATCGCCCCCGACTGTGCGCTGATATTTGACGTGACCGCCACGGGCGATGCCATCTCCGCCGCCCCCATGGCAGTGAAGCTTGGCGGCGGCACTGCTGTGAAGATCAAGGATAAGTCTGTAATTTGTGATGCCGCCATGGTAGATGCGCTCTTGAAGCTTGCAAAGGAGCAGGGTATTGCCGCACAGTGTGAGATCCTAACCGTTGGCGGAACCGATGCCTCTGCCGTACAAATGACGGGGCTTGGCTGCCGCACGGGCGCGTTATCTATTCCGTGCCGCTATATCCACACGGGCGTTGAGATGATCGATATGGCAGATGCAAAAGCCACGGTAGAGCTTGCACTCGCATATCTTGGAGGTGCTAAATGATGGAATTCTCCCCCGAGCTTTTGGCACTTGCCGATAAGGCAGAGGCGGCACTTGCGCCGCAGCTTGCGCGGCTTTCGCGCATTTCGCACCGCAACACCGCACGCGTGATGGAGGCGTTTGCCACCCATCACGTGGATGCCGCCTGCTTTAACGGCAGCAGCGGCTACGGCTACGACGATCGCGGCAGAGAGGTGCTTGACCGCATTTTTGCCGACGTGATGGGCGCGGAGGCTGCATTCGTGCGCCACAGCATTGCCAACGGCACGCAGGCGCTTGCCATCGGTCTTTTCGGCTTGCTGCGCCCCGGGGATATTCTTTTGTCGGTTGCGGGTAAGCCCTACGATACGCTTGCCGAGGTCATCGGCACCGCGGGCGAGGCAGGGAACGGCTCGCTTGCGGATTTTGGCGTTGCATATCGCCAAATCGAGCTAAAGGATGCCAAAACGCTTGACCTTGAAGCCATTACCGCGTTTCTTCGCGGCGAGGAGGGCGCGCGTGTTAAGGTCTGCTTTATTCAACGCTCGAAGGGATACCTCAACCGCCGCACCCTGACCGTCGATGAGATCGGTGAGGCGGTGCGTGCCATCAAGGCAGTGCGTGAGGATATCTTCGTGATGGTAGATAACTGCTACGGCGAATTTACCGAGGAAAAGGAGCCGCCCGCAGTGGGTGTTGACCTCACGGTTGGTTCGCTGATCAAAAATCCCGGTGGCGGCATGGCGGAAACGGGCGCTTATCTTGCAGGCACGGCACGCGCCGTTGAGCTTGCTTCCTATCGCCTTACCTGCCCGGGCATTGGGCTTGAGGTGGGTGCTACCCTCGGGCAAAACAAAAATATGTACCGCGGACTGTTTTACGCACCGCACACCGTTGCCGAGGCACTTAAGACCGCGCATTTTGCCGCTTACATATTTGAGGCAATGGGCTATGCGGTAGAGCCACGGTGGCAAGAGCCGCGTGCCGATATTATTCAAACCGTGATCACGGGCAGCAGAGAAGCGCTTTGCGCCTTTTGTCGCGGTATTCAAGCAGGCTCGCCCGTAGATGCCTACGTCACGCCCGAGCCTTGGGCAATGCCCGGTTACAGGGATGAGGTGATCATGGCGGCAGGTGCCTTTGTGCAGGGTGCCTCGATCGAGCTTTCTGCCGATGGGCCCATCAAGCCCCCCTTTACCGCATTCCTGCAGGGCGGCTTGACCTTTGAAAGCGGCAGGATCGGCATTCTTTGTGCCGCCGCCGAAATGCTTCGTACCAAAAATTAAAGAGAGGGAAGAATAATGAAAAAGATCCTTGCAATTTTGATGCTGGCGGCAGTGCTGCTTGCCGCCTCGGCATGTGCCAATACCGACCCCACGCCCGACGGCATGCAAAACGTGGCACTGGAAAGTGCTAAATACAATCTTTACGTGCCCGAGAGCTGGGTGCCCGATTCCTACAACGTATCGGGTGCTAAGGCAACCGCAGAACCAAACGCCCCCAACGTGCTTGCCACCGTATATTACCCCGAGGAGGCACTGACCCCCGCAACCTACTGGAGCAATTATTGCGCCCCCGAATACCGTGCTGTTTTTGCCAATTTTGCCGTCATTGAGGAGGGCACCGATACAACGCTTGGCGGTAAGGATGCAAAGCTTTATAAATTTTCTTATACCTTTGGCGAAACGCTCTACCAGTGTCAGCAGGTGATCACCGTACATGATTTTAACCTTTATACCGTTACGTACACCGCCGTTTCCACCGAGTATGAGAAGTACGCCGAGGACGTGAAAAATATCGTAGCGAATTTTACGTTTAAATAATAATGAAAGAGATCTATTTGGATAACAGTGCAACCACCCCCCTTTGCCCCGAGGCAAAGGCGGCAATGGTGGCGGCAATGGAGAGCTTTGGCAATCCCTCCTCGCTTCACACGCGAGGCACCGAGGCGGCAAGGCTGCTGCGCGAGTGCCGTGCGGCGGTCGGCGAGGCACTCGGTGAGCGCTTTTTGAAGGAGGGGCAGCTTGTTTTTACCTCCTGCGGCACAGAGGCCACGGCACAGGCACTCCTTGGCACGGCACACGCCAAGGAGAGGCGCGTGGCACGCACCGTTCTTACAACAAATAGCGAGCACCCTTCTGTTGAAAATAACCTTCGCTTGCTTGAAAGGGAGGGATTTCGCGTGGTGCGCGTTTCAACCAAGGGCGGCGCACTTGATATGGATGCCGTGCGGCAGTGCTGCACGGAAGATCTCTTTATGGTCAGCATGATGCTTGTTAATAACGAAACGGGGGCACGCTACCCCGTTGAGGAGGTCTTTGCCATGGCAAGGGCGGCAAGCCCCGCGTGCGTTTGTCACTGCGATGCAGTGCAGGGCTTTTTAAAGCTACCCATGAGTGTACGTAGCTTGGGGGCTGACCTTATCACGATCAGCGCACATAAAATACATGGCCCCAAGGGCGTGGGTGCGCTCTTTATTGCCGAGCGTATGCTAAAGGAAAGGCGGATCACCCCCTTTCTTTGCGGCGGCGGGCAGGAGAGTGGGCTTCGCTCGGGCACTGAAAACATGATCGGCATTGCGGGCTTTGCCGCCGCCGCACGCGTGGGGGCAGAACGCCTGCGTGCAGATGTGGCGCATATGGCAAGCCTTTCGGCACGCCTCATTGAGGGGCTTGCGGGCAGCGAGATCCGCCCTAACCGCCCCGCCCGTGCCGCCGCACATATCGTAAATATAACCCTGCCGCAGATCAAGAGCGAAACAATGCTGCATTATCTTGCGGGCGAGGGGATCTGTGTTTCCTCGGGCTCGGCGTGCTCCTCGCACGCGGCAGGCCCCAGCACGGTGCTGCTTGCCTTTGGGCTTACCGAACGGGAGGCAGATTGCTCACTGCGCATCAGCTTTTCACCCGAAAATACCGCCGATGACGTTGTGGCACTGCTTGCAGCACTTGAGCGCGGCACCAAGACCCTGGTGCGCATCAAGCACTGATAAAGGGGCAGCTGCCGATCAAAACTAAATACCAAAACAAAAGCGAGGTAGACTGCTTGCAGTCTACCGCGCTTTTTTAAAATAGAGCCTTGTGGGAAAAGCTTTTGGTTTTTTAAAAATATCATTTTGCACTCCCTCGTCCCCCGCCCCGCTTTACCGAAAAAAATATCAGCACGCCGACGAGAGAGTATTGACAATCGCCCTAAAATATGGTATAGTAAAGGTGAACTTCACATTCCCATCACATTTACGACAGAAAATCTTCATTTTTGCGCTGTAAAAATTGTACCCCGTTAGCCACACAAAAATAAAAACGTAATATTAAGACAAGGAGGATTACGCATGCCGGCATTAAAAAACAAAAAAGCTCTGCTCATATTAAGTATTTCTATCTTGTTGGTGTGCATTCTCGTCGGGTTGATTATTTGGTTTTTCGGTTTTCCGCCGAAAATTGAACCCAAAGAACCTATCGATACCGATGAGCTTCTTCCCCCGCCCGATTCGATCTATGCTTATCAAGACGGCAGATCCGTAGAATTAACAGGTGCAGAATTAGATAACGTGTATCAACAATTTATGGCATCCATCGGTAGGCATGGGTGGGGCGAGCTGTCGGCGGGCCCTCCCGGCTATAGTATATCATGCGTAGCTAATAGTTCTGTTTGCTTTGAGTTTCGATACAAAAAGCGACAAACCTACATGCCGGATGAGATACCGGATTCGCCTATATTTACTCCGTTTGAAGTGCTGTACAAGGAGCGCGAATATGATTCGCTGTTGTTTGTTATCGAAAATGATCAGCAGAGCGAGGATCATCTCACGGTGCGCATTGCTTGCTATGGCCCCGAAAACATGATTTCTCCCAATATGGCAAGGCAACCATCTTCTATTAAAAAGTCATTTGCAGACCATCTTTCCACATTCTTAAAATAGTCCCCATCCCCGTACCCCGCGGCAGGGAGCTGCCACGGGGTCACAAGCCGGCAAGTGCTTGCAGCCTAAATATTACCTCAGAGGAGATAACGCAATGATAAAAATACGAAATAACAAAATATGCATTGAGATCAACATTTCAATTAAGCCGCTTGTTATGATACTTGTTTTTATTTTGACGTGTGCTATTACCGCGGGAAGTACGTTTGGAGTGCTATCTTATGCTTCTCGTCGAAGCTATCACGAGGAGGCAATACCCTGCAAGGATCTTTTAGATAAGCCCGACGGTATTACCGTGTATTACGTTGAAGATGGGTGCGAAAAATCGCAGAAGCTATCAAAAAAAGAAATCGACTTGGTATTTACCGCCTTTCAAGAAATGGGGCGCAATTGTATCGGTGCCAAAACAGCACCCCAATATCATAACTCTCTTCATCCTCATCGTGAGCTGACTTCATTCGAAGAAACACGCAAGCAGCAAGGAGGCGCGGTGGAATTTCATTATAAGCAAAGGCGAGAGGTGCAGATTATGTTTTCGCCCCCAAAAGATACGCCCGTAAATGGATTTTTTAATCCTTATTATAGCTTTTGGGGACACGTTGATTCTTTGTCTGTTGCATACATGGATCAGGCCGAGCTTTACTTGGTTGGCTGTTTAAATGACGCATACTATGTAACCGCAGGCCACGTAAAGTTTTCACAAGAATCCACAGACAATTTTTGGTCTGTTGTAAAATCTTGTATTTAACGATTAAATAAGGAGGAAAACCAATGCGCCAAATGAGTAAAAAAAGATCAAATATCATCCTTGTCATCGTTTTAGGCTGCGCCGCTATTTTGGGAATTTTGTTAGGTGCTTATATGAACTATAAAGCACTAACTTGCCGTCGTTTGGATAAACCCGATGGTATTACCGTAAATTACATGGAAGATGGCGTTGCAAAATCAAAACAGCTATCAAGGAAGGAAATAAATTTTCTTTTTGATGCGTTTAACGATATGTTAGAAAACAGTGTCCCTGGAGGACACGCTTCGGTGGCACTTTCTCCGTCGAGCATTTTTGAAGAGCCCGCGTACAGTGGAGAAATCTTTGAACGTGGCGTAAACATAGAGTTTCATTATAACAGACCGCGCTTTGTGGAGGTTTTGATCGTACCTCCCCAGCTTTCTTTCATAGATAAATGGACACAAAACGATAGCGGTTGTCCATGCTCGGTGTTTTGCGGAGAGGTGGATTCCTTGGCTATTGTGTGCGAGAACAGTCAATCAAAGGTGAAATTTTGGGGCTGCCTTGACGGTGAATATTACAGCTCTAATATATCTGCTGTATCTTGTTCATTCACGGAAACAGACAAATTTATATCAGCCGTAAATTCCTGCATTGAATAATCACCCCGCGGCAGCAAGCCTTTGTGGAGTCACAAAAGTCTCCAAACCAAGCGGGGTGATACGGTGACCCTCAACTGCCAAGCCATAAAAAATAATACGTTTAACCTTGCCCGTGCGCTCTCTTGAGCGTGCGGGCTTTTTCGTTTGCGCGGCGGAATAATCCTTTCCATGCCCGCATACGATATAGCGATATCAGAACGCGACAGAAAGCGGAGGAGAAACATATGGCAGAGCATTCGATTTATCAAGATATTGCCGAGCGCACGGGCGGCGATATTTATATCGGCGTGGTAGGTCCCGTGCGCAGCGGAAAATCCACCTTTATTACGCGCTTTATGCAGGAGCTTGTCCTGCCCAATATTGCGGATGCGTACAGCCGCGACCGTGCCCGAGATGAAATGCCGCAAAGTGCCGCAGGCATGACGGTGATGACCACCGAGCCGAAGTTTGTGCCCGATGAGGCGGTGTCCCTCACGGTTGGTGACGGTGTTTCTTTGCGTGTGAAAATGATCGATTGCGTGGGCTTTATGATCCCCGAAGCACTTGGCGCCGAGGAGAACGGCAGCGCGCGCATGGTAAAAACGCCGTGGTCACAGGAGCCGATGCCCTTTGGCGAGGCGGCAGAGCTTGGCACAAGGCGCGTGATGAGCGAGCACGCCACCATCGGCATGCTCGTAACCTCGGACGGAACGGTGGGTGATATCCCGCGCGCCGCGTACACGGGGGCGGAGGAGCGCATCGTTGCCGAAATGAAGGCACTCGGCAAGCCCTTTGCCGTGGTTCTCAACTCTGCCGATCCCACAAGCGAGAGTGCCACTGCCCTTGCCGAGGAGCTGGAAGGGAAATACGGCGTGCCCGTGGCACTTGTGAACTGCCTGTCGCTTGCCGCCGCCGATATTGTGGGGATACTCGATCTCATTCTCGGCGAATTTCCCGTGACCTCGGTTGGCGTTCGTTTTCCCTCGTGGTGGCGCGCGCTTGAGGGCGACGACCCCTTGCGCTGCACGCTGATGGAGGCGGTCTGCCGTGTTGGCGGCAGGATCACACGCATGGGTGAGGTGGCAAATGCCTTTACCGAGCTTTTAGAGCTTGAGCAGGTTGAAGGCGTGAAGCTCGCCAACCTTGATATGGGCACGGGGCGCGCCGAGATTGAGATCTCGCTTTGCCCATCGCTATACTACGATATGATCAGTCGGGTATCGGGTGAGGAGGTGCGCGACGAGGGCACGCTCCTTTCGCTTGTGCGCGAGCTCTCGGCGGTGCGAGAGAAATATGCGCGCGTGGCGTCCGCCCTTGAGGATGCCGAGGCGGGAGGGTACGGGATCGTGATGCCCGAGCTTGACGATCTGCGCCTTGAAACCCCCGCCATCGTGCGCCAGTCGGGCGGCTTTGGCGTGCGGCTGCGTGCCGCAGCGCGCTCGATCCACATGATCCGCGCGGATATTGCTGCCGAGATCAACCCAATCGTTGGCACAGAGCAGCAATCCGAGGAGTTTTTGCGCAACATTTTAGCCGAGCTTGAGGCAGATCCGCAAAAGCTTTGGCACTCCAATATGTTTGGCAAGAGCCTTTACGAAATGGTGAGTGATAGCCTGCGCGGCAAGCTTGCGCATATGCCAGAGGAGGCACGCCGCAAGCTTTCCGAAACGCTTGAGCGCATCATCAACGAGGGCAGTAACGGGCTTATTTGTATCTTACTTTAAACATAAAAAATCCCCGAACGTTTGTTCGGGGATTTTTGTGTATCGGGTCTGCTTGCCGCAATTTTTAAGGCAAAAAGAAGGCTTTTTGCCTTGCTGACCGTCGGATAAATGAAGGGCAAGTGCTTTCCGAATTTGGAATTATTTTTTCTTAAAATGTGCGCGATAAATGTCGTAAATTTCTTCTTTTGAAAGAACGTAAGGGCTGTTTTGATAGTTTTTTTCGCCCGCGATCAGCTCCACGTGCGTGATGATCTCTTCCTCTGTGAGGGCAAGCTCCACGGCGGCAACACCGGGCAAAAACGCCTTCAAAACCTCTGGCTTTGTGCCGATGGCTTTGGCAAATTCCGCAATACGTATGCGCCCGTTTTCACATTTTTCGTTGTAGGTGATATAGTCGCCCGCAAAGGCTGCGCAGGCGCGTCCGTGTGGAATGCCGTCAAGCATCGTGAGGCTGTAGCCAAGTGGGTGAGGGAAGCCCGTGCCCGCCACGCTGATCGCCATGCCCGCCGCCGTTGCCGCCAGTGCCAATCGCTCGCGCATGGTGGCATCATAGGCTTCGGGCAGGGCAGAGATCACGTCAAAAATCTCTGTGGCGGCAAAGATCGCCGCCTTTTCGGAAAATACGGTGGCTCTTGGCGAAAGATAGCTCTCCATTGCGTGTGCAAAGGCATCAAGGGCGGTAGAAAGAGTGGTGGCGTTTGACATCGTGGCGGTGTAGCGCGGGTCAACGAATGCGGCGCGCGGCCAGCTGTCGCTTGCCTTAAAGGTCTTTT
Source organism: Eubacteriales bacterium (assembly GCA_045652845.1). GTDB lineage: Bacteria > Bacillota > Clostridia > Oscillospirales > CAG-272 > Firm-07. The sequence goes on along the minus strand of JAZOLJ010000067.1, from coordinate 24,531 downwards.
TTTGCGTGCCTGTGGGCAGCGTCAAAATGCTGTAATTGTTCGCCTCGCTGCCCGTGCCCGCCGTGGTGGGGATCGCAATGATGGGGAGGGTAGGGCACTTGCGCTTTGCGTCGTCGTAAATATCCATGGGGGCAATATCCCCGTTCGTGGCAAAGGCGGCAATTGCCTTTGCGGCATCCAACGGCGAGCCGCCGCCAATGCCGATCACAAAATCAACCCCCGCCTTGGCTGCCAGCTTTCCTGCCTCGTAGCAGGTCATCAGCGGCGGATTTTCGGTTATTTGATCAAACACCGTATAGGCAATTTTTGCACTGTCAAGCAGGGCGGTGACGTCACCCAGCGCTCCGCATTTTTTGGCACTTGATCTACCCGTCACGATCATGGCGTGCCTACCCATCTGCAGGAGCGTGTCCTTGCCCTTTTCAAGGGCACCCTCGCCGAAAAATATACGTGTCGGCATGTATAAATCAGCTTGCAGCATATCATTCCTCCGTTTTGCAAGAGCTTTTTATCAGTATACCACAAATACGTAAAAAATGCAAAATTTTTGAGGAAAATTTATTGCATGCTGTAAATATCTGCAAAGAAGCGTGAAAAAACAGATTTTTTTGCAAAAAAAGTTGTAAAAATGCCAAAAAAAATTGCAAAAACGTTTGCAAAACCGTAAAGTGTGTGTTATAATTAAAATTAAGTATAATATACGCGCGTATTATGCACGCGTACAGCACAGAGATTTTTGCGAGTGCCGCTTGTCGGCACCACTGCCCGCATCGCTTTGCGGTGACGGAATACATACAGGCGGTAAATTATGAAAGAAATGATCGAAAAGCTGTTTTCGGGCGGCTTCTTTAAAGATCCGTTCAGCACCTTTGGCTGGCGGGATATCGTGGATATTCTTTGCCTTGCGGCACTCTTTTTTGCGCTCTATCTTTTCGTGCGCGACAGGCGCGCGGGCAAGCTTTTAACGGGCGTTGCCATTGTGATCGCCATTTTTGCAGTCAGCGAGCTGCTTGAAATGTACGCCATTCGTTATATCCTTGACAGCTTTTTTGCATACGGTCTTATCGTGCTCGCTATTATCTTCCAGCCCGAGCTGCGCGCTGCAATGGAGCGCATCGGCTCCGTCCCCTTCAACGGTCTTAAAACCATTGGCGCGGAAGCACGCGATCTTTCGGCATCCGCGGCATCGGTCGGCGCGATCGTAGAGGCTGCAAAAAACATGTCCTTCTCCAAGACCGGTGCGCTGATCGTGATCGAGCGCTCCACCAAGATCGGTGAATACATCAGCACGGGTACGATCGTCAATGCCGATCTCTCGCCCGAGCTGCTCTGCGCTATTTTCGTCAACAAGGCACCCTTGCACGACGGTGCCGTTATCATTCGTCACGGCCGCCTTTTTGCGGCGGGCTGCTATCTGCCCCTTTCCGACAGAAACGATATTTTTAAGGGGCTTGGTACGCGCCATCGCGCGGCGATTGGGCTTTCCGAGCAAAGCGATGCCGTTGTGGTCGTCGTTTCTGAGGAAACGGGTACGATCTCTATCGCCTATAAGGGAGAGCTTTACCGCGAGTTTACCTCGGTCTCCCTGCGCCGCAAGCTGATAGAGCTGCTCCGCCATCAGGAGCAAAAAGAGGATTAAGGGGGTACGCATGATGAACCGTAAACATGAAAATGCCGATCTCGGTATCGAAAACGGCGAGCATGCGGCACACCGCAGCCGCTTGTCGCTTGTCATTGCTGCCGTCGTTTGCTTGCTGCTGGCGGTGGTGGTCTGGCTGTTTGTGATGAACGTTGAGGATACCGCATACGTGCCGCTTGTGATCAAGGGCGGCGCTGCAAATTGCACGTACGTCTTGTCCGATGCCGAGCTTGAGGTCAGCGGCACCGTGCTCTTTCTCAAGCGCGCGGATTGCATTGAGGTGATCGTGCCCGAAACCTGCGGCACACCCGGCACCTACAATCTCACGCTTGCCAATCTGGTGCTGCCCGAGGGCGTGTCGCTCACGGAGGTGCCGAACCTTACGCTCACCGTTGAAGAAAAATGACGAAAAGGGAAAAGGCAAGCTCCTTTCTCCTCTCGGATATTCGCGCCCCGTTTGATGCGCCCGAGGGGGAGGTTATCAAAATAGCCAGGATGAAAATGAAGCGCGTGTGCAGTACTGCCACGGGGCTTCATTTTCGCCTTTATAAAAAGTCTTTTGATGCACGAAAAAAGCCCGCGATCCTACAGGTTTGCTCGGTTCTGGTTACAGCCAATGAGCCGATTTTTTTTGATAGGCGCGCGTTTTTGTCGGCGGGCATTCGCCCGTTTGAGATCGCCACACCCGAGCTTTCGCACGGCAGCGAGCAGCTCTCATCACCGCCGCTTGTCGTCGGCATGGGCCCGGCGGGCCTTTTTGCCGCGCTCCTGCTCGCGGAGGAGGGGTACTGTCCCGTGATCATTGACCGCGGTGATGACGTGGCGGCACGCGCCGCCGCTACCGCACGCTTTCGCGATCACGGTGTTTTGGATCCCGAAAGCAATATTCAGTTCGGTGCCGGGGGTGCAGGTACCTTTTCGGATGGAAAGCTTGTTACGCGCGTGGGAGATCCGCTTTGCAATTACGTGCTTGACCGCCTTGTTCGTTTTGGTGCGCCCGAGGAAATTTTGGTGCGCGCCAAGCCGCACGTAGGCACTGATATTTTACGCCACGTGGTTGGGGCGATCCTTGCGCGCATTGAAATGCTTGGCGGCAGGGTGTGCTACCGCACCCGCCTTGAGGATTTTAGCGAGTGTGGCGAGGGCGTTTTGGTAAAGACCAATCAAGGTGAATTTATGGCAGGCGCCCTTGTGCTCGCCATCGGGCACAGTGCGCGCGATACCTTTGCAACCGTCATGGCACACGGATTTGCCGTCGAGCCAAAGCCCTTTTCGGTTGGCGTGCGTATCGAGCATTTGCGCGCCGATATTGACAGCGCGCTTTACGGTGACCTTGCAGGTCACCCCGCGCTTGGCCCCGCCGAGTACGCACTTTCGGATACCACGGGCGCGCGCGGCGTATATACCTTTTGCATGTGCCCGGGCGGCGAGGTCGTTGCTGCCGCCAGTGAAGAAAACGGCGTTGTGGTAAACGGCATGAGCTACCACGCGCGCGACGGTAAAAATTCCAATGCCGCCGTGCTTGCTTCGATCACCCCTGCTGACGTTGGCGGTGGGATCGAGGATGCCATTGCCTTTCAGCGTGGGCTTGAGCAGGCGGCATACCGCGCGGGTGGCGGAAATTACGCAGCACCCGTTGAAACGGTAGGGGATTTTCTTGGCAGCTATCACGCAACCGCCCCCACGCGCGTGCAGCCGACCTATGGCGGCGGTCGCACACGGGTAGCGGATCTGACCGAAATTCTGCCCCCGTTCGTTAGTCACACGCTTGCTGCGGGGCTTGCATCGTTTGAAAAAAAGATCAAGGGGTATGCCGCCCCTCACGCCGTGCTCACGGGTGTGGAAACGCGCACCTCGTCCCCCCTTCGTATTTTGCGCGGCGAAGCGCGCACGGCGATCGGGCACGACCGCATCTATCCTGCGGGTGAGGGTGCAGGGTATGCGGGTGGCATCACTAGTGCCGCGCTTGACGGTCTGAAGACCGCGCAGGCGATTATGGCACGCTTTCGCCCGCTTGTTGAGGCATCGGAAATTAAGGCTTAATAACGCATGGAATAAAATACGGTATTTTGTATCGGGAAAGGAGCAATGATGGCAGACTGCAAAAGAAAAGAAAAGACCTGGAGCCTTGCCGCCCCCACCGCCACCGAGGCGGATGACGTAGCGGCACTGCAGCAGGCGCTTGGCATATCGAGCGTGCTGGCAAAATTGCTCTCCCGCCGTGGCTATCGTACCGCCGACGAGGCGCTTCGCTTTTTCAACTGCACCGATGCGGTGCTGCATCGCCCCTTCCTGATGAAGGATATGGACCTCGCGGTGGCACGTATGCGCCGCGCGGTAGAAGCGCACGAAAGAATCGTGATCTATGGCGATTACGATGTGGATGGCGTGACCTCGGTTAGCCTGCTTTATCTTTATTTGACCGAGCTTGGTGCTGACGTGGCATATTACATTCCCAGTCGCACGGGAGAGGGCTACGGGCTTTCCGTTGCCGCTATTGATAAATTTGCCGCAGATGGCGTCACTTGTATCATCACTGTCGATACGGGCATTACCGCCAACGAGGAGGTGCGCTATGCCGCTGACCGCGGCATTGATATGGTGATCACCGATCACCACGAGTGCCGCCTGCCGCTGCCCGAGGCAGTAGCCGTTGTAGACCCGCATCGCCCCGATTGCCCTTATCCCTTTAAGGAGCTGGCGGGCGTTGGCGTGGCGTTTAAGTTCGTCACCGCCTATGAAAGCCAACTTGCTGTGGAGCGCGGTGAGCGAGAGGTTGACGGTGTGCGCCGCATTTGCAGTCGCTACGCCGATCTTATGGCGATCGGCACGGTGGCTGACGTGATGCCTATCGTGGATGAAAACCGTGTGATGGTAAAATACGGCATCGAACAGCTAAAGGAAACGAAAAGGGCAGGTCTTGCCGCGTTGATCGAGGAGGCTTCAGCCGGCACGAGGGGTGCGGGAGAAGCACCGCGCCGCAAAAAGATCACCGCCTCGTTTATCGGCTTTACGCTGGCACCGCGCCTTAATGCAGCGGGCCGCATGAGTGATGCGTCGCTGGCGGTTGCGCTGCTGCTTGAAAAGGACGCCGAGGAGGCAAAGCGCTTGGCGAGCGAGCTTTGTGAGATCAACCACCAACGCCAGGTGGAGGAAAACCGCATGGCACAGGAGGTCTTTGCGCGCATTGATGAGGATTTTGACCTTGACCAAACGCACGTGCTGGTTTTAGAGGCGGATCATTGGCGACAGGGCGTGATTGGGATCGTGGCATCTCGCGTGACCGAACGCTACGGTATGCCCTCTATTCTTATTACCTTTGACGGTGCCGTGGCAGGAAACGGCAGCCCGCAGGATGCGGGCAAGGGCTCGGGGCGCAGCGTGAAGGGCATCAATTTGGTTGAAGCGCTTTCCGACAGTGCCGATCTTCTTCTAAAATACGGCGGCCATGAGCTGGCGGCGGGTCTTACCGTGCGCCGCGACCGTATTGCCGCCTTTCGCGAGCGTATCAACGCATATGCCGCCACACACGCCGAGGCAAACGACGGCGTAACCGTTTTGATCGATGCCGAGCTCCCGTTTGGGGAGATCAATATGTCCCTTGCCGAGGAGCTGACAGCACTTGAGCCCTTTGGTGTGGGCAACCCCTTGCCGCGCTTTTTGGTGCGCGATGTAACGGTTGAGCGCATTGCCGAGCTTGGTGGCGGCAAGCACCTAAAGCTGACCGTGACCGACGGTGACCGTGCACTTTACGCACTGCTTTTTTCCACCTCTCGCTCCGAGATCGAGTTTGGAGAGGGAGATAGAATCGACCTTGTTTGTACCCTTGATATCAACGAATATCGCGATCTGCGCTCGGTACAGCTGACCGTGCAGGATGCGCGTCTTTCCTGCAGCTATCAAAGCGAGCTTGAGGAGGGGCGCCGCCGCTACCGTGAGCTGCGCGCAGGTGCGCCCTTTGACGCAGAGGAGAGCGTTTTGCCCGATCGCGCGCTTTTTGCGCACGTATACACGGCACTGCGCCGTGAATTCAGACGCGGCAAGAGTGAATACGGCGAGGTAGAGCTTTTGTCCCTTGTCAATATGGCAGCACCCTGCAAGATCACGTATCCGTGCCTCAAATATATTCTTGAGATCTTCCGCGAGCTGCAGATCTGCGGTGTGGAGGAGCTTGATGGTGCCCGCTATCGCTTTGATATGTATTACCGCGCCGAAAAGGCGAATATTGAAAAATCGTTCATTTTGAAAAAATTACGCTCACAGTGCCGCAACCGAGCCTGAAAGGAGGCAGCTATGGCAAGTGCCGCTTACAGCGATATTGCCCGTTTGTTTGAGATACTGCATGCATCGGGTAACAATTATAATATTCCAAAGATCACCACAGCATACGAATATGCCTCTATGCTGCACGAGGGGCAGTGGAGAAAAAGCGGAGAGGCCTATATCTCTCATCCCATTGCCGTTGCCGAGATCGTGGCGACCTTGGGGCTTGATTCCGATTCGATCTGTGCGGCGCTGCTGCACGACACGGTAGAGGACTGCGCCGATAAGACCAATCTTAAGGAGATCGAAAAACGCTTTGGCAAGGACGTAGCGCTCATCGTTGACGGCCTTACCAAGATCGTGCTGCTTGAGGTAGAGGATAAAGAGGAAGCACATATTGAAACCCTGCGTAAGATGCTGCTTGCTATGTCAAAGGACGTGCGCGTGATCTTTATCAAGCTTTGTGACCGTCTGCACAATATGCGCACGCTTGATGCGCGCTCCGATAAAAAGCAGCGCACCACAGCACTTGAAACCATGCATATTTACGCGCCGCTTGCACACCGCCTCGGTATGCAGCGCATCAAGCAGGAGCTTGAAAATTTAAGCTTGATGTACCTTGATCCGTACGGCTATAACGAGGTTAAGGCAGATATAGAAAAGAAATACGGCACGCACACCGATTTTGTAGAGCATATCAGAAAGCAGGTCGGCGATAAAATGCGTGAAAACAATATTCCTTTCACGCTTGAGGGGCGCATCAAGTCGGTTTACAGCATCTATAAAAAGATGTACACGCAAAACAAGAGCTTTGATGAGATATACGACTTTTATGCGCTGCGTATCATCGTGAACACCGAGCTTGAATGCTATACCGCCCTCGGTATCATTCACGAAATGTATAATTCAATGCCCGGTCGCTTCAAGGACTATATTTCTACGCCCAAGCCCAATCTCTACCGTTCCTTGCACACCACGGTCATTGGGCGGTTTGGTGTGCCCTTTGAGGTGCAGATCCGCACGCGCGAGATGCACGAGATTGCAGAATTCGGTATCGCGGCACACTGGAAGTACAAATCGGGTGCGCAGAGCCGCGAGGATATGGATAAAAAGCTCGCGTGGGTATCCCGTTTGCTTGAAAGCGAGGAGGATACGCGCGACCCCGACGAGTTTATTGACGTGTTTAAGACCGACGTCTTTCAGGATGAAACCTTCGTGTTTACCCCCAAGGGTGACGTGATCACTCTTGCCAAGGGTGCAACCGTCATTGACTTTGCCTATGCCATTCACTCGGCGGTCGGCAACAAGATGACGGGCGCGAAGATCAACGGCATGATCGTGCCCATTGACCGTGTGCCGCAAAACGGTGAGATTGTAGAGATCATCACCTCGGGCTTCTCCAAGGGCCCGTCACGTGACTGGCTCAATATCGTGAAAACGGGCGAGGCACGCGCCAAGATCCGCCAGTGGTTTAAAAAGGAAAAGCGCACGGATAATATCGCGGTCGGTAAGGCTGCGGTTGAGATGGAGCTGAAAAAATTCGGCAGACCCACAAACGAGGCACAGCGCGAGGAGATCATCGGGGCAGTGGCACAGCGCGCAGGCTATGCCAACATTGAAGATCTCTTTAATACCATTGGTTACGGCGGTCTTACCGTTTCAAAGATCGCCACGCGCTTGCGCGAGGAATTTGATAAGGTGGTGCGTCCAAGCGAGCCCGAGGAAAAAGCACTGCCCGTGGCGGTGGAGAATATCCGCGTTGCCGAAAAGCCGCGCCATATGCGCCAAAACAGCGGCATCGTGGTGGATGGCGAGCGCGGCTGTCAGGTGAAATTTGCCAAGTGCTGCAACCCGCTGCCCGGCGATAACGTGATCGGCTTTATCACCAAGGGCTTTGGCATCTCTATTCATAAGGTGGATTGCCCGAACGTTGAAAGCGGCATGAAAAAGCCCGAGGATGCCGACCGTTGGGTAGAGGCACACTGGGAGCGTGGCAATAATGAAAACTCGACCGACGTGTATGAAGCACTCGTGCAGATCTATGCTTACAGCAGCCTTACGATCCTTGCGGAGATCACCATGGCACTTGCCGATATGAAGGTGCTGCTTTTGCAGATCAACACCCAGAAAAAGAACGATGGGCGCATCATCGTTAATTTGAAGATCAGTTGTAAGAACGTCGATCACTATCATTCTATCGTTTCTCGCCTCAAGGGCTTGCGCGACGTGATCGATATCGGAAGAGGTTTTTCATGATAGCTGTATTACAGCGTGTAGACCGTGCTGCGGTGCGCGTTGACGGCAAGACCGTTGGCGAGATCGGCAAGGGGCTGCTTGTGCTGCTTGGCGTAGCGGAGCAGGACTCCTTGCATGACGGTGAGCTGCTGGCAAAAAAGATCGCCTCATGCCGTATTTTTGAGGATGAAAACGAAAAAATGAATTTGTCGGTAAAGGATATCGGTGGCGGCGTGCTGGTGGTTTCTAACTTCACTCTGCTTGCCGACTATTCTCACGGCAACCGTCCCTCTTATTTCGGTGCGGCAGCACCGCAAAGGGCACAGATGCTCTATCTTGATTTCGTGCGCTGCATGAGGCAGGAGATCGCGCAGGTAGAAAAGGGAAGCTTTGGCGCCGATATGAGGATCGATATGGAGGCAAACGGACCCGTAACCATTGTTATGGATAGTGAAGTGCTAAAAAATAAAGGAAAGGGGAAGCAAGCATGAGACTGCACATTGAGGGCAATATCAACGCGTATTACGTACAAACACTGTGCATGATCTTTTTTCCCGGTGAAAGGTTTTCTGGTGAGGGAGAGGAGGATTCGCATAACCTCTATCTCACCGTCACCGAAAATGAGCAGGAGGTCTATGCCAAGGTCATCTTGAATTGCGACGGTAAGACCGCCACCTCTGAAAAAACGCTTGCCCGCCGCGAGGATTTGACCGCAGACCGCCTGCGCAAGCTGGTGATCGGACACGTGATCCTTGGTGCTGCAGGTGAAATTTTACATTATCGCCCCTCTTGGGGGATGCTGACGGGCGTGCGCCCCTCAAAGGTGGCAACCGAGCTGCTTTTGCAGGGTCACAGCAAAACGCGCGTGAAAAGAATGCTCGCCTCTGATTATCTGGTGATCCCCAAAAAGGCTGCACTTGCCACCGACGTGGCACTGTACGAGCAGCAGATCATCGGCAAGCCCGATATACGCGATTGCAGCGTGTATATCTCCATTCCGTTTTGCCCCTCGCGCTGCTCCTACTGCTCCTTCGTATCCTATACCTCAAAGCGGCTGCTTTCTCTTATTCCCGAGTATCTCGTTTTGCTCAAGGAGGAGATCAGAGAAAAGTTTCGCCTTATTAAGGAGCTTGGGCTTCGCGTGCTGACGGTCTATATCGGTGGCGGCACCCCCACGATCCTTACCGCCCCCCAGCTGCGCGAGCTGCTTGAGACCGTGGCGCAGGGCACCGACGTGTCTTTATTGCGTGAGTTTACGCTCGAGAGTGGCAGACCCGATACCATTGATGCCGAAAAAATGGCAATTGCCAAGGAATTTGGCGTTACGCGTGTGTGCGTCAATCCGCAAACACTGTGCGACGAGGTGCTGCGCGGTATCGGTCGCTCCCACACAACCGAAGATTTTTATCGCGCGTATGATATTGCAAAGAGATCGGGCATAAAGTGTATCAATACCGATCTGATCGTGGGGCTTCCGGGTGATGATTTTACCCGCTTTTCCGCGACCTTTGACGAGATCCTGCGCCTTGACCCCGAAAACATTACCGTGCATACCTTCTGTGTAAAGCGCGCGGCGGAGATCCTGCGGCAAGATAACCGCGTTTACAACCTGCGCGGCGGAGATGCGGGCAAATGCGTGGACTATTCACAGATCCGCGCCGCAGAGGCAGGCTTTAAGCCCTATTACATGTACCGCCAAAAGAACATGGTAGGCAATTACGAAAACGTTGGGTTTGCCAAAGAGGGCTTTGAGGGTCTTTATAATATTTATATGATGGAAGAGGTTCATTCCATCTTTGCAGCGGGTGCGGGGGCTGTTACCAAGCTAATGGAATATGCCGCCCCCGAAAGCGGCAAAAAAACCGTTATCACGCGCCTGTTTAACGCGAAATATCCCTATGAGTATCTTGATGCGGGTATCTCGCGTGAGCAGCACGATCAGATCGTATCATTTTATCGGGAACGCGGCTTTTGATCCGTGCCCCGTCAAAGGGGTGATACGCTTTGTCGGAAAACGGCACTCCCTCAAGGGAGAAAAAATTTATGCGCGGCGTGATGATCTTAACGCCCGCCACCTTGCTTGCCAAGGTAATAGGACTGTTTTATAAGATACCGCTGCTCCTAATCGTTGGTGTTGGCGGTATGGCATACTTTTTGTCGGCATATCACGTGTATTCCTTGCTGTTCGTGTTATCTGCCGCAGGGCTCCCCACCGCACTCTCTCTTCTTGTTTCCCGCGCTGTCGCAAAGGGAGAGAGGGGGGCGGTGGGGCGTGTCTTTGGTGTGTCGCTTGCGGTGTTTTTTCTCGTGGGGGCACTTGGCACACTATCGCTTATCCTGTTTGCTCCGCAGATTGCCGCAGGGCTTGGCATGCGCGAGGCAGACCAAGCCCTCATCGCCATAGCCCCCGCACTGATGCTTGCGGCCTTTGTGGGTGCAGGCAGAGGCGTTTTTCAGGGCTTTCACAATATGGTACCAACGGCAGTTTCCGAGGTGATCGAGGCGATAGGAAAGCTGGTTTTCGGCGTGCTGCTGGCGCACCTTGCAAAGGAACGCGGGGCGAGTACCCCCACGGTAGCGGCGGCTGCCATTCTCGGTATTACGTTGGGTGTGGCGCTTTCGGCACTCTTTCTCGCCCTTGCCATGCTATACTGCCGCCGTCAGCTTTTTTCTTCGGCGAAACGCAAGCCCACCGCCGTGCGGTGTGTGCTCGCCGATATTTTGCGTGTGGCGTTGCCCGTTACGGTTAGTGCCTCGGTCATGAGCCTCGTCAGTCTGGTGGATACGGCGCTGATCTCAAACAGATTGCAGGCGATCGGCTATGCGCCCGCTGTTGCCAATGCTATGTATAGCAGCTACGGCAATCTTGCCGTGCCGCTTTATAATCTCGTACCGGCACTCCTTGCCCCCATCACGCTTTCACTCACCCCAATGCTTTCTGCCGCCTTTGCGGCAAAGGACGGTGAGGGGGTGGCAATGGCGTTTGGTAAGGCATTGCGGCTCGCCGCTTTGGTTGTGCTGCCCGCAGCACTCGGGCTTTCGGTTTTCGCTAACCCCTTGCTGGCGCTTTTGTATATGGGGCAGGATGCCGCTATTTTGGTAGCAGCTCCGCTGCTTTCGGTGCTTGCCGCAGCACTCTTGCCCGCCGTGCTGATCGCGCTTGCAGGGGCGGCATTGCAGGCGGCGGGAAAGCCCGCGGTGCCCGTTTTTGCCATGCTTGCGGGGGCAGGCGTGAAGCTAATTAGCGAGGCTATTTTACTCTCGCTGCCAAGCGTTCATATTTTGGGCGCGCCAATCAGCACGCTTGCCTGTAATTTGACGGTTCTTGCAGTCGATCTTGCGGTGCTTTCGCGCTGTGTGCCGTTTCCGCTTTTTTCGGCAAGGGCGTTTTTGCGTCCGCTTGCCGCAGCCGTTATTGCAGTGGCACTCGGGGGCGTTGCCTATGCCGCGCTTGTGCGTGCCTGCGGCACGGCAGCGTGGCAAATGCCACTCGTTTTGCTGCCTGTGGCGTTGCTTTATCTCGCACTCGCACTGTGGCTTGGTGCGATACGGCAGGATGATATTGAGGAAATTCCCGGTGGCAAGACAATTTGCCGCATGCTGATAAAATGTAATTTATTACAAGAGGTAAAAAACAATGACAAGAGACGAAAAGCTGAAATCAATACTTGAAAAGGATGTATATAACGTTTACGATCTGGTTACGATAGTAGAGCTGCTGCGCGCGCCGGGGGGCTGCCCTTGGGATATGGAGCAAACGCACCGATCGTTGCGCCGTGATTTTATTGAGGAAACCTATGAGGTCATTGAAGCCATTGATAACGAGGATCCTGCGCTGCTGCGCGAGGAGCTGGGCGACGCTTTGCTGCAGATCGTGATGCACGCACAGATCGAGCAGGAGGAGGGGCGTGCCACCTTTGATGAGATAGCAGGTGACGTTTGCCGCAAAATGATCCATCGCCATCCGCACGTTTTCGGTGCGGGTAAGGCGGATAGCGTTGCCGAGGTGCTTGCCAACTGGGAAACGATCAAAAGTGAGGAAAAGGCACGCAACACCGTCACCGACAAGCTAAATGCCATTCCACGCCAGCTGCCTGCTCTTATGCGTGCCGCAAAGGTGGGGAAAAAGGCAAAGATGATGGATTTTCCCGATACGGCATCGGTGCTCCTTAAAATAAAGGAGGAGCTTGCCGAGGTAGAGGGGGCACTTGCCCAAGGCTGTGAGGAAGCGATCCTTGAGGAGATCGGCGATTTGCTCTTCACGGCGGCAAATCTTGCCCGCAAGGTGGGCGTTGAGCCCGAGGAGGCGCTTACGCGCGCAACCGACAAGTTTGTTGGGCGTTTTGCCGAGGTAGAGGCACTTGCAGCCGAAAAAGGAGCAGATCTCGCGCTTTTGTCGGATGATGAGAAGGATATTTTGTGGAAACTTGCAAAAAAAAGCCAAAAATGCGAGAAAAATGGCTAATTTTTTGAAAATTCCTCTTGCTTTTTTGTTTAAAATGTGGTAAAATACAAATGGTATAGGCGAAAGCCTGCCACCAAGACCCAAACATAACAGAAAGGATGTATACACCCATGAACAAAGCAGAACTGATTGAAGCTATTGCAGCAAAAAGCGCAATTTCCAAGAAAGATGCCGAGGCAGCCCTCAACGCTACCGTTGATGCCATCAAAGACGCGCTCAAGGCAGGCGATAAGATTCAGCTTGTTGGTTTTGGCACGTTTTCCGTAAAGGCACGCGCAGCAAGAACTGCTCGCAACCCCCGCACCGGTGAAACCATTGAGGTTGCAGCTGCAAAGGTTCCTACCTTCGCCGCAGGCAAGGCACTCAAAGAAGCTGTTCAGTAATCCAATTCATAAAATGCGCGGCGAGTTTTACTCGCCGCGCGTTTTTTTGAGGAGATCGCATGAGACTTGATAAATATTTAAAGGTATCCCGTATCATCAAGCGGCGCACCGTTGCCAACGACGCGTGCGATGCCGCGCGTGTTACGGTAAACGGACGCCCCGCAAAGGCATCCTATGAGGTAAAGGAAAACGATATTATAGAAGTAGCGTTTGGCGCGCGTGCGCTGAAGGTTCGCGTGGCGTGCGTAAAGGAGAGCGCAGGCAAGGCAGATGCCGCAAGCCTTTATGAGGTTATAGAATAAAACGCTGCAATCACGCATATAGTGTACCGATACTTTGTTGTGGAGGTAGCTATGGGGGATATACAAAGGGAAAATGCGGCAGTGGGCCATTCGCTCTCACTTCTTGACCGTGCACACGCCGAAATTTCGGGTGTTGTTGAGGTACACAGCTTTGACGAGGAGAGCGTGGTGCTTGATACCGCAGGCGGTGAGCTAACACTTGAGGGAACGGGCCTGCGTGTGGGTGTGCTTGATCTTGCGCGCGGCGTGGTTGTTGTGGATGGTAACGTGTCCGCACTCTATTACACAAGCACGGGGACAGCACGCAAAAAAAGCCGCCTTGCGGGGCTTTTTCGCTCGGTATGACCATTGACCCCATTCTGCAGCTTGGCTTGTTTCTTGCTTCGCTTTTGGGCGGTATTTCCTTGGGACTGCTTGCAGACCTCGGCAAGGTTGTAAAGATACTGCTCGGCGCGCATCAGCCGCCAAAGCATCTTAGGGCGCTGTACGAGCGTCCCTTGCCGCTTTTGGGTAAGCCGCTTGGCTGGCACACGGCACCCCCGCGCCGCATCTGGTGTCGGGCGGTTTCGCTTTTTGCCGAGCTTTTGTTTCCCATTATTGGGGCTTTGGTATTTTTGTGGATCGGCTTTCGCTTTCATGGTGGTTTGTTTCGCATCAGCGCACTGGCACTATTTGTGATTGGCGTGGCCTTGTGGCGTCTTTTGTGCACACCGCGCCTTGACCCCCTCATTGCATACGCGGCATTTTTGCTTGCGGTGGGTCTTTTGTATCTTCGTGTGGTGCTCATTTTGCCCCTTCGCTTATTTCTTTCGGTGCTTTTGCGCTTTTTGTTGTTACCCGCAGTCCGTCTGTGGCGAGTTGCTTTGGCAAAACGGCGCAAGTGTCGCTCTCTGTTACTGTGTAAAAAACAGCTTTCTGCTGCCCAAAACGGATTTTTGGCAACCACGCCATCTGTTAGTGCAGTTAAAGCTGAACTCTATAAAGGAAAGAAAAAAGTATGTCGAAAAAAGGAAAAAAGAGTGGCGGAGCTTCGCCACTGACTTATCTGATACGTATTTTGATTGTCGTCATTTTTTTGGTGGCTGTGGTGGTCGCGTTCAACCGTATTGCCGAGGTTATGCAAAATAATAAAAAAAAGGACGCCATGCAAAACGGGCAAGCGGCGGTAAGCGAGCTGCAGGGTGACACGGCTTGCTGAAATTTTAAGCCCTGCTGTATAAAATCCCCCAAACGTGCAAAAAATGGAATTGGCAGAATGAGCCAACAAAAAAGGGGGGGATTTACAATGTCCGATATGTTGCTTTCGCTGAAGGGGTGCTGCTGCAGCATCAAAAACGATGAGGCGGAATTTCTGACCGAAAGCCCTGATATCGCGTGTGAGGTGCTTGACGTTGACGATGAATGGATCAAGATCCTTTACACCGATAAAACGGGCAGACGCGTGGTCAAGGTAGAGCGCGTGGAAACCATTATGGGTGTTAAGATCTACCGTTCGTGATGCGTAAATTGAGAATGGGCATTGCCAAACGGCAATGCCCAAAAAAATGTCATTTTTTAAAAGGTAGAAAAATAAACGGTTTTGTCGATTGAAAAATAAAATTGCAAAATAATAAAAATAGAAAAAATATAATGCAAAATTGGAAAATTCAAAAAAATATCTGGAAATGTCGAGAAAGTGAAGTGTTCACAACATAAAAAGCAGGCGATCAACAGCGTTTATGCTGCCAATCGCCTGTTTTTATTATTTTGTTTACTCCTCACCCAGCACAAGATAACGGATCGCTTTTTTATATCCCTCAAATCCAAGCCCCATATAGGTTCTTGCGGCAATGGGAGAAACAAAGGAGTGGTGACGGAAGCTTTCGCGCTGCATCACGTCGGAAAGATGCACCTCCACTGTTTTGATCGCCACGGCAGAAAGCGCGTCGGCAATGGCTACACTGGTGTGTGTGTAGGCAGCGGGGTTGATCACAATGCCGTCAACCCTGCCGTATGCCTCTTGTATCTTATCCACGATCGCACCCTCGTGATTAGATTGGTAGATCTCGCACGTAGCTCCCACCTCGGCGGCGGCATTTTCAACAAACATGCAAAGTGCCGCGTAATTGCGGTCACCGTATATTTCGGGCTCGCGAATGCCAAGCATATTGAGATTTGGCCCGTTGATCACAAGCAGCTTCATTTCAGTGCCTCCCTTATGCGTTTGATATTTTCCTCCACGTTGCGTGTAATGGGCACGGTCACGTCGGCAAATTTGCGGTAAAGCGGCAGGCGCTCTCGGTAAAGCGCCTCGGGTGAGCGCGAGAGCGACAAGGGGCGCCCCTCGCAAGAAAGCCCCTCGGGCTTGATGTCAAGAAATACGATCCTGCCATTTTGGTGCAAAAGCGGATAGTTTGCGGCAACCGTGACACACCCACCGCCCGTGGCGATCACCTGCCCCCTTTCGCGGCAAAGCCTTGCCAGTGCTTCACTTTCTCGTGCGCGAAAGCCTGCCTCACCCTCACTTTTAAAAATTTCGGGTATCGGTCTGCCCGCATCGGTTACCAGTGCTTCATCTGCATCTGCAAAGGGGCGACCAAGCTCACTTGCCAGCAGTCTGCCAAGGGTGCTTTTACCGCAGCCCGGCATGCCGATCAGAATAATGTTTTCGGTGTCGCGTGCCAGCTTTTCGGCAATCCTTTTTGAAGCCTCACGCGCAATCGTTTTGCGGGTGAAAAGCTCGGCAGCGCGGCGCGCTTGTGAAACCAGCATCAAAAGTCCGTTTTGCACCTTGATGCCGCGTGCCTGCGCCTCCTGCATCAGCGCAGTGCAAGCAGGGTTATAGATGAGATCAAAAACCGCCTCAAGCCGCGAAAAACGGTCAAGCGACAGGGGCGCCTTGCCGTTGTTTGGATACATGCCCACGGGGGTGGTATTGATGATCACGGCAGCATCTGCGTGCTTTTCAAGATTTTCGTAGTTGTTTTCGCCGTTGCGGGAAATCACGACCACGGCACAAGCCCCCATGTCGGTTGCCACCGCCACGGCGGTTTTTGAGGCGCCGCCCGAGCCCAGCACCAGCACCTTTTTGCCGCAAAAGGAAACACCAAGGTCAAGTATCATATCAAAGAGGCCATCGTAATCGGTGTTGTAGCCCGAAAGGCTGCCGTCCGCCTCGCGCACGATGGTGTTGACCGCGCCAATGCGCCTGGCGGTGTCGGAAAGCCTTGCAAGATAGGGAATGACGTCCTTCTTGTAGGGAATGGTAACGTTTAAGGCATCAAACTCACCCGTGGTGAGAAAATTACCTACCTCGTGCGGTGGCAACTCAATGAGTCCATACTCGTAGCTACCGAGTGCCGCATGAATTTGCGGCGAATAGCTATGTGAGAGATGCTCGCCGATCAGCCCTACCTTCAGCTGCTTTTTCGTTGCATTTTGTGACATGGGCACCTCTATTCTATCTCGCTGTAGGTGCCGAGATAACGAAATTCCTCGTGCTCGCCCGAGAGCTCAAAGAGCAGGTGAGAGAGCGCGGGGGAAGCTGCTGGGGATACAAGATCAAAGTAAAAGCGGAATTCAAAGTCACGGTCGGGGATCGGGCGGGATTCAAGCTTTGTGAGGTTGATGCGCAGGGCATCAAAACGGTTTAGGATCCGCGCAAGCGATCCCGCCACGTGGGGGATCGTCAAAATAAGGCTGGTCTTATCGGCGTCGGGATAAATTTCGGGCACCTTTGAAATGCAGATAAAGCGCGTGCGGTTGCGTGTGCTGTCACAAATACCTTCTGCAATCAGATCAAGGTCGTAAAGCGCCATGCAATCACGCCCCGCAATGGCGGCAACGCCGTTTCCGTGCTCTGCCGCGTAACGCGCTGCTACTGCCGTGTTATCCATAGCAGTTATCTTTATTTCGGGGTGCTTTGAAAGAAAGCTTGCGCACTGTGCCAGCGCCTGCTTATGAGAAACGATCTCTTTAACGTCTGCCATTTTTGTGCCCTTTGTGGCAAGCAGGCAATGGTCAATATCAAGGCGCAATGCGCGCACAATGTAAAAGCGGTGCCTTGACATCAGATCGTAGATCTCCGTCACAGACCCTGCGGTGCTGTTTTCAATCGGTAACACGCCGTAGCGGCACTTGCCCGCCTCAATGGCGGCAAATACGTCAGAAAATTGGGCGTAGTGGCGAATAGTGGGGCTTTCAAATAGCCGTTTTGCCGCCTTGCAGGAGTAAGCACCTGCCGTACCTTGGCAGGCAACCGTGGCGGTTTTGGGAAAATCCTGCGGCGTTTCTGCCGCCGCACGTGAGATCTCGCGCGTTAGCGGAGAATCAGAGCCGAGCCTCGCGTGCTGATAGGCGCGCGAAATCGAGAGAATGTTGGCGTATAGCGTGCGGGTATAGTCAGCCGTTTCTGCGGGCGACATTGCCGCCACGCGGTCAAGCAATGCCGCCTCGCGTACGTGGTCCATCACCGCCATGCCGCTGGCGCGCTTGTATTCGGCAACGCCTGCAGAAACATGCATGCGCTCTGAAAAAAGCCTCACCAGCTCGGTGTCAATGCGATCTATTTCTTGGCGCAGCATGCCAAGGTCAAGCGGCTTTTTTTCGGTATCGTTCATGGTTATTGCCTTTCTTCATCAAGTAAAAGATCAAGCACGGCAATCGCTGCCGCCGCTTCTACTACGGGTACTACACGGGGGAGAATGCAGGGGTCGTGTCTGCCGCCGATCCTCAGGGTGGTGTTTTGCATGGCTTTCAGGGAAACCGTTTCCTGCTCACGCGCGATCGAGGGCGTGGGCTTAACCGCAATGCGAAAGATCACGGGCATACCGTTTGTCATACCGCCGAGAATGCCGCCGCAGTTGTTGGTTTTTGTTTTTACGGTCTTGCCGTCGGTCAGGAAGGGGTCGTTGTTTTCACTGCCAAGCATGGCAGCTGCGGCAAAGCCCGCACCAAATTCCACGCCCTTCACGGCGGGAATGGCAAAGAGCATAGAGGAAATTCTGCCCTCCACACCGTCAAACATATGCTCGCCAAGCCCAATATCAAGCCCCGTTACGGCACATTCTACCGTTCCGCCCACAGAGTCACCTGCGGCGCGCGCCGCCTTGATAACCTCAGCCATTCGTTCACCCGCCGCCTCGTCAATAACTGCCAAGGGGCGCGCGGCAATTTTGTCAAATAATGCGATATCGGGTGAAACGGGGTCGAAAAATGCGTCCCTTACCCCACCTACCGAGGCAATGTGCGCGCCAATGCGAATGCCGCGTGCCGCAAGATACTGCAAGCACATGCCGCCCGCAATACAAAGCGGTGCGGTAAGACGCCCTGAAAAGCGTCCGCCGCCGCGCAGATCCACACCGTTGCCGTACTTTTTCAGTGCCGCAAAGTCAGCGTGCCCGGGGCGCGGGGTGTCGTAAATAAAGCTGTAATCGGAGGAGTGTGTGTTTTCATTGCGGATGACCGCGCGAATGCGCCCGCCCGTGGTCACGCCGTTTTCGTCAAGTCCCTCGGTAAAAATCGGCAGGTCACCCTCGCGGCGCGGCGTGCCAAGGGGCGTGGAGCCGGGCGCGCGGCGTGCCATCAGTGCGTAAAGTGCATTGTTGTTAAGGGCAAGCCCTGCGGGAAAGCCCTCCAGTGTCATGCCGATCTCGGCGTCGTGCGAGCCGCCGAATACCGAAAGGGAAATGTTGTTTCCGTATGTGTTCTTCATGGTTGCTCCCTTTCTGTAGCGAATACCGCTTCCTCAAAAAAGGTGGGATAGGATTTTTGCACGCATTCGGCGTGCGGAATGGTGACGGTGCCTTCACAGAGCAGTGCTGCTGCCGCGGCACTCATGGCAATGCGGTGATCGCCACACGCGTTGACTGTGCCGCCGTGCAATGGCTTGCCGCCTACAACGGTCAGTCCGTCGGGATTTTCGGTAATATCCCCACCAAGGGTGCGCAAAAATGCGGTCACCGAAGCAAGACGGTCGCTCTCCTTAAGGCGCAAGCGCTCAGCCCCGGTAATGTGCGTCACACCCGCTGCTGCTGTGGCTACCACGGCAAGGATCGGCACGAGATCGGGTATCTGCTTTGCATCAATCTCAATGCCCGTTAGGGGGGCAGGGGAAACGGTTACCCCGTTTTCGCCGATTTCCACCCTCGCGCCAAAGCGCGCAAGCAGGGAAAGAATTTCGCTGTCGCCCTGCAGGGAGGGCAGAGAAAGCCCCGTGACCGTGACGGGGTGCGTGCCGATAGCCCCGAGGGCAAGCGGAAACGCCGCGCCCGAAAAATCACCCTCGGGGGCAATGATTTTGGGGGAGGTTATCGGTTTTTTTGAGCATCCGCTGACAAAAAAGCAGTTTTCCTCTCTTATGGGTGCCGCACCGAAGCGCGAGAGCATTTCCACTGTTATGTCAATATATGGGGCAGATTCCACCGTGCCCGTGAGAGTGAGCGCGGAGGGCTCGTCAAACAGCGAAAGCGCAAGCAGCAGCCCTGTAATATGTTGAGAAGAAACGTTTGCGGCAATGCTGTACGTGCCCGCCGTGATCCTACCCTCGGCGATCAGCTCCGCGCCGCTTTCGCGTAAGGAAAGCCCGTGCGCGGTCAGCTCCTCGGCAAGCGGGGAGAGTGGTCGCTTTGGCAGTCTGCCGCGCCGCAAAAAGGTTGCATTTGCGCCAAGTGCCGCGCAAACGGGTAGCATAAAACGGAGCGTTGAGCCCGATTCGCCGCAGTCAAGCACCGCGTTTTTTACGATCTTATCGCGCGCCACGGGTGTGACTGTCAGCCCCTTGTCTGTTTTGGTAATGCCAACGCCAAGTGCCGCAAGACAACGCGCCGTGGCATCAATATCCTCACAGGAAACGCGCATCGGCAGCTGCGTTTCGCAGTCGGCAAACGCCGCCGCGATCAGTGCGCGGTGCGCCGCCGATTTTGAGGTGGGCGCCGCCAACGTTGCTGCATAGGTAGGATTTTTCAAAACAACGGTCATAGCGGTGCGCCTCCTGCCGCAAACAGTGCGGTCAGCTCCTCGGCGGGCACGGGGTAAAGCACGCTTTCGCCCAGCTGCTTCGGCAAAATAAAGGTTACTGTGTCGCCGCGTCGTTTTTTATCGGAGAGTGCTGCCGCGGCAAGCGCTGCTGCCCCATAAGGGCATTCGGTCGGCAAGCGGTAGCGGCGGAGCATTTTTTCCATGTGTGCAGGTACGTCGGGCGTGCAAGCACCTCTTGCCGCCGCACCTCTTGCTGCCATCAGCATACCGATCGCCACCGCACTGCCGTGGGAGATCGAAAAATCGGAAAGCTTTTCTATCGCATGTCCGGCCGTGTGGCCAAGATTTAAAAGCTGACGTGTGCCGTTGTCGTGCTCGTCCTCTTGTACTATGTTGCGCTTGTCGGCAATGCAGCGTGCGATCACCTGCTCGGGGTCGTTTTTAAAATCACACTCCAGCATTTTCAGCAGCGTGGGGTCGCCCAGATACCCGTATTTGATGACCTCGGCACAGCCGTCCGCAAAGATCTCATCGGGCAGCGTTTTCAGCACGTCCGTGTCACAAAGCACGCCAATGGGCTGTGAAAATGCGCCGCACAGGTTCTTGCCTGCAGGCAAATCCACCGCAGTCTTGCCGCCAACCGAGGAGTCTACCATTGCCAAGAGCGTTGTGGGAATTTGATAGCAGGCGATGCCGCGCAGATAGGTGGCTGCGGCAAAGCCTGTGAGGTCGCCTACAACGCCGCCGCCCAGTGCCACCGCGCAGTCACTGCGCGAAAGCCTTGCCTGTGCCATTGCGTTCCAAAGCCAGAGGAGTGTGGCGGTGCTTTTGGATGCCTCGCCGTGCGGAAAAATAAAGGTTTCAACGGTATATCCTGCTGCCAAAAGCGAGCGCTTTACTGCCTCGCCGTAAAGGGCTGACACCGTGTCGTCGCTCACCAGCATGATCTTGCGGGGCGTGGGAAGCAGGGAGGAAAGGCGCGTGCCAATGCCTGCCAGCAGCCCGCTGCCAACCTCCACCGTATACGCTTTAGATGCTTTTACCGTAATTGTTTCCATTACTTATCTTCACCGTCCTTGTCGGCGTTTTCCTTGGCGATGCGTCCCTCGCGCAGCAGTGCGGTGAGAGCCACCGATCAGACCAAGTCCCACAATACTAACCGTTAACTTTTTACACATTTTTGCCCACCTCGTCAAAGGGTGTGGGGCAGCCCATAGTAGCCATTTCAGCGCAGGTTTTTGCCATTTCGGCAGGGCTTTCGCGCAAGCCGCCCTTCAACCATTCAATAAATACGTTATAAAACGCGCCCGCCAAGAAAAAGCGGTGATAGCGCTCCTCGGCGCTGTCGTTTGGGGGCGGGAAGGTGATAAACATATTTTTAATAAGAGCCGCCAAAATCAGCTCGCCAAGGTGCGCACGGTAAGCAACAATGGCAAGATCACTGTATTGCCCGAGCTGCTCAAACAGCGCATGAAAATAATCGTAGGGCACGGCAGAGCTGTTGCTCTCGGCAATCATTTGGTGAATGCTTTCGCCCACCTCTGCAATATATTTGTTCAATATATCGTCCTTTGAGGTGTAATTGCGATAGTACGCCATACGTGACACGCCTGCTTTTTTGGCGATGTCGGTGATAGAAATGCTGTCATAATCTCTGATCTTCATCAGCTCAACCAGTGCGGTTACAATGCACTCCTTGGCAAGGCGGTTAGATTCACTTCCTTTAGACACGAACAAAAACCTCCATTTTGTCACACTAACAAACGTTGTGGTTGACAATTCTATTTTTGGGTGGTACAATCGTAACAGTTACGAGTGTAACGATAACAAGTGTAACATACAATTTGTTGCTTGTCAAGGGGTGTGACAAAATTTGTCACAGTAAATTTAGTTTAACAAAGAAAAGAGTGATTCCTCATGTCAATGAATTTCGTACACGAGCTTCCCACCCCCGAAGACGTCAAAGAAAAATACCCCATCGGTGTCAAGGCGGCAGCGACCAAGGCGGCGCACGATGCCGAGCTTGCCGAAATCTTTACGGGAAAATCAAATAAAAAGGTGCTGCTGATCGGCCCGTGCTCGGTGGATAGCGAGCCACCCGTGCTTGAATATGCCGCGCGCCTTGCCCGCCTGCAGGAAAGGGTTGCCGATAAGCTGATGCTGGTTATGCGCGTGTATACCAATAAGCCACGCACCACGGGTGATGGCTACAAGGGCATGCTGCACCAGCCCGATCCCACCAAAAAGCCCAATCTTTCCAGCGGTCTGCTTGCCATTCGTGAGCTGCACGCCCGCATTCTTACCGATACAGGGCTTTCCACGGCAGATGAGATGCTGTACCCCGCCAATTATCAATATCTTTCCGATCTCTTGACCTACGTTGCAGTTGGTGCGCGTTCGGTAGAAAACCAAGAGCATCGCCTGGTCGCAAGCGGCATGGACGTGCCCGTTGGCATGAAAAATCCCACGGGCGGGGATCTTACGGTCATGATGAACTCTATCACCGCCGCACAGCATCCGCACGTGTTTCAGTATCGAAACTGGGAGGTCGCAACCGACGGTAACCCCTTGGCACATGCCATTTTGCGCGGCTACGTCAATCAGGATGGGCAAAGCCTGCCGAACTACCATTATGAGGATCTCGCGCACCTCGCCCAGCTTTACGCCAAGGCAAGCCTCAGCAATCCTGCCGTTGTGATTGACAGCAATCACGCGAACTCGGGCAAAAAATATGCCGAGCAGCCCCGTATTTGCAAGGAGGTGCTGCACGCCTGCCGCCATAACGAGGAGATCGGTCGCCTTGTGAAGGGCTTTATGATCGAAAGCTATCTTGAGGATGGCTGTCAAAGGATCGGCGAGGGTGTATACGGAAAATCCATCACAGACCCCTGCCTTGGCTGGGAAAAGAGTGAGCGCTTGGTGCTTGATATCGCCGAGCTGCTTTGATTTTAAAATACCAAGTGCTGCGGCACTTGGTATTTTTTCTCGACGCAAATTTCGTCATTTTTCTTGACAAAGATTTAAAATAATGATATAGTCAAATTACGATCACTTTTCTGGGAGGTTGAGCATGGGAAAGGATGATATGAATACATTGCGATCTCGCATTGATGCAGGCGAGGCGGCAAAAAGAAAGGAAAGACAAGATAAAATGAGAAAAGAGCTTAAAGCAAAAAAAGACGGCTTCATGAAGGATTTTAAAAAGTTCATCACCAAGGGCAACATCATGGATATGGCTGTCGGTGTTGTCATTGGTTCCGCGTTCAGCGCGATTGTGAACGGTCTGGTGAAAATGATCATTAACCCCGTTATTGCACTCCTCACGGGCGGTGTCAGCCTTGACGGCTGGAAGACGGTGCTGGAGCCCGAGGTCGTTGACGAGGCGGGTAAGGTTGTAACCGATGAGGTCGCTATTTTGTGGGGCGAGTGGTTCCAGACCATCATCAATTTCTTTATCATCGCTATCAGCATTTTCTTGGCAGTACGCGTGATCTCGGGTATCACCCGTCGCCTGCGGGCAAAGGAGCTTGCCGCCGCTGCCGAGGCAGATGCCAAGAAGAAGGCAGAGGAAAAGGCAAAGGCAGAAGCACTTGCCGCCGAAAGCAAGGCAAAAGAGGAAGCACTTGCCGCCTTTTATGCCAACGTTGAAAAGCAGACCAAGCTGCTTGAGGAAATTGCAAAGAAATAATCAAACATAAAAGGGGACGAACTGCCGCGCAGTTCGTCTTTTTTTTACACGCAAACCATTGACAATTGTATTACACTTGTGATATACTTAAAATAACCTAAAGAAAGAGGTGAACACTGTGCCGGATAAAAAGTTTGTTATTTCCGCTAAAAAATTCCGTGGAGATTCCGCTGTTCTCTCGGTACGCTTGCCAAGCGAGTTAGTTAGGAAACTTGATGATATTGCCGAGCAAACCGGTAGAACCAGAAACGAGATCGTGCAAAAGTGTCTTGAATTTTCGGTGGAAAATCTTGAAATTAAATGAGTTTAAAGTAAGGAGACAACATGTCGATTTTCAAATGTAAAATCTGCGGCGGGGCGCTGGAAATTGACAACGCGCAATCCGTTGCTACTTGTGAATATTGCGGCATAAAGCAGACGCTTCCGCGTCTTGACGACGAGCGACGTGCAAATCTTTATGACCGCGCCAATCATTTTCGCCGCAATAACGATTTCGACAAGGCAATGGGTATCTTTGAACAGATCCTGAACGAGGAGCCGACCGATGCCGAGGCGTATTGGTCGATTGTTCTTTGTCGCTATGGAATTGAATACGTGGA
>JAZOLJ010000066.1:0-2995 GCA_045652845.1 Eubacteriales bacterium | reverse complement strand
TTTTAAGATCACCATTCAGCCCGAAAAGGAGGCAGTGATGATCCTTGTACCCACGGCAATCAAGGATGACGTGCTGCATGCCCTTTACCAAAAGGTAGGCCTGCACACGCCGGGGCAGGGCATTGCCATGGCGTTGCCCGTTGACGGTGTGGTCGGCTTGCCGAGCACCAAAAAGGAAGACAAGGAGAAGGAGGCATGAAAATTTATTTTATAAGACACGGGCACCCCAATTATAAGCTTGATTGCCTGACTGAGATGGGCAAGCTGCAGGCGGCCGCCTGCGCTGAGCGACTTCGTGACGAAGGAATTGAAAAGATCTACGCTTCCTCAAAGGGCCGTGCGCTTGAAACCGCGGGATATACCGCAAGGGCCTTGGGGCTTGAGGTGGAGGCGTGTGACTTTATGCGAGAGATCCCTTGGAGCTCCAAGGAGGAGGGCGTGGAGCCCGTCCGCCCCTGGAGAGTGACGAGGGAAAAGGTTGCGCAGGGCGAGGACGTTACCCGCACCGATTGGAAGGAGATCGAGCCCTACCGCGGCAGTCGTGGGACGGCACGCACCAGCTCGGTAGAAAAGGGCGTTGACGAGTGGCTTGCCACGCTGGGTTATGTGCGCGAGGGGCAATACTATCGCGTGGTGGGCGAGGATACCGACCGTACCATTGCGATGTTCAGCCACGCAGGCTCCTCAAACGCCGCGATCGCACACATGATCAACATCCCGTTTCCGATGCTGTTTGGCCTGATGCACCCGGACTTTACCTCTGTTAGCGTGATCACGCTTTCCAATGAAAAGGGAAAGCTGATCATGCCGGGGGTCAAGCTTTTAAACGATGCAAGGCACATTCTCGGCATTGAAACCGAGCAGGTGATCAGCGACTGACGATAAAAAGCCCGACACGTGTCGGGCTTTTTGCTGTTTTTTTAGAACAGTGTCTTTTTTTCGTGTGACGGTTGCTTGATTTTTTCAATTAGCTCTTGTATTTGCGGCTAAAATTTGGTAATATGTAAGGTAGAAGCGTTAATATTTTAATATGGCGGTAATGGTATGTTCGGTTACGTAAAAATTAAAAGAGAGGAGCTCCGTGTGCGCGAATACGAGTATTATCGCGCCGCGTACTGTGGGCTTTGTCGCAGTATGGGGCAGTGCACGGGGCAATGCTCACGCCTTACCCTCAGCTACGACATCGCGTTTCTCTCGCAGGTGCGTATGGCCCTTTGCGGCACGGCACCAAGCTTTAAAAAACGGCGCTGCATTGCACACCCCATTCGCGCCCGTATGATGATGGAGCGAAACGACCAGCTTTGTTACGCGGCCGACGTTTCGGCGATCCTCAGCTATGAAAAATGCCGCGATGACGTGGCGGATAAACGGGGTGTGAAGCGACTTTTGGCAAGGCTGTTGCTGTGGGCCGCGTGGCCTGCCTACCGCCGCGCTAAAAAACGCCGCGAGGAGCTTGCAACACAGCTCCGGGAAAAGCTGGCGGCGCTCACGGCACTTGAAAAGACGCGCCGAGCGAGCGTGGATGAGCCTGCCGCGATCTTTGGTGAGCTGCTCGGGCTTGCATTTTCCGACGGTCTCGCGAAGGAGCAGGCGTCGGTAGCGCGTGCGATTGGCACAAAGGTGGGCAGATTTATTTACATTCTTGACGCCATTGATGATATGGAGCGCGATGAGAAAACGGGAAATTTCAACCCCGTATTGCTTTGTTTTGGTGCGATGCCCGACGAAAGCCAGCGCCAAATGCTGGAGGATGCACTTATTTCTTGCCTGGACGACGCCGTGGCGGCGCTCGACCTGATGGGCGAAAAAAGCACCCCGTGCCGTACCATTCTTGAAAATATACTGTATTTGGGCATGCCCGCCGCCGCCAAAAAGGTGATTTGGGGCGAGGGGGCGTGCTGTAAGGAGGAAATAAGTGAGCAATAACCCCTATAAGGTCCTCGGCGTTTCGCCCGAGGCAGACGACGAGGAGATCAAAAAAGCGTACCGCGAATTGGCGCGCAAATACCACCCCGATCGCTACAGCGATTCCGATCTTGCCGATCTTGCAAGCGAGAAGATGAAGGAGATCAACGCAGCGTATGAGGAGATCACGCGCATGCGCGAGGCGGCTGCCGACCGCGGCGGCAATTATTACGAGGCGCCAAAGGGTGATGCCTCGCACACGAAAAACAGCCACACGGGCGGTTATCAAACCAACATGGGCGGCGGCACCAACTACCGTTCACAGCATTATTCCGCCGATGCCAAGGAGAAATTCACACGCATTCGCAACTGCATCAACGGTGGGAATATCGCCGAGGCAGAGAGGCTGCTCGAGGAGATCGGCTCTGCCGATCGCGGTGCGGAGTGGGTGTTTCTCACGGGCTGCGTGCAGCTGCACAAGGGCTTTTACGTGGATGCCCAGCGTTCGTTTGAAACGGCATACCGCATGGAGCCGACCAATCAGGAGTATTGGCAATTTAAAGAAAGAATGCACCAAAAGGCGGGGGGCTTTGGCAGGGGATATCAGACCTCGGGCGGCTCCGGGTGCGACTTTTGCACGACCATGATCTGCGCGGATTGCTGCTGCGAATGCATGGGCGGCGATCTCATTCCTTGCTGCTGATATGCCGACACGCAGAAAAAAATCCACAAGGTATCTCACGCTTTCGGCGATTTTGGTGGCACTTGGTGTGATTTTTCTCACACTGGGCAGCTTTGTGGAGGTGCTTGATCTCTCCATGGCGGCGATCGCTTCTCTTACCGTGATATTCGCCGTGATCGAGCTAAAGGGCAAATACCCGTATTTGGTGTATCTCGCCACCACCGCACTCTCCCTCTTGCTCTTGCCCGGGCAAACGCCCCCCTTGCTGTATGCGCTGTTTGCGGGATACTATCCCATTTTAAAAGCGATCCTTGAGGGGAGATTTTCGCGCCCCATTGCCTGGCTTTTTAAAATCTTGAGCTTTCTTGCTGCCCTTGCGTTGATCCTTTTTGTTTCGGTAAAGCTTTT
>JAZOLJ010000065.1:0-3717 GCA_045652845.1 Eubacteriales bacterium | reverse complement strand
GATAAGGGCTACGACGCCATTTTGCGCACCATGCTGCAATCCCACGCAGGGCTTGTGATCCTTCCCATTCAAGATCTGCTCGGCTTTGGCGCGGATACCCGCATGAATACCCCCGGCAAGCCAGACGGCAACTGGGGCTACCGCATCACCCACGAGCAGCTGATGGGGCTTGATACCAAAAAATATTGCCGTTTTAACGAGCTGTACGGCAGAATGTGAGGTAAATCATGGACGAAAAAAGATTTGTGCGCACCTACAAGCAGGGCGTGATGGCCGTTTTGGAAATTTGGGTTGACCGCGAAACGGGCGTGAATTACATCTTCCGCCAAAGCGGCTATGCAGGCGGCATTACCCCCTTGCTTGACCGCGAGGGAAAGCCTATTGTTTCACCCGTTACCAAATAATTCAACAAAAAAAGCGACGTAAGCCATGGCTTACGTCGCTTTTTGCTTATTTTACAAGAGAAAGATCGCGCATATCAAGCGTAACGTTTTCGCTTGCGTGGTAATGGCGTGCTACGTGCTCCAGCAGCCAGCAGCTGGCAGCAAATTGGTGCACAACAGCAGCGGGCTTTTTGCGCTCGGGCAAATTAACCGGCTCGGTGGCCTCAAGACGTGCCTTTGAGGTAGGCCAAAGCACCACCTCGGGGGCAACCAGCTCGTAAAAGGCGATAACGCCACCTAAAAGGCCGTGATGCGTGGCTTGCAGCACGTCGCTTTTCAGATAATCACCGTAAACCGGCGTCATCGGCTCAACCAGATGAGACCATGCATCGCTGGGTGCCATAAAGGTTTTTCCGGTTTGGAAGGAAAAGCGCACGCAGAAGGAATTTTGGTTGGTGGTTTTCATTTTTCTTGGCCAAAAATCCTCCCAGGTCATCAAAAATTCGGCTTCACATCCGGGCAAATAAAGCTTTTGACCGCTGTGCATGACCCATCTTTTCGTGCTCGGAAAATGCGTATCCAAAATTTTTTTCATACGATTTTGCCAATGCACCTGCTCGGCTTCTGCCGCGCACCACTCGCTGTCAAGATCGGGGAAGTTGTAGCCAAAGAGAGATAGCTCCACCTGGTCGCCGTAATCAAGCAAAAATTCCTGACATAGGTGAATGTGGTCGTGGTGTGCGTGGGAAATGAGCCAAGCCGCAATATGCGGCTTTTCGTGATGGGCGGGCTTGTGAGAACAGAGAAATTTAAAAAGATTATCGCGGTCACCGTCATTCTTTTTGCCGCCGTCAAGTATCAAAAAGCTGCCGTCGGCAAGCGTGATCACGTAGCACTCGCCTGCCTCAAAGCCATGAAGCGCCATCTGCGTTACGGTGAGTGGCAGCGCATCGTGATACTCCTGTGGCGCAGTGGCAGGGAGATAGCCGCGCGTGCCGTATATCACGCGAAGCTCCTGCAGCAAGGGATAAAAGCACAGGTGTGCCTCCTCGGTGTCGGTGACAAACGTGGCAAAGCGGTTGTCGCCGATGCGGTTTTCGCTGTAAAGCTGCGCGGGGGAGGCCGTCAGTGCCGCAAAAAAGCTCTCAAATGCTGCAGGTGTTACCTGCACAAAGAGCAGTACAGTATTGTCGTTTTTTTCGTTTTTATAGCAGCCGCCTTCATGAAGTGCTGCACCGAGTGACGGGATCAATTCATGGAAGTACATCGTAATCTCCTTTATTTTAAACAGTTTAGTGAGAACTCTGCTCGACGGGTGCCAGCAGCTTTAAAATTTCAAAAATGCTCTTGATGGGAATGATCTCAAGATCCGCCTTGATCTGTCGCTTTTCAAGATTACGGCAGGGAACCACTGCGCGCTTGAAGCCGAGGCGTGCCGCCTCCTTCACGCGATATTCAAGCCCCGATACGGCACGGCATTCACCCGAAAGCCCCAGCTCGCCAATGGCAATCAGGTCATCGGGCACGGCGCGGTCGGTCAGCGACGAGATCAGTGCCATGGCAACCGCAAGATCGGATGCAGGCTCGTCAAGCCGCATGCCGCCTATGACGTTGATGTAAACGTCGTTTGCCGAAAAACGGAGACCCAAGCGCTTTTCAAGCACCGCAAGAATGAGACAAAGGCGGTTGTAATCTATGCCGTTTGAGGTGCGGCGCGGCGCGGGGAATGCGGTGGCGGATACAAGTGCCTGTATTTCCGCAATCAGCGGGCGCGTGCCCTCCATGGTGCATACCGCACAGTTGCCCGAGGTGTTTTGCGGTCTGCCCGCAAGCAGCATTTCAGAAGGATTTGCCACCTCGGCAAGCCCCTCGTCGGTCATTTCAAACACGCCGATCTCATTGGTGGAGCCGTAGCGGTTTTTGATGGCGCGGATAATGCGATAGGTCTGCTGACGCTCACCCTCAAAGTAAAGCACCGCATCTACCATGTGCTCGAGTAGCTTGGGGCCCGCAATGCTGCCCTCCTTGTTGACGTGCCCGACAAGGATCACCGAAATATTATCGGTTTTCGCCTTGTTGATGAGCGCCAGTGCCGATTCGCGCACCTGCGCCACAGCCCCTGCGGTAGAGGCAATGTTTTCGCTGTAAATGGTTTGGATGGAATCCACGATCGCAACGTCGGGCTTCACGCGATCGATCTCAGCGAGGATCTTTTCGATATTGGTTTCGGTTAAAATACAAAGATTTTCACCGCGCACGCCAAGTCGCTCGGCGCGCAGCTTCAGCTGACCGCCCGATTCCTCACCCGAAATATACAAAACGCGGCGATGCGCACCAAGAATATCGGAGATCTGCATCAAAAGCGTTGATTTGCCAATACCCGGCTCGCCCGAAAGCAGCACTACCGACCCCAGCACCAAGCCGCCGCCAAGCACGCGGTCAAGCTCAAAAAGACCTGTGGCGGTGCGGATATAGGAGGGCATTTCCATCTCGCGATACGGTGTGGCGCGGTTCTCGCCCGTGCGTGCGGTCAGTGCATGCCGTGCGGCAGCAGCGGGGGAGGCACTCTTTTTTTCTTCCTCTACCACATCCTCCACAAAGCTGTTCCACGCACCGCACGAGGGGCATTTGCCCATCCACTTCGGCGACTTATACGTGCATTCCGAACAGATATAAACTGTTTTAAGGCCTTTCATCTTCATCCTCCAAGATACTACTGATAGTAGTATACCATGCCTTAAGAATTCTCGCAAGAGCCGTTTTGCATTTTTTTGTGTAGCGAGGCTGCAATGGCAAGCGATAGCTGCTTTTGATAGGCGTCGCAGCTTAACCTTGCACATTCCTCGGGATTTGAGATAAAGCCGCATTCAATCAGAATTGCGGGGTCTTGTGCGTGCCGCAGCAAATAAATAGAGGAGGTCGCAGCCTTGATCTTACGGTTGTTTTCGGGCTGTAGCAGAGCTTTTACACCGCCTTGCACCTCGCTTGCAAGCTCGGCGGAGAGCGCATTGTTTTGCGAATACCAAACCTGCAGCCCGCGGCATGCCACACCCGGGTAGGTATTCATGTGGATGCTGATGAAAATGCTGCCCCCGTGCTCGTTTAAGATCCGCAAGCGGTTTTCAAGATCGGATTGCTTCACGTGCCCCTTTTTTGCATCTGCATCGGCAAGAGAAACGTCCTCGGTGCGCGTTTCTATCACCGTATATCCCATCATACGCAGCAGTGCGGCAAGCTTTTTTGAAATTGAGAGATTTAGCTCCTTTTCCACACTCCCGTCAGCCCCCGTGGCACCGCCGTCCACGCCGCCGTGACCCGCATCAAGCACGATCAC
>JAZOLJ010000064.1:0-2165 GCA_045652845.1 Eubacteriales bacterium | reverse complement strand
CCCCGCACGGTGCGCAAACTCAACGGCGCGCACGGTGCGCTTTGAGTAGCGCGGAAAGCTGATGGCGATAAACACATCCTCTTTGCCAATATCGAGCAGCTGCTCGAAAATTTCAGTGCCCGACGTGCCCTCAACGGCGCGAACGTTATCAAATATCATGCGAAAGTTAAAGGTGAGAAAATCTGCAAGTGCCGCCGCCGAGCGCACGCCGAGAATGTAGATATTGCGCGCTGAAACGATCTTTTCAACGGCGACATAAAACGCCTCTCGGTCAATGGCATCAAGCGTGTGACGGATCTTATCGGCATCCGCCTGCAAAACCTTATCAAGTACCGTATCCTTATCAAGCAGATTATCTGCAACCTCCATGCGCTGCACGGCAGTGAGGTTGGTTCTCGCCAGCTCCTGCAGTGCGCGCTGCATTTCGGGATAGCCTGCAAATCCAAGCTCGTTGGCAAAGCGCACAACGGTGGATTCAGACACCTCGACAAGAGCGCCAAGGCGCGATGCCGTCATATACGCTGCACGGTCATAATGATCAAGAATATATTGTGCAATGAGGCGTTGTCCCTTTGAAAACTCGGACATGCGCGCGGTCATTTGCTGTAGCAGATTTTGTTTCATCCTCTTTCCTCCGTCACTGCCGATCACGGCAGGGCATCAAGTATATCAATATTATATTTTATATCAAAATATAAAAAAAGTCAATAGCGGAGCACAAAATGGCGCACGCGCCAAAAATAGGCTTGACAATTTTAAAAAGGTATGCTATACTAATGCGGTAAAGACGATGACCGGAAGAGTAAGCGAGCACACGCAGCAAAGAGAGCCGTTGGTTGGTGTAAAACGGCGGGCGGGCTCAGCCCAAATACATTCGCGAGTTGCGCACCGAACGGCAATGCCCAGTAGGCTGTGACGGTTTCGCCCGTTATGCGAGCAAGAGTGCCTTGGCACTCTTTTAAGATGCCGCCCCATGGGCGGTAACAGAGGTGGTACCGCGGTCATTCGCCCTCTTGCCGTTTGGCAGGGGCGTTTTTGTTTTTATTTTGATATGCAAGCAAAGGAGAATAAAAAATGAAGATCTATGAAGAGCTACTAAGGCGAGGCCTGATTGCACAGGTAACCGACGAGGCGGAGATCCGTGAGCTGGTAAACGAGGGCAAGGCAACCTTTTATATTGGCTTTGACCCGACAGCAGATTCGTTGCACGTAGGTCACTTTATGGCACTGTGCCTGATGAAGCGCCTGCAAATGGCAGGCAATAAGCCCGTGGTGCTGATCGGCGGCGGCACGGCAATGATCGGCGACCCCTCGGGCAGAACCGATATGCGTAAAATGATGACGCGCGAAACCATTGACCACAACGTGGCGTGCTTTAAAAAGCAGATGTCGCGCTTTATTGATTTTGACAACGCCATTCTGGTAAACAACGCAGACTGGCTGCTTGATCTCAATTACGTGGACGTGCTGCGTGACGTCGGTGCTTGCTTCTCGGTAAACAAAATGCTTTCTGCCGAATGCTACAAGCAGCGCATGGAAAAGGGACTTTCCTTCCTTGAGTTTAACTACATGATCATGCAGTCCT
The DNA here is from genome assembly GCA_045652845.1 of Eubacteriales bacterium. Classification (GTDB taxonomy): domain Bacteria; phylum Bacillota; class Clostridia; order Oscillospirales; family CAG-272; genus Firm-07. Next base: position 580 of record JAZOLJ010000064.1, on the reverse strand, counting down.
ACGACTTCTACCACCTCTACAAGACCTACAACTGCAACATGCAGTTTGGCGGCGACGACCAATGGTCTAACATGCTGGGCGGCACCGAGCTGATCCGCAAGAAGCTTGGCAAGGACGCTTACGCCATGACCATTACCCTCTTGCTGAACTCCGAGGGCAAGAAAATGGGCAAGACCGCCAGCGGTGCCGTTTGGCTTGACCCCGAAAAGACCACGCCTTACGAGTTTTACCAGTACTGGCGCAACGTGGGCGATGCCGACGTGCTGAAGTGCATTCGCATGCTGACCTTCCTGCCGCTTGAGGAGATTGACAAGATGGATGCATGGGAGGGCGAGCAGCTGAACCGTGCAAAGGAGATCCTTGCCTTTGAGCTTACCAAGCTCGTGCACGGCGAGGAGGAGGCGGCAAAGGCAGAGGCTGCCGCAAAGGCACTGTTTGGTGCAGGCTCGGGTGCGGATGCCCCCACCACCGAGCTCTCGGCCGAGGATTTTGTTGACGGCAAGATCGACATTCTCACGCTGCTGGTAAAATGCGAGCTTTGTGCCTCGAAATCCGAGGCACGCCGCAACGTACAGCAGGG
>JAZOLJ010000063.1:0-5473 GCA_045652845.1 Eubacteriales bacterium | reverse complement strand
TTCACGGGACTTTCTTCGTGGGCAGTCTGTGATTTAAGCTTCCCCTTGGATGTCGGTCACAGACAATCTACACCCGCAGGTAGCCCTTTTTTGCATGATCGGTACAAGAGCGAACTCCCGATGCATGTTCACCACTACGTGACGCTCCAGTCGAGGCCGTGGTCCTCCCCGAGGGAACGGGCGGCTAAAAAGCCGCGGCACTGCCTAATTAGGCAGCCAGTGCGACAGAATTGTCAGCGTTTAATTTTAAAGGTTGAGCCTTTTTCGTGATTGCTCGGCACGCCACGCTTATCCCGCTGCAAGATCCCCGTCGAAACCTTTACGGACCCGTGCGATAATTATATTGTACGCCTTTTTTTAAAATTTGTCAAGCACTCCACCTCCCGCCGCAGCGGGAGGTGGAGATTTGTAAGTTAAGGAATAGAGGGGGTGGTAGTCAGCAGCGCCGTCAGTACCTCAACAAGCGACTCATCCTGCCAGCCATCAACGCCAAACGTTTGGTCAAGCAAGCTTTTTTGGAAGGTGCCGAGTGTAACACCCTCTGCAGTCAGCACACCGGGCTTGAGCACCTCACTAAACTTGCACCGTGATACTGCCTCGTCGATCCCGTTGATGGGAGTGGCGGGGTCGATCGCCTTCAAAAGACCCGTAGGATTTGGCATGACGTGCTGCAGCTGCAGTGTATCAAGCGTCTGTGAAAGGTTGTTCATGTTGGCATTGGAGATCACGGCAAGCACGCCGGTGACCGCCTCGGTGCCGTTATACCATTTCCCTTCACCCTCATGATAAGTGAAATCAAGCATAGTGCCGATCTTCACGCTCTGCACGCTGCTTTCAATGTCGCCGATCTTGCTATCAGCCAGCGCCGCGATCAAACCGATAACAGGGCTTGCTGTATCGATCACGACCTCCTCGCCCACGGTTTTGGTATGATACCACTTGCCGTCTGTATGCTTCATATAGCCAAGGCTATCACCAAGCGTTGCCGACTGCATCGCAGATGCGATCTGGTGCGTATCGTTGAGATCGGAGATCAGCATATCGGCAAATACAAGCGAAAGTCCATCCTTCAGCTTCGTGTTGCCGTTATACCAGCCATCACCCTCCTTGTAAGTGTAGCCGAAGAGCGTGCCGATCTTCATATGCTCGAAATCCTCACGCACGTGAGTGAGATGGATATCGGCAAGTGCGGCGGTAATACCCGTGGGCTCTTTGGTATGCGCCTCATCGGTATACCACTTTTGGTTTGCCTCATCATAATAAAAGCCAAACGCATAGCCAAGGGGCATTTCTTCAATTTCGTGCTCAATGTTTGCAATGGTAATGCCCATCAGATGTGCCATCACGCCCGAAGCAACGTGATCACCCTTGATCCAGCTGGTGCCGTTGCTGGTGTAGCCGAGCACGTCGGCAAGCTTCATTTGATTGAGGGTTTCGGTCACCTTATCGGGATCCTGCATTTCGCTGATGGTGAGATCGGCAAAGCTTACCAAAAGACCGGTTGCGGGCTCGGCGCCGTTATACCACTTACCTTCAGTGGTGTTGTAGGTAAAGCCGAGCGCCTCGCCAAGCTTGATGCTGCTTGCGGCACTGTCGATGCTATTAAGGGGCTTTGTAGCCAACGCCTGCAAAATGCCCGAGAGCCTTTGCTCACCCGCATACCAGCCATCGGCGCGCTGCTCGTAGCCCATTGCCTCGGCAAGGGTAAGGCCGCGCAGCTTGGTGGCAAGCGCATCCTCGCTTGAAAGATCGCTGATGGAAAGATTTGCGATCATTGCCATCATGCCCTTCACCTCAACGTTAGCCTCGCCATACCAAACACCTGCGGTTTTGGTATAACCGAGCACGTCACCGATCAAGATACCGTCAATGGTTGTGGAATTGATCTCATTGAGCTTTTTGTCGGCAAGCAAACGGAGAATGCCATTGAGCTTTACGTCGTTTGCAGAGTCGCCGTCATCACTGTACTGCGAATACCAAATACCGCCTACCCGAACATAGCCCATTGCCTCGGCAAGCGTGATCTCGCGCAGCTTTTCAAGCACAAGGTCATCATTTGAAAGATTGCCAACGGTAAGAGCCGAAAGCACCGCCATAATACCCGATTTCTCGTTATTTGCCTCGTCATACCAAGCGTCATCGCGGTAGGTATAGCCAAGCACGTTACCGATCAGAATGCCGTCAACGGTAGACGCATTCAGCTCGTTGATCCGCTTATCTGCCAAAACTGCCAAAATACCCTTTACAGGAACGTTATCTGCATGCCCTTCGCCAACGTAAGCAGAATACCAAACGCCATCCTCGCCCTTGGTGTATTCCAGCACCTCGGCAAGCGTCATGCTCTTTACGGTATCCTCAAAATCAGCGCGACCCTCAAGCACGTCGGTAAGCGGCAGATTGACGATCTCCAGCATGGTGCCGGTGACCGCCACAGGGGGCTCGCCCGGCTTGAAGAATTCGTATTTATCATAAGAGGTATCGTCGGTAGGATCTGCAGCCTCATATACGCTGCCACGGTCATAATTCATGGCATCGCCCATCCTGACGCCCTCAAGTGCTGTGGCAATGCTGAAATTGCCGCCGAGCACGTCGGAAAGCGAAATTGCGGCAAGGCTGTTTTGCACGGCACCGACGTATTGAAGCGTCGGCTCGCCCGTGCCCGTTACCTCGCGATACCAGCGATCATCCGCACCCAGGGTGTAGCCCTGTACACTACCAAGTGTTACGCCACCAAGTGCCGCAACGATATCAAGATTGCCGCCAAGCACGTCGGAAAGCGAAATATCCGCCACTGCGGAAAGCATTGCACTGACCTCGGCTTCGGTATTATCCTCGGCATTCACCTTGACCCACTTGTGACCGATCACGGTTACACCGTCGGTATCAAGGATCTCGCGGTAGGTATAGCCCTGCACGTTGCCAAGCTTTAAGCCGCCAAGGGCTGCAACGATATCAAGATTACCGCCAAGCACGTCGGAAAGCGAAATATCCGCTACTGCGGCAAGGATCGCACCAACCTCGGCTTCGGTATTATCCTCGGCATTCACCTTGACCCACTTGTGACCGATCACGGTTACACCGTCGGTATCAAGGATCTCTCGGTAGGTGTAGCCTTGCAGGTCGCCAAGATAGAGCGAGCCGAGGATCGCGTTGATATCCAGTCCGCCGCTGATCACGGTACTAACAGCAATATTGGCAAGCGCGCTTTGCATCTTACCGAGCTCGGCACCGTCCTTAAACCAGTGATACCCTGTCACGATCGGCTCGCCGCCCTCGGGATCGGGCTCGGTGATCGCCTCGCCGCGCACGTAGCCGTTTTGCAGGTCGCCGAAGTAAAGCCCCTCAAAGCTACCCTCCACCGAGAAGGTGCCGTTGATGACGTCGGCAAGCGGAATGTCGGCAAGGGTTGCGTTCATGGCTGATGCCCTTGTATCATTCGTGTCGTCACCGTCATCGGTATAGGCAGTGTACCAAGCATCGCCAACCTTGATATAATTGAGCGCATCGCCAAGATAAAGACCTTGTGCGAGCGAGGGCAGGCTAAAACCGTAACGCCCTGTGTTTGGGTCAAGCACGATGGCATCCTTTACGTAACGGCCCGTTGCCATTTTCTCAAGAAGCGCACCCTGCATCATGCCCGAAAGGATCGGGCGGAGCTCCCGATCACCAAGATCGTTCGCCACAACCCCCAGCAGATCGCCGTTTTGCGTAGTTGCTGTCAAAACCTTGCCAAGATCAAGATCGGCAGTTGCCTCCTGCATGGTAAGGTTGGCGGGGTCATTGGGCAGAACGTTCCCTGCTTCGTCAAAGGCAACGCCCGTCAGATATCCCAGCTTGACGCCCGCAAGCAGCTCACCGTATTTCCCGCTTGTAAGCAGTGCCAAGGGGCGCTCGGAAAGCGTATCGATCACGCGCTGGCTGAGCATACCCTCGGGCAGGAAGGAAAGAATGTAACCAAATTTCAAGTTTTTTGCAACCGCAGCACCGCCCTCGCTCGACAGCAGGGTGTTAAGCGGCACCGAGAAAAGATCGGTTGGAAGCATTTGCATCGTCGCCTCGGGCAATGCAATGCCGTAACGGTTGATCAGAGTTTGCAGCGTGTGGTTGCCGAGCTCGGCACGCACGGAATTAAAATCTGCAATCAACTCAAGCAAGGAGAGGGCTGTAAGATCGACCTCGCCGTTTTGCGTGAGATACTGATCGGCATTGGTGGCAATGCCAAAGCCCTGCAGATCGTCGATCGTCAGTCCGCTGATGGCATAATATACCGCACCGAAGATCGAGCCGTATGCAATCGCCATGCCGAGCAGGAGCGTTAGAATGAAGCGAAACAGTGCGCCGATCACGCGCAGCACGTAGTGCTTTCTGCGTGGGCGACGAGGCTTTTCGCTCTTTTTCTTTTTCCCGTCAGAGACTTTCTTCTCATCGGCGGGCTTGTCGTCTGCTGCCCCTTCATCGCCCTTTGCCGCTTGGGCTGCAGGCACGGCTGTATTTTGCTTTTCCTCGTGGGGAGCTTGCTTCGCTTCCTCCTTCACCTGCGCCTCGTCAGCTTTCTTTTCCGCCTCCGCTGCATCACCAACGGCGGGCGTTGGCGTTGCGGGATTTTCTCCCTCGGGTGCCTTGTTTACCTCATCGGGTATGCTTTGAGGGTTTTGAGGATTGCCGTTTTGATTATTTTGTTCCATCGCAGTACTCCTTTCGGGTTGTCGACAATATGCATCTTATTGAAAAAATATTCACCGTATCTTTATCATAGCATATTGTATTGGAAAACACAAGGGATTTACCTATTTTTTATTAGGAATTATTAAAAAATTTGATTTTTACTTAATATTCGCGATTGCCGCCCTTAAAGGCGCGCTCCATATCGCGCTTGGCGGCATTTTTTGCCATATCCTCACGCTTGTCGTAAAGTTTTTTGCCACGGCAAAGCCCAATCTCCATTTTCACACGCGAGCCAGAAAAATAAAGCGAAAGCGGAATGACCGAATATCCCTTTTCCTGTGCCTTGCCTGCAAGACGCAGGATCTCACGCTTATGCATCAAAAGCTTTTTTGGGCGCAGGGGCTCGCGGTTAAATATGTTTCCCTTTTCGTAAGGACTGATATGAAAGCCAAGGGCAAAGATCTCACCGTTTTTAAAGGAGCAATAAGAATCCTTTAAATTAACCGTGCCCGCGCGCAGGCTTTTCACCTCAGTGCCAAAGAGCTCGATCCCCGCCTCAAATTTTTCATCTACAAAATAGTCGTGCCACGCTTTTTTGTTTTGTGCAATGCTTCGCGTGGGCTTTTTATCCTTTTCTGCCATAAAAATCACCCCATTCATGAGTATATTGCCAAAAGCTGCTCTTTAATCACTGCCGCAGGCAGCACAAAGACGCGATTTCCCCGCCTCGGTAGCCTGCGCCGTCGTGCCTTGTCGCACGTTTGGCTTTTCTTTGATATGATAGCAGCCCTCGCTGCTGTGGTAAACA
>JAZOLJ010000062.1:0-16838 GCA_045652845.1 Eubacteriales bacterium | reverse complement strand
CGGTAGACACCTAGGTATCCCCGATCTTGTAGATCCAGTCACCCGCCTGCAGCGCGCTCTCGCCGTGAACGGCGTAAACGTAGGACAGATTTACATATTGGAAGTAGCTCACGGGCATGGAGCTGTCAACGAGGGTTGCGCCGATCGAGGGGATGCCGGGAATATAGCCGTAATCGAGTAGGCTGTTGATCGACAAAATGGCGGTATCCACGGGAATGGCAAAGCCAAGACCCTCAACGCCCGTGGCGGAGAATTTGGCGTTGACCACGCCGATCAGCTCGCCCGCCATATTAAAAAGACCCCCGCCCGAGTTGCCCGAGTTGATGGCAGCACTGGTCTGCAGCAGCGTCATCACGCTACCGTCGCCCATTTCAACCTCACGCTCAAGGGCACTGATCACGCCCTCGGTCACGGTGCCGCCCAGCTCACCGAGGGGATTGCCGATGGCAAACACATCCTCGCCGTAGGCAAGTGCCGAGCTGTAGCCGAGCTTGGCTACGGTCAGGGTCTCCTGCGGGGTGATCTTCAGCACCGCGATATCGTTTTCCTCGTCGGTGCCGCGCAAATACGCCTTGTAGGTGTTGCCGTTGGTGAGGCGCACGTAAATGTTGCTCACGCCCTCAATAACGTGATGGTTGGTCACAACAATGCCGTCGGCATGAATGATCACGCCGCTGCCCGCACCCGCCGTCAGCTGACCGCGGTTCGACACGGTCGTCGTGGAGATCTCCACCACCGAGTTGCGCACGGCAGCCACTGCGGCAATACGCGTGGTGGCGTTTTCGCCCGCCGAGCCGTTAGCAGAGCCAACGAGGGCGGTGTTGTTGTTTTTCTCGATCACCGCGGCGGCGTAATCGTAGGTGTCGGCACCCGTTGCCTCATAGGCTGTGCCGCCGCCACTGCCCGAAGGGGAGCCGGGGAGCGTAAGACCGCCGCCCTCGTCGCTCGGTGCTTCGGTATTTATTTGATCGCGCACGTAATCAAGGATCAAATAGCCGCCAAGCCCCATCACCGCCGCAAACAGCACGCAGACCGCCACGATCAGCGAAACCAGCGCCAGCTTACTGCGGCGAGCGCGCTTGCGTGCAGCGTTACCGTCAACACCAATGGGGGTCACGACGGGGGGATACACATCGCTTTGATAAGAAATGCCGTACCACTGCGTTTGCGGTGCTGCCCCCTTGGCATCGTCGCGTGCCTCACGCTCGTCCATATCGAATATCGGCTCGGTGCCGTTATCCCTTTGTTCAAAATCAAACCGATCAAAATCGCGCATATATCTGCTCCTCTCGATCAAGCAGCCGAGCTTACTCGACTGTAATGCTTTCAGTATACCTTGGGTATGTGAAGATTTTATGACTTCGCGGCAAAAAAGCACTGAAAAGCAACTGATAACCCGATTAAGGGATTGAAAACGATGTTTAAATTTGTTATAATGTTATTAGTTTAAGGTATAGGGGGCGACAGATATGCAAAACACGGTAAAAGCACTGTTAGGGGCGCACGGCATTACGAAGGTGGCACCCGTGCCGCTTGCCGACCTCACACTCACGCGCCCCTACCTGCTTGAACGCCACGGCATTGAAACGGGGACGGTGTTTATGTTTGCCGTACCTTATTATACCACACTTTGTGACGATCCTGCAAGAAATATTTCAGTTTACGCAGTTTCCCGTGATTATCACCGCTTTTTTGAGGGGCTTTTTGCCGAAATTCTGCCGATCCTGCGTGAAAAATTTCCCAAAAACCGCTTTGCGGGCTTTACCGACCACTCGCCGATCTCCGAGCCCGAGGCAGCGGTAAGGGCGGGGCTTGGCTCCTTTGGCTGCAATCACCTGTTTCTCACGCGCGAGCACAGCTCCTTCGTTTTTCTCGGTGAGATCGTGACCGATGCCGAAATTCCCGCCGAGCCGCACGAGATCACCGTTTGCGCCGCATGCGGTGCCTGCCGCCGCGCCTGCCCCGTAGGGCTTTCGGTGGGTGAGTGCGTTTCTGCTCTCACGCAAAAAAAGGGCGAGCTGAGCGCCGCGGAGCAGGCAGCACTTCTCGCGCACGGCTGTGCATGGGGGTGCGATATTTGTCAAGAGGTCTGCCCCGTGACGGTAGCGGCAAAAAAGGCGGGCACGCTTTACTCGGATATTCCCTTTTTTAAGGAAGCCGCCATTGCACACCTCACCGCCGAGGCAGTGCGTGGCATGTCGGACGAGGAATTTGCCACGCGCGCTTACAGCTGGCGCGGGCGCGCGGTGATCTTGCGCAATCTTGCGCTGCTTGAAGGAGAGGAAAAGCTATGATACGGTTTCTTTACAGCACCGATACCGCAAAAACCGAGCAAGCTCTGCTTTCTCATATAAAGGAGCACGTGGCGGCGGGCGAGCATGCCGTTTTACTTGTCCCCGAGCAGGAGACCGTAACCGCCGAGCGACGCATGGTAGAGCAGCTGCCGCCCGCAGCACAGCTGATCTTTGAGGTGTCTAATTTTACCCGCTTTGCCAACCGCACCTTCCGCGCCCTCGGTGGACTTGGCTATCGCTATGCCACCCCTGCTACCTGCGCGCTTTTGATGTGGCAAAGCCTTCGCGCCGTGGCACCGATGCTGCAGCAATACGGCAGTGCCGCCGCGCACGATATGCGCCTCACCGAGCGAATGCTTTCGGCGGTGGCGCAGCTCAAGGCATATTGCGTATCGCCCGAGGCACTGGCGCAAACGGCACAGGCGCTTGCCGAAAACGACCCGCTGCGCCTCAAGCTAAACGATCTTTCGCTGGTGCTTGCCACCTACCAAAACGCCCTTTACAGCCGTTTTCACGACGTGGCAGACGACGTTTCGCGTGCCACCGCGCTGATCGCCGAGCAAGGGAGCCTTTACCGCAACACGCACATCTACGTTTCCTCCTTTACCGATTTTACCGCCGCAGAGCTGCGGCTGCTTGGCGTGCTGATGGAGAGCGCGGCAAGCCTTACGGTCGCTTTACCCCTTAGCGCACACGATGCCGAGGGGATACACCTTGCCTCCGCCATGGCAACGGGCAAGCGCCTCATGCGTATGGCGCGCGAGCGCGGTCAGCGCATTTTTACCGAGCGTATCGTGGCGGACAAGCCGAAAACCGCCCTTGATTACATTCGTCGCGATCTTTTTGATATGAACGCAGAGCCAGCCCCCACGGGGCTATCACAAGGCGGTGACCTAACGCTGACCGTTGCTGCTAATCCTTACGAGGAGGCGGAATACGCCGCCACCACCATTGCACGCGCCGTGCGCGAGGGCGCACGCTACCGCGATTTTACCGTTGTGGTGCGCGACACCAAGAGCTATCTTGGCATACTGGATGCGGCACTTGAAAAGGAGGGTATTCCCTTTTATCTATCGGAAAAGACAGACGTCACGGTGCGCCCCCCCGTAAAGCTTTTGCTGTTTGCCCTGCGCATTGCCCGCTACAACTGGCAAAAGGAGGACGTTGTCGGCTACCTCAAAACTGGGCTTTGCGGCATTTCGCCCGACGACGTGAACTTTTTTGAGGAATATGCCGAGGTTTGGCATATCAGTGGCAGGCACGCCTTTGAAAAGCCCTTTACCATGAACCCCGACGGCTACACCGAGCGCAGCTCTGCGCGCGCCGCGCGCATTCTTGAGGGCGCAAACCGTGCCCGCGCCGCACTGGTGCCGCCCCTGATTGCCTACCATACGGCACTGGAGCATGCCGCCACAGCCGCAGATTTTGCCAAGGCGACCTACGAGCTCCTGCTTGCCCTTGACGTGCCCGATACCCTAAAGGCGCGCGCCGCAGCCCACCTCGCCGCAGGCGAGCAACGCGAGGCACAGGAGCTGTCGCGCCTGTTTGCCGTGCTGGTGGATGCCCTTACGGTTTTGGCAACGACCCTTGAAGCGGAGCCGCTTGATCTCGCGGCGTTTGCCGATGCCCTCACGCTGGTGCTAAACAGCACCGACATGGGCGCGATCCCAACCTCCTCGGATGAGGTGATGATCGGCTCTGCCGCAACGCTGCGCGCAGAACAAACGCGCGCCGCGATCGTAATGGGACTAAACGACGGCGTATTTCCGCTTGCCGTGCGCGACACGGGAATTTTGTCGGATGCCGAAAAGCACCGTCTTGCCGACCTTGGGATCGAGCTTTCCGCAGATGTGGCAACCGTCGCCTCAAACGAGCTGTTTTACGTGCACCGCGCCCTTTCCTTGCCGCGCGAGCAGCTTTACCTCTCCTATACCAAAACAGGCAGCGACGGCAGAAATTTAGAGCCGTCGATCGCCATTTCGCGCGTAAGGGCACTGTTTGGGGGTCTCAAAACAACCGATTTTGGCGCACTGCCCGCCCAAGACCGCATCTTTTCGCGCACGGCGGCACTGGAGCATTTGCGCGAGGTGAGCGATGCCGAGCGACAAGCACTTTCCGCACTGCTTGCAGGCGATAAGGACACCGCCGCGCGTCTTGCACACCTCGGCACGCCCGTTAGTGATACCGAGGCGCGTGTGGCGGGTGAGATTGCCGCCACACTCTTTTCCCCCGATGCCTTTAACCCAACGGGGCTTGAGCAATTCGTTTCCTGCAAATTTGCCTACTACTGCAAAAAGATCCTGCACCTGCGCGAGGAGCCGACCGACACGCTGGATGCGGCAGCCGTAGGCACCTTTATGCACTACGTGCTTGAAAATACCGTTACCGTTATTTCAAAGGGTAACAAGGGCTTTGCCGATTACACCGACGAGGAGCTTTATGCCGTGGTGAGGAAAAGCCTTGCCGAATACCGCCTATATCTCACCGAGGCGGGCGGCGGCATTACACCGCGCGCCGAGGCACTTCTCTTACGGCTTACCTCTCTTGCCGATATCGTGGTGCGCGCCATTGTGGCGGAGTTTGCCGACAGTGACTTTGCCCCCGCCTTTTTTGAGCTTGACCTCAAAAAGCGGGGCAACAAGGCAGAGATCACTATGGAAAACGGCACCGTGATCCCGCTTTCGGGAAAGATAGACCGCGTTGACTGGTACCGCGCCGAGAACGGCGAGGTCTATTTGCGCGTTGCCGACTATAAAACGGGGCGCAAAAGCTTTCAGCGCGAGGATATTACCCGTGGCTTTTGCCTGCAAATGCCGCTTTATCTCTTTGCGCTTTGCAACGGCACGCACCCAACCCTTGCTACCGACCTGGGGCTGCCCGCCAGCACCCGCTTTCGCCCCGCGGGCGTAACCTATCTTTCTACCGCCGTTGGCAACGAAAACACCGCCGCACGCGTGCCGCGTGACGAGGCACTGGAGTGTGCCGCCGCGCGCTTGCGGCGTGAGGGGCTTTTGCCTGACAGCGAGGAGCTGCTAAACGCCATCTCCCACTCAAAAAGCCCCGCGATACTGGGCGCCCCGCAAACGCGCCGTCAGCGCTTGACCTCAAGCGAGGGGTTTGAGGCACTGTTTGGCGAGCTTGCCCAAACCGTTTCGCGCATCAGCACCGAGATGAAGAGCGGCACTGCCACCGCCGCACCCACGAGCCACGCGGGCAACACCCCCTGCACCTTCTGTGCCTATGGGGCGGTGTGCCGCGCCGCACAAAAAACAAAGTAAAGGAGGATACCGCATGGCACGCAACTGGACACCCGCGCAGCAGGCTGCGATCAACGAGCGCAGCCGCACCCTTTTGGTATCCGCCGCAGCAGGCTCGGGCAAGACCGCCGTTTTAACCGAGCGCATTATCAGGACGCTGTGCGACCCCGAAAGCCCAACCGATATTTCCCGCTTGCTGGTGGTTACCTTTACCCGTGCCGCCGCCGCGGAAATGCGCGCGCGCATTGCAAAGGCACTGGGTGATGCGCTATCACTTGACCCCACCAATGCCAATTTGCGTCGGCAGCTGATGCTGCTTGGCAGCGCGAAAATTTCTACCATCGACTCCTTTTATCTTGATCTGGTACGCGCCAATTTCGAGGCGGCGGGCTTTTCGCCATCCTTTCGCATGGCGGATGACGGCGAGCTGCTTTCGTTGCGGCGCGACACCATGAATGCGGCGATCGACCGCATGTACGCTACCTCCCCCCGCTTTATTGGCGTAGCGGACCTGCTCTCGGACGTGCGCGCCGAGCAATCGCTGACCGAAGCTCTGCTTGCGCTTGCCGCACGCCTTGAAAAGCTGCCCGAGGGGTATGACCTTTTGCTGCGCGCAGCCACCGAAAACGAAGCGCTGCACCTTGCCCCCTTTGATAGCCCGCTTGGCAAAACACTATACGGCACGCTTCATAAAACGGTAAAGGAGGGCATACGCCTTTACAGCGGCGCAATAGAGCTTTACCGCAGTGAGGATGCGGCTGCGGCACTGGAAAAGAAATTCGGCGGCGCGTGGAGCGAAATGCTTGACACCTTGACCGAGATTGACAAACTGCTTTTGAGAAAGGATGCCGACGCGCTGGCAGCGCGCCTGCTTACCCCACTCACCGCCCGCGTGACCTCGGCACGCCTGCCCGCTTGCTCCGATAAGCTAAAAAACGCAGCCGAGGCGTGCAAGGTCTTTCGCGAAAAATGGCGCGCACGCGCGGCGGCACTCGGTGCTTTCAACGTGGCAGAGATCCGCGAGGGCGGCGCGGAGGCAGCCGAGCTTTTGCGCCTCATTCATACGACCCTCACCCACTACGGCAAGCAATACGCCGCCGCCAAGCGTGAGCGCGAGGTGGCAGAGTTTTCAGACGTATCGCGCGCCGCCTACAAGCTTTTGGTGCGCGAGGACGGCACACCCACACCGCTTGCCGCCTCGCTCTGTGCATCCTTTGATGCCGTTTACATTGACGAATATCAAGACGTGGATGCCATGCAGGATGCAACCTTTTGTGCGATCTCCACGCCAAATAACCGCTTTATGGTAGGCGATATCAAGCAAAGCATCTACCGCTTTCGCGGGGCTGACCCCGACGTGTTTGCCGCTTACCGCCACGCCTTCCCCGATCTTGATGGGGCAACGGACAAGGACAGTGCCGCCACGGTATTTATGTCAAGCTGCTTCCGCTGCGACGAAAACGTGATACGGTTTTCGAATGCCGTTTCAGGGTATTTGTTCTCCCGCACGGCAGAAAGCATCGGCTACCGTAAGGATGACGATCTGGTGTTCAGCAAGCAGCCACCCGCCACCCCCGAGGCTGCCCCCAAATGCACGGTGATGATCTATGATGACAGCGACGACGGGGGCGAGGAGGTAGAGAGCACCGAGTGCGTGATCGACGATGCCGAGGCAAAAATGATCGTGCGCGAGATCAAGCGACTGCTTGCAAGTGAAAAAAAGGCAGACGGCACGCGCATTACCCCGGGTGACGTTGCAGTCCTTGCGCGCGGCGCGGCGTTTGCAGCACCGCTCTCAAGGCTTTTGAGGGCTGAAGGCATTCCCGTAAACGACACCTCGCGCGAGAACTTTTTTGAAAATCCCGAGGTGCTTTGCATGTATTCCCTGCTGGCGGCGATAGACAACCCGTTTCGCGACGTTTATCTTGCCGCCGTCATGCGCTCGCCCTTCTTTGGCTTCACGCTGGAGGAGCTGGTTAAGATCCGCCAAGCAGCAGACACCTCCTTTTCACTCTTTGAGGCGGCAAAGGCGGCAAGCAAGACCCTTGCAGACGGAGCGCTGCGCCACCGCGTGGGGGCATTTCTCGCGCGCATAGAGGCATATCGCACCGAGGCGGAGCTGTTGCCCGTGGATAAGCTTTTGCGCTACCTTTACCGCGACACGGCAGTGCTCTCCTTTGCGGGAGGTGGTGCGGGTGAGGATTTTGGCGATCACGGCAAGCGGCAAAACCTACTGCGCCTTTATGAGTACGCACGCTGCTTTGAGGCGGGTGGCTTTAAGGGGCTTTACCGCTTTGTGCGTTACGTGGAGGACATTATGGGAAACGGCACCGAAATGCCGATGCCCGAGGGGCCGCGCGATGCCGTTTCGCTGATCACCGTGCACCACTCAAAGGGGCTTGAATTTCCCGTTTGCTTTGTGGCAACCACGGGCAAGCTTTTTAACGCGGATGACCAAAAGGATCAGCTGCTGATCGACGGCAAGCTTGGCTGCGGCACGCGCTTGCCGAACGTTGGCGCGTTTTCCCGTGCCAACACCTTTGCAAGAGAAGCGATCAAGGAACGCTTAAAGCAGCTCTCACTTGAGGAGGAGATGCGCGTTTTGTACGTTGCTATGACGCGTGCGCGCGAACGCCTATATATCACGGCAAAGCCGCGCTACGGCATGAAAAACGTAGAAGCACACGTGGCACTTGCCACCTGCCCGCTGACCTCATGCTTCGAGCTATCGGGCAACTCCTATATTGAATGGATCCTCACGGCACTGGAGCACGTGCCCGAGGCACAACGCGATTTTTACGAAATGCGCTTGGTGCGCCCCGCCGATCTCCTTGAGGATACCACGAGGGCAAGAATTGAACAAGAGCCCGAAACGGTATCGAAAAACGCCGAAAAAGCCGAGGAAATACGCGCGCTGACCGAGAAATTTGCGGCACGCTTTGACTTTACCTATGCCGCCGCACACCTCTCTTCTCTGCCCGCAAAGCTTTCGGTCTCCCGTCTTTCGCCCGTGGTGCTTGACGTGTACGACAACGACGCCGCAAGCGAAGCAGAGCTTCTCTCCCCCGATGCCGAGCGTCTGCTTCACACCTTTACCGTAGCACCGCAATTCGGCGAGGAACACACAGACATCGTGCCCGACGCTGCGGCACGCGGCACGGCAACACACGAATTTTTGCAGTTCTGTGACCTAAAATCTGCCGAAACGGGGCTTGAAAACGAGCTTGAACGCTTGATTGGTGCCCGTTTTCTCCCGCCCGAGGCACGCCTGCTGGTGCGCATATCGGAGCTTCGTCGCTTTTTTGAGAGCGATTTCTACAAGGCACTCAAAAACGCGCGTGAGATCCACCGCGAAACGCGCTTTAACCTCTTTTTGCCCGCCTCGGATTTTACGCAAAACGCCGAGCTGAAGGCACAGCTGCAGGGAGAAAAGCTGCTGGTACAGGGCGTGATCGACCTCTTTTTCACCGACAACGAGGGCAATTTGGTGCTTTGCGATTACAAAACCGACCGTTTGCCGGGCGATGCACTGAAAAACGCCGACCGCGCCGCCGCATTTCTCTTTGGGCGTCATGGCAATCAGCTTTCCTATTACAAAAAAGCCCTTGCCGCGATCTGCGGTAAGGAGCCCGATAAAACGCTTATTTATTCTCTCCCCTTCGGCGAGGCATTGCCCGAGCCGAAATAACGTGCCGCGCGAAGCGCGTATGCTTGCCCCCTACCTGACAAACGAAAAGCCCCGCGTGTGGCTCAAGAGAGCCGCACGCGGGGCTAATTTTTATACCGTTTTGGGGGATATTACACGCTATGCACGCCAAGTGCTTGGTCTGCATTCGCGTCTACGCCGTATTTTTTCTTTTTGCGCGCCTCAAAGAACTTGAGTGCCACCTGCTCAAAAAGCGCATAGGTCAGCACGTCCTCCTCCTGCTCCATATAGCCTGCGATCTTCTCGCGCAGGCTATCAAGCTCGGGGGCAAGCTGATCGGCAGGGCGGCAGGTAATGGGCTGCTCGTCACCAATGATCTTTTTGGTAATGGCGGGATCGATGGGCATCGGCGTTTTGCCGTACTCGCCGCGTACCACGCCCTTAAACTCCTTGGTTACCATCTTATAGCGTTCGCCACCAATGACGTTAAACACCGCCTGCGTGCCCACGATCTGCGAGGAAGGGGTAACAAGGGGCGGATAGCCAACGTCGGCGCGCACGCGCGGCACCTCGGCAAGCACTTCACCGAGCAGCTCGGACTTTCCTGCATCAGCAAGCTGACGCATAAGGTTTGAAAGCATGCCACCGGGCACCTGATAAAGGAGCGCGTTCACGTCTACCTTCAACGCCTTCACGTCCATCTGTCCACTCTTAAGATATTTTTCGCGCAGGGTGGCAAAATGACGGGTGATCTCATCAAGCGCGGCGAGGTCAATGCCCGTATCATATTCGGTGCCTGCAAGGGCGGCAACCAACGTTTCTGTGGGGGGCTGAGAGGTACCCATAGCAAGGGGAGAAAGTGCGGTATCGATCACGTCAACACCTGCCTCTACTGCCTTAAGCAGCGTCATGGAAGCAAGACCTGCGGTGTAATGGGTATGGAGCTGTACAGGCAGCTTTACCGCGCCCTTGATGGCTTTTACGAGATCGTAAGCATCATAGGGCTTAAGCAAGCCTGCCATATCCTTGATACAAATGGAATCAGCGCCCATTTCCTCCAATTGCTTCGCGTACTTGGCATAGTAGTCAAGCGTGTAGCCGGGGCCGGTGGTGTAAGAGAACGCCGCCTGCACGTGGCCACCCTCGCGGCGTGTGGCATCAATGGCGGTCTTCAGATTGCGCGGGTCGTTGAGCGCATCAAAAATGCGCAAAATATCAATGCCGTTTGCAATGGATTTTTGCACAAAGTACGCTACCACGTCATCGGAATAATGGCGGTAGCCAAGGATGTTTTGACCGCGAAACAGCATCTGAAGCTTGGTGTTTTTCACCTTGTCACGGATGATGCGCAGTCGCTCCCACGGATCCTCGCCGAGAAAGCGCAGGCAGCTGTCAAAGGTAGCACCGCCCCACGCCTCGATAGAGTGATAGCCGATCTTATCCATTTTTTCAAGCGCGGGCAGCATTTCCTCGGTCGTCATACGGGTGGCGATAAGGGATTGGTGCGCATCGCGAATGATGGTTTCTGTAATTTTAACTTTTGACATAATATATCTCCAAAATTAAGGTTGTTTCGGGCAAAAGCCGAAAGGGTAGGCAAGAGCAACAAGTGCGAAAAGATCCAAAAAGCAAGGCTTTAAGGCAGGTTCAGATATCACTCTTGCCTATGCAAATCAAAACGCCCAAGAAAGGAATACGCCTGCGGCAATGGCAGAGCCAATGACACCCGCAACGTTCGGGCCCATGGCATGCATCAAAAGGTAATTGTTGGGGTCTGTTTCCTGCCCTACCTTTTGCGAAACGCGCGCCGCCATCGGTACGGCAGAAACGCCGGCAGAGCCGATGAGGGGGTTGATCTTACCACCCGTGATGAAGCACATCAGCTTGGCGGTAAGAAGACCGCCGCAGGTAGATACCACAAAGGCAGCAAGACCGCAGCCGATGATGAGCAGCGTTTCAAGCTTCAAGAAATTCTCGGCAGTGGCGGTAGCGCCTACGCTGATGCCAAGGAAGATCGTAACGATGTTAATAAGCTCGTTTTGGGCAGTTTTTGAGAGACGATCGGTCACGCCGCTGACGTTTAAGAGGTTGCCGAACATCAGGCAACCGATCAGCGTTACGGCATCGGGCACGATCAGCCACACAACAAAGGTAACGATGATGGGAAAGCAGATTTTTTCCACGCGGGAAACGGGGCGGAGCGTGGTCATGCGAATGGCGCGCTCCTTTTCGGTGGTCAAGAGGCGCATAAAGGGCGGCTGGATCATCGGGATCAGCGCCATGTAACTATACGCCGCAATGGCAATGGCGCCCAGCAGATGCGGTGCGAGTGCCTTTGTAACAAGGATAGCGGTGGGGCCATCCGCGCCGCCGATAATACCGATTGCTGCCGCCTCCTGAGGGCTAAACACACCCGAAATGAGGGCGAAGGAGAACGCTACAAACACGCCAAGCTGTGCGCCCGCGCCAATCAGGAGCGTTTTGGGGTTGGCAATCAGGGGCGAGAAATCGGTCATGGCACCAATGCCGATAAAGATCAGGCAAGGATAAATGCCAAGCTTTACGCCGAGGTACAAAAGGTCGATAAGACCGCCCTCGTGCAGCACGTGCCCGTAATCAATATCCCCTGCCACCATAAAGAACTCGGAGTGAAAGAGCTCAGCCCCGGGCAGGTTGGTCAGCAGCATGCCGATGGCAATGGGCAGCAGCAGAAGCGGCTCATAGCCGCGTGCAACCGCCAAATACACAAGCAGCACCGCAATGCCGAACATGACCGCAGTCCCCCACCAATCGGGGTTGTTCGCAAAGAGGAGGTATATACCCGTGCTCTTTAAAAAATTTAAAATACTATCAAGCATAATTTACGTCTCCGCTCTTATTGCAGCGTTACCAGCACCTCGTCGGTGGCAACGGTCGCACCCTGCGCCGCTACCACGGCGGCAACCACGCCGTCACGGGGAGAAACAATGTCGTTTTCCATCTTCATTGCCTCAAGAACGACCAGCACGTCGCCTGCCTTTACGCTGTCGCCCGCCTTAACGTTTACACGGGTAACGGTACCGGGCATCGGTGCCTTTACAGGCTCGCCGCCTGCAGGGGCTGCTGCGGGTGCAGGAGCTGCTGCGGGTGCAGGAGCTGCCGCGGGTGCGGGAGCTGCAACGGGTGCTGCGGGAGCTACGGGTGCGGCAGGGGCAACGGGAGCAACGGGTGCTGCTGCCACAGCAGCGCCAACCTCCTCGATCATAACGTCATATTGTGTACCGTTTACGGTTACTTGAAATCTTCTCATTATTATTTACCTTGACCTTTCTTTATTTGGCATTGCCGCGCATACGGCGGAAGGAAACGACACGGAAGCCCTGCACGGTGCCACCGTTCTCCTCGGCAAGCATTACCGAAATTGCTGCGGTGATGGCAGCAACGATCTCGCTATCGTTTGTTGTAGGTGCAGGCGACACGGGGGAAACAGGAGCAGCGGGGGCAACGGAAGCAGCCTTGGGGGACGCTTCGGTTACCTTTTCCCCACTCTTGCGCTGCAGCACGATGCGAAAGAGCGCGAGTGCCCCCCAAAGGATGGCAAGAGCCGAAAATACCGTCAGCATACCGATCAGGGTCATGCGCCCCGCATATGCCACACGGTCACCCATGCTCATGGCGGTAAGCATTACTTCGTTCATACGCCACCTCACACAAAGCGCGGTGCGCGTCCGTTTTTGCCCTCCAGCATATAAAGCGCGGCAATCAAGCGCGCGCGCAGCTCAGCGGGGGCAATGATATCATCTACCGCACCAACGCTTGCCGCCTGCAGGGCAGTAGCGTTTTTCTCACGCCATTCGCGCTCAAGCGCAGCGCGGTCAAGCGTGGGGGTAATGCGGTCGTTTTCAAGAAATGCCACGGCGGTGGAGGCGGTGAGTGCCGATATTTCAGCCGCGGGCAGTGCCAGCACCATATCTGCGCCAAGTGCCTTGCCGCCACCGAAAATAAAGCCTGCGCCAACGGCAGCACCAACGATCGCGGTTACGCGGGCGGTGTCGCACTCACTTTGTGCACGTGCAAGACGGGCAAGCGCGCCTGCCATCTGCAGATCGGCTGCGGGGGCAAGCCCCTCACAGTTGAGAAGCGTGACAAGCGGCATGCCGTAGGCGTCGGCAAAGTGCAGCATACGCGTGAGCTTGGCAACGCCCTCGGCAGTCAGCTTACCGTCAACGGCGGCAAACGCCGCGGGCAGATTGCCGAGCGTGAGAAAGCCAACCTTTGCCTCGGCACCGTAGCCGCCGTAAAGCTCGAAAGCCGTGCCGTTGTCGGCAACCGCTGCAAGTGCCTCGGCGGCGGTGGTGCGCTCACCCAATGCCACAGCGCGGTTGGGATCATCACCCGTAAGAGCGCTCTCGGCAGCAGAGCAATTATCATCAGGCAGGTAGTTAAGAAGTGCCTTGATCTTGGTAAAGGCATCCTGCTCGCCGTCGGCGAGCAGCGCAGCTGTGCCTTGCGCGTATGCAGCGGCAGCACTGCCCTCACCCGCGTTCACGTAAAGGCTTGCGCCCTCACTCACAACGGTAAAATCAAAAAGTGCAGCAACAGCCGCCATGGTGCCCGTGCAGGTGCCGTGCACCAGTGCAATTTGCGGGATCACACCCGCAGCGCTTGCCACCGTATCAAGCAGCACGCCGTAGCCAGAAAGTGCCGCAGCACCGTCAAATACCAACGCGCCCGCACTGTCCAGCATGCCGACAACAGGCGCACCGACTGCCATTGCTTTTTCATAAACAGCAGCAATTTTTTCGGCATGGCGACCGTCTATCGCGCCGTGCATGGCATCAGCATCCTGCGCGAAGGCAAATACCAATCTGCCCTGTACCGCACCGTAGCCGCATACCACACCCTCGGTTTCGTTTTCTACACCCGAGCGGCAGATAAAGGCACCAAGCTCTACAAAGGTAGCAGGATCAAAAAACGCCGTAAGGCGCGCTCTTGCCACCGAGTTCTTTTCTTTCATAGAGTCCTCCATTTGTGAATTTTTTGTCGATGTTTATCCATCACACTTAAAAACAAAAGTTGTTTTAATTATACCATATTACAGAAAATTTTTACAGTGTTTGTGCAACAAAAATTGTTAATATTTTGTAAAGTGAAGCCGCGCACACTACTATTTTAACCACAACATGCTAAAATAATAGGCAGAAAGTGAGGATTACTCATGCGCATTGATTTTCACACACACTGCTTTCCCGATGCACTTGCCCCGCGGGCAATGGCTTTGCTTGAAAAAAACTGCTCCGCCGATGCCGCCCTCCATCCGCACACCGACGGCACGGCGGCAAGCACCAAAGCGCTTTTGACGGCGGCGGGTATTGACCGCGCCGTAGTCTGCAACATTGCCACCAACGCACGGCAGGAAACGAACGTAAACAGCTTTGCCATCTCCATGGCAAACGACGGCTTTTTCTCGCCCCTCGGCTCGCTTCACCCCGACAGCGAGCAAATGGAGAGTGAGCTTGACCGCCTTGGGGCGGCTGGCATTTGCGGCATTAAGCTGCACCCCGATTACGTGGGCATTCAAGTGACCGACCCGCGCTTTGACCGTATTTTCTCGCTTGCCGAGGAGCGCGGCTTTTTCGTGGTGGTGCACGCGGGGCTTGATCCCATCTCACCCGATTTGGTGCACGCCACACCCGAAATGCTTGCAGCGGTTGCCAAAAAGCACAAGCACCTCTCGCTGATCGCCGCACATATGGGCGGCTATTGCCGTGCTGCAGAGGTGTTAGAGCACTTGTGCGGCACGGGGGTGTATCTCGACACCTCCCTCTCGGCAAAACGCCCGCAGGAGCGCGAGCTGCTGCAACGGATCCTGCACGAGCACCCCACGGAGCGACTGCTGTTTGCCACCGACACCCCGTGGAGCAACCCTAAAAAAGAGATCGCCTTTATTGACGAAGCGGGGCTTACCGCCACGCAGCAGGAACAAATTTTTTACAAAAACGCCGCAAAGCTTTTGCGGCTTGCATAACAAAACGAGCTTGTAAATCATGCATAATTCCAAAGGACGGCTTTAGTAGCACGTTGCCTATCAACCAAAAATTGAATTTCTCTGTTCTTTTTTAGCATTTTAAAAAATTATTGCAAAAGGGCTTGCTTTTTTTTAGGGCTTGTGATATAATAGCATGCGTCACAAACGGAGGCATAGCTCAGCTGGTTAGAGCGCATGCTTGACATGCATGAGGTCATTGGTTCGATCCCAACTGTCTCCACCATAAAAGCCCCCTGCCGCTTGGCAGGGGGCTTTTATGGTGGTCTGTATTATACAGTTATAAAAATTTGCGGAGGAAAGAAATGAAGTTACGAGAACGCGCAAAAAGATTAAAAACCGACGTTCCCGCAGTGTTTCTTGCATTAAAGAAAAGAAAAACACCGTGGTATGCGAAAATCGTTGCGGCGATCGTCGTCATTTACGCCTTGTCGCCCATTGATCTGATTCCGGATTTTATACCTATTCTCGGCTATTTAGACGATTTGATCATACTGCCTGCCTTGATTGCTTTAACAATAAAATTGATACCAAAACAGGTGTTTGAAGAATGTCGATCGCAATCGGAGGGGATGTGGCAAAACGGCAAGCCACAAAAATGGTATTACGCGATACCGTTCTTTTTGATCTGGGCGGCAGTCATCGCTATGATCGTGATAGCATTTATTTAAGGCTGTTTTTGCACGATGATGCTTACGCAAGCCCCGCTTTGCGCCATTGACAAAATTGAAAATTTATTATATACTAACTATATATTTCACCGTGCGGTGCGTGCACGACCCAAAAACGCAATACGCAAAACCGAGGTAACTATGAATCTTTGCGATCAAAAAACAGTAAAAAATATTATGACGGCGTTTGGGCTTCATTTCCGCAAGGAATTTGGGCAAAATTTTCTCACCAACAAAATGGTGGTGGAGGATATTGCCGACAGCTGCACAGACGTAGCCGATGGCACCATTCTTGAGATCGGCCCCGGCATCGGGACACTTACGCGCGAGCTTTGCCTGCGGCACCGCGAGGTGGTGGCACTGGAGATCGACAAGAGCCTGATCCCCGCGCTTGGCTACACCTTAAACGATTTTGAAAACGTAACCGTGATCAACGAGGACGTGATGAAGGTGGATCTTAAAGCACTTCTTGCCCCTTATTTTGCGCGCGGCTCGGTTTCGGTTTGCGCAAATCTCCCTTACTACATCACCACGCCGATTTTAATGAAGCTGCTTGAAAGCGGACTTCCCTTCCGTTATATCACCATCATGATCCAATCCGAGGTTGCCGACCGCTTGGTGGCAAAGGCGGGCAGCAGCGCGTATGGCGCGATCACGGCGGTGCTGAATTATTACGGCACGGCACAGCGGCTGTTTACCGTTTCGGCGGGGCATTTTATGCCGCCCCCAAAGGTAAATTCTGCGGTGGTGCGCATCAAGCTGCACGAGGAAAAGCCCTACGTCCCCAAGGACGAAAGGATATTTTTCCGCACCATCCGCGCCGCCTTTGAGCAGCGGCGCAAAACTCTGCCAAACGCGCTTTCTGCGGGCTTTGCCGAGCTGCCAAAGGAGCTCCTGACCGCACTGGTAGAGGAAGCGGGTCACCGCCCCGACGTGCGCGGCGAG
>JAZOLJ010000061.1:0-7172 GCA_045652845.1 Eubacteriales bacterium | reverse complement strand
CAAAAAAGAACTCTGCCTCGGCAGAGTTCTTTTTTTGCGCGCACCGTGTATGCACACATCCACATCAAGGGGGCGCTCACTGAACGCCCCTGCGGCTACCTTGTATGCATTTTTAGGCTTCTCCTTGAGGAGAGGCTCCTGCGTGAGCAGGTGGTGAGGTGTAGCCGCCGTGGCGGCGTTTGGCGTTATGTGCATATCTCCCCACATTCTTCACACAAAAACCATTGACAAAATAGCTGTTTTCATATACCATTATAGTATATCAATTCACGAGGAGTGCACTATGATCTTGTATGAGGGAAGACCCACTGACGGCGCGGCGCGCACCGCGCGCGAGCTTGAAGCCTATGATTTTTTAGATACGCTTGGCATCACGTATGCGCGCATTGACCATGCCCCCGCCATGACTATGGCGGTTTGTGAGGAGATTGACGCGGCGCTCGGCACCACCATTTGTAAAAATCTCTTTTTAACCAACCGGCAGGGCACTGCATTCTATCTGTTAATGATGCCGGGTGACAAGCCCTTTAAAACCAAGGATCTTTCGGCGCAGCTTGGCACTGCCCGTCTCTCCTTCGCTTCGCCCGAAAAAATGGAGGAGCTGCTGCACACCGCCCCCGGTTCGGCTAGTGTCTTGGGGCTTTTGCACGACCGCGAAAATGCTGTGCAGCTGGTGATTGACCGTGAGGTGCTTGTGGGAAAGAGCCTTGGGTGCCACCCGCTTGTTAATACCTCAAGCCTTCGTATTTTCACCGCCGACCTCACCGAAAGGATTTTACCCGCCCTTCATCACACCCCCATCCTTGTTGATCTTCCGCGCTACAGCGAGGCGTAACACCGCCCGATCGCGATGTGGGCAAGCACGCGCATCGTGCGCTGAAATTTTGAAAGGAGAACACCGTGCAATTTATTGTAAACGAAGCTGAAAGTGGCAAAACGGTACGTGATTTTTTGAAATTGCACGGCGTTTCTGCCGCGCTGACCGCGCGCCTCAAGCGGCTTGACAGGGGCATTGTGCTTGAAGGCACACGCGTGACGGTGCGCGCGGTCTTAAAGGCAGGCGACACGCTCACCCTTGCCATTGAGGATGAGGCAGCAAACGAAAAGCTTGTGCCGTTTGCCCGTGAGGTGGAAACGGTGCTTGAAGCCCCAGATTTTTTGGTGGTCAACAAGCCGCCCTACATGCCCACCCATCCCTCGCACGGTCATTTTGACGATACGCTTGCCAACGCCCTTGTTTGGCAGTATCGCGATACCGCGCCGCACTTTCGCCCGCGCTTTGTGAACCGCCTTGACCGCAATACCTCGGGCGCGGTGCTGGTGGCACGCCACGCGCACGCAGCTGCAACGCTTTCCCGTGCTATGGCAGCGGGGGAGATCAAAAAAACATATTTCGCCTTGGTATGCGGCACAATAGAGGGGGAAACGGTGTTAAAAACGGGCATTCGCCGCCGTGAGGAGAGCATTATCTTTCGAGAGACCTGTGCCATCGGTGAGGGCGACCTCGCCATCACGCATATTACGCCGCTTTGCCAAAAAAACGGTTACACGTTGGCGCGACTTGTGCCCGAAACAGGGCGCACCCATCAGCTGCGCGTGCACATGGCACACCTCGGCACGCCCATTCTCGGTGACGACCTGTATGGCACCCCCTCGCCGTTGCTCGCGCGCCACGCTCTGCACGCGGCAACGCTTGCGTTCCCCGCGCCCGAAAACGGGCAAACGGTGCATGCTTTCGCGCCCGTTGCCCCCGATATGGGCGAAATACTTACAAAAATTTTTGGCAGGGAGGTGTTTGAGCATCTTGCAGGCAAACACTAAAAAACGCCGTTTTTTGCCCACGTATGCTATTGTTTTCTTTGGCATTGCCGCGCTTTCACTGGCTTTATATCTTGTTGCTGTCATCAGCCCCGCCTTTGCCAACTGGTTTAACGGCTCCGTTGGCGGTGCGGTGCGCCGTTTTACGGCATTTCTCACCTCGTGGCTGCCCTTTTCGCTCGCGGAGCTTATACTCTTTTCCGTGCCCCTCATCATTGCCGCGGTTGCCGTGTTTGCATGGCGTCGCCACTGTGAAACGTGGAGTGCTATGCTGCGCTATCTCTTGTCGGTTGTGTCGGTATTAAGCATTCTGTTTTCAGTCTTTGTCTTTTCCTTTGGCACGGGCTATCATACCGACCCGCTTGACAAGCGATTGGGGCTGACCGCCGCACCTGTCACCTCCGCCGAGCTGAAGGCAACCGCATTTTTGCTTGCCGCAAAGGTAAACGAGGCTGCCGAGCAGGTCAGCTTTGGTGAGGACGGTTTTTCTAAAATGCCCTACGATATCAACACCATGAACGACCGTTTGCTTGCCGCCTTTGAGGCAGTATCTGCCGAGCACGGCTTTATCAGATCGTTTCACAGCCGCGTTAAGCCCGTGCTTGCCAGTCGCGCCATGTCCTATACACACATTACGGGTGTTTACACTTATTTTACGGGTGAAGCAAATATCAACGTCTATTTTCCCGATTACACCATCCCGTTTACCGCTGCGCACGAGCTTTCACATCAACGCGGCATAGCGCGTGAAAACGAGGCAAATTTTGTGGCGTTTCTCGTCACGTCAAGTGCAACCGACCCCTATATCCGTTATACCGCATACCTCAATTTATACGAGTACGTGGCAAACGCCCTTTGGTATGCCGACAGTGAAGGATATGGGGAGGTGCAAAAAACGCTCTCGCCCGCCGTTATCGGCGAGCTGCGTGCCTATGCGGCGTTTTTTGAGCAATTCCGCGATTCGGCGGCGGCGGATATTTCCGATGCCATCAACGACACCTATTTGAAGGTGCACGGCAATGCGGCAGGCTCTGCCTCCTATGGGCTTGTGGTCGATCTTGCCGTGGCGTATTACCGAGAGCAGTAAATGCTCTCTTACATTTGAAGCATGTGTTTATAACAAAAAACGGGCGACACTCGGTCGCCCGTTTTTTTGCGTTTACAGCACGCCCGCAAGGCGTAACAGAAATGATGTGAGAAAGATCGACAGGGAAGAGAATAGCGTGGTAAATACCACAAATTGCCCCGCCAATGCCGTATCGCCGCGCATTTCCTGCGTCATCGGTACGCTGGAAACCGCCACAGGTGTGGCAAACAGTGCCACAAAGGCGGCAAAATGCGCACCGTTAAAGGTATCGCGCAGGAAAAGGAACGCTACACCAATGCCGATCATCGGCACTACAACCAAGCGCGCGAGTGTGCCAAACAGGATCTCGCGGCGAAGCTCCTTGACGGCAGAAAACTCAAACTGCATGCCAAGCACCAAAAGAGCCAAGGGCGTTGCCACGCCGGAAAGGTACTGCAAAACGGTGTAAATGGGCGAGAGGTCGGTCAGTCGCCACGAAATATCGTTGCTTACCAAAAGCGAGCGGAGCAGCAATGCCACAAGCCCCGCCGCGATGCTGATGATCAGCGGATTTTTTGCAATATCAAGCAAAATCTTTTTGGGGCTCGGCTTCTTGCCGTCAGCGGAAAAGAGCGAAAGGGAAATAACCGCGAGGATGTTGTAAAACGGGATCACCGCCGCCGAAAGCAGGCTGGCAATGATCAAGCCGCCATCACCAAACAGCGACTGTGCAAGCGGCAGACCCACCAGTGCAAAGTTAGAGCGAAAGGTTGCCTGCAGGCAAGGGCCGCGACGCTCACCGTGGCGTGTTAAGAGGATCACGGCGGGAATGGCGATCAAAAATACGCCAACGACCACCGCCAGTGCATAGCCCACGTAGGTGAGGTCAATATCCCCGATCGCCTGAATGCGATAGACGTTTAAAAACAGGTTTGCGGGCAAAAACACGCGAAATACCAGCTTGTTTGCGGTTTTTACAAAGTCCTGCCCAGCAAAGCCGATGTGCTTTAAAAAATAGCCGATCACCATCAAAATAAAGATGGGTGTTACCGCCTTGGCGGCAAAAATAAATGATTCCCACATAACGTTTCCTTTTCTATCAGGATACTGATTTATTCCCGATCACAGATCACTTACTTTATAGATCAAAGCTTTTTGATATCCTCTTCGCTTACCATGTGGAAGCCCGCCTCCTCAAGGATGGCGGTGGCAGAGGCATTGTCGGCAACGCGCAGAACCACGTAAGCGTGGCGCTGGGTGCGTGCGAGAAACGCGTAAAGGTACTCTACGTTAATGCCCGAAACGTTAAGGGCGTGGAGCGCGGCGGAGAGCTTGCCGGGTGCATCGGAGATCTTTACGGCAATCACATCGGTTGCCTGCACCAGATGCCCACCGTTTCTGAGAATGCGGATGGCACTCTCGGTGTCGTTTACGATCACGCGCAGAATGCCGAAATCCTGCGTGTCGGCAATCGAAAGGGCACGCATATCAATGCCGTTGGAGGCAAAGAGATCGGTAATCTCAACCAATGCCCCTTGCTTGTTTTCTACAAATACGGTCAGTTGCTTGATAGCCATTTGCAAATTCTCCTTTCCAATCAATCGTGCAGTCTGCGCTTGTCAACCACGCGCACAGCCTTTCCTTCGCTGCGAGCAATGGTCTTGGGGGCAACCAAATGCACCACGGCACCAATGCCGATCATGGTGCGAATTGCGCTCGAAAGCGTTTTTTCGCGTGCGGTAATGCCGCTAACGGTATCGGTAAACTGCTCGGGAGAAAGCTCAACGTAAACGTCAAGCGTGTCATTGTTTTTCGTGCGATCTAC
This sequence comes from Eubacteriales bacterium, assembly GCA_045652845.1. Taxonomy (GTDB): domain Bacteria; phylum Bacillota; class Clostridia; order Oscillospirales; family CAG-272; genus Firm-07. The sequence goes on along the minus strand of JAZOLJ010000061.1, from coordinate 2,463 downwards.
CACGATCTGGTAGTTGGGGGCGTAGCCCTCACTTAACAGTACGGTTTCGATCTGGCTGGGGAATACGTTTACACCGCGAATGATCATCATATCATCGCTTCTGCCCATGGGCTTGGACATACGCACGTGCGTACGGCCGCAGGAGCAGGGCTTGCGCGAAAGCACGCAGATATCGCGTGTGCGGTAACGAAGCAGGGGGAATGCCTCCTTGTCAAGCGAGGTGAATACCAGCTCGCCGCGGCTGCCCTCGGGCAAAACCTCGCCCGTTTCGGGGTCGATGATCTCGGCAAGGAAGTGGTCCTCGTTGATGTGCATGCCGTTTTGCTCCTCGCACTCAAATGCAACGCCGGGGCCGGAGGTTTCAGTGAGACCGTAAATATCATAAGCCTTAATGCCAAGGGTCTTTTCAATGTCGCGGCGCATCTCCTCGGTCCAGGGCTCGGCACCGAAAATGCCTGCCTTGAGGGAATTATCCGAGGGGGTGTAGCCCATTTCCTTGAGGGCCTCGCCAATGTATGCGGCGTAAGAGGGGGTGCAGCAAAGGATGGTGGATTTGAGGTCCATCATAAACTGGATCTGTCGCTCGGTGTTACCGCTTGACATGGGGAGCGTGAGGGATCCTACGCGGTGCGAGCCGCCGTGAAGACCGGCACCGCCTGTAAACAAGCCGTAGCCGTAGCATACCTGCACCACATCCTCCTTGCTGCCGCCGGCTGCCACAATGGCACGCGCGCAGCAATCCTCCCACAGATCAACGTCCTTTTGCGTGTAGTAGGCGATCACGCGCTTACCCGTGGTACCCGAGGTCGAGTGAACGCGCACGCAATCGGAAAGCGGCACCGAAAGCATGCTGTAGGGGTAGGTGTCACGCAGGGTAGCCTTTGTGACGAAGGGGAGCTTGTGAAGATCGTCAATGCCCTTGATATCGTCGGGGGTTACACCCTTTTCCTCCATCAGACGGCGATAAGGCGCGCAGCTTTCCCACACGTGCTTTACCTGCTTTACCAGCTTTTCGGATTGCAGGGCGCGCAGCGCCTCTGTTGGCATGGTTTCAATTTCTTTTTGGTAGTAGCGTTTTTCCATTTGTCGAGGTACCTTCATTTCTGTAATTCTCGAATTTATTTGTTGTAGCTCATCTCAAACGCTGCCTTGTTGAGGTCAACAAAGCGCGGCTTTACGTTCTTTTCAATGGCGGCAAGCCATTTTTCATAAGGGATATCAAGCAGCCTTGCAAGTCGTGCCAGCAGCACAATGTTTACTGCCTTTGCGCTGCCCGCGGCGGTGGCAATAGAGAGCGCATCCAGCGCATCCACCTGCACCCCCTTGGCGATCAGCTCGTCAAGTACGTTTTCGGGGTATTCAGCCCCGCCGATCAGCACGGGCATCGGGTCGATCTGCTGTGTGTTTACGATCAGCCTGCCGTCTTGCTTCAGGCAGGATGCCCAGCGCGCACCCTCCAGCTTTTCAAAGGAGAGGATAAAATCCGCCTCGCCGTCGGTGATGATGGGGGAATACACGCGCTCGCCGAAATTGACGTAGGTTACCACGTTGGCGCCGCGCTGGCTCATGCCGTGCACCTCGGAAACCTTTACGTCATAGCCCTCGTCAAGCAGTAAAGTGCCAAGAAGCTTGGAGGCAAGCAGGCTGCCCTGACCGCCCACACCCACGATCATAATATTGGTGGTTTTCATGCGCGGTCACCTCCTTTGCCGATAGCGCCGAATTTGCAAAGCCCAACGCAGACCTCACAGCCAACGCAAAGCGTCCCGTCAATGGTTGCCTTGCCGCCCTTAATACTGATGGCGGGGCAGCCGAGTGAGGCGCATTTCTTGCATTTTTTGCATTTATCCTGTGCAACCGCAAGGGGCGGTGCGGTCTTAACCGATTTGAGAAGCACGCAGGGGCGACGGGAGATGATGACAGAGGGTTCTTCTGCTGCCAGCTCCTCCTTTAGCACCGTGTCGCAAGCGGCAAGGTCGTAAGGATCTACCACGCGCACGCGATTGATGCCGAGTGCGTGACAAAGTGCCTCAAGATCTACCTTTGCGGCAGGATCACCCTTGATGTTGTAGCCCGTGGTGGGGTTTTGCTGATGCCCCGTCATACCGGTGATTGAGTTGTCGAGAATAATAACGGTGGAATTAGAGGCATTGTAGGCGATGTTGACAAGCCCCGTCATGCCCGAGTGCATAAAGGTAGAGTCGCCGATCACGGCAACCGTTTTGCCCGTAGCAGCCTCGCCCTGCGCGAGGTTAAAGCCGTGCACGCCCGAAACCGAAGCACCCATGCAAAGGGTGCTGTCAACTGCCGAAAGGGGCGGTACTGCACCAAGCGTGTAGCAGCCAATGTCGCCCAGCACCGTTACCTTGTTTTTCGCCAAGGTGTAGAAAAGACCGCGGTGCGGGCAGCCCGCGCACATCATGGGCGGACGCTGCGGCAGCGTGCTGTCGGCCTTGAGGCAGG
>JAZOLJ010000060.1:0-6962 GCA_045652845.1 Eubacteriales bacterium | reverse complement strand
AACGGTTTCAAAGAGGTTGCGCATACCGTCTTGAATATACTGTCCGAGCGAATGCAGGTCGATTCAGAAGATCACCGAAGCCGGGAAAAGACCCTTGCCATCCTTGGCGTCACTCTCGCCGTAAAGCTGCTTCCACCACTCGTTAAACATCTGCATGAAGGGCTCGTAGCCGACAAGCACCTCGGTAGTCTTACCCTTGCGAAGCAGAATATTGCGGAGTGCGGCATACTTGTAGCAATCGTTTTTGGTGATATCCGGGTCGGCAAATGCCACGCGGGCAGCGTCAGCACCCGCGATCAGCGCATCGGTATCGACACCCGAAACAGTGATCGGCAAAAGTCCCACTGCGGTAAGAACGGAAAATCTGCCGCCAACGTCATCGGGCACAACAAAGGTTTCATAGCCAACCCGATCGGCAAAGCCCTTCAGCGTGCCCTTGGCGCGGTCGGTCGTAACGAAAATGCGCTCACGTGCACCCTCCTTGCCGTATTTATTCTCAAGCCACTCGCGGAATACGCGGAAGGCGACTGCGGGCTCGGTGGTGGTGCCGGATTTGGAGATCACGTTGATGCAAACGTCGCGACCCTCACAAATAGACAGCAGCTCCTGCAGGTTGCTTGCGCTGATATTGCAGCCCGCATAATAAATATCGGGCGTATCCTTTTTCAGATTGTTGTAAAGCGGAGATCTCAAAAACTCCACCACGGCACGTGCACCGAGATAAGAGCCGCCAATGCCGATAACGATAAATACGTCACAGCTTTTTTGAATTTTGGCAGCGGCAGCCTTAATGCGCGCATATTCCTCCTTATCGTAATCGCGCGGCAGATCCATCCAGCCAAGAAACGTGTTGCCGGGGCCTGTTTTGGCATGCAGCATTTCATGCGCTGCGGTAACCTGCGCTTGCGCGGATGCATACTCCGCATCACGAACAAAGGGAGAAACGTAAGTATCTACAAGACGAATTGACATTTTGGAACCTCCTTTTATAAAGGCAATTAAATATAAAGCTATCTTTCTCTATTTTACTACACCTCGGCTAAAAATGCAAGGTGTTACGTGAATAATTTTGCGCATTTGGAAATTCGTTGGGTCATTTTTTTATCACAACAGAAGAAACTGCGACAGGGCACGCCAAAAAAGTGTGCCAAATCCAATCTTTTCTACCCCCTCGCTTGCCGTGATCGCCACTTGCCCTATCTCTTTTCCATCGAGCCGATACACCACTCTGCCAACCTCATCCCCCGCCAAAACGGGGGCTTGCAAAGCTTCGGGTAGCTCTACCACGGCTTCAACACGTGGCACTGCACCCTTTGCAACCGTTGCCGCAAACGGGGGATACTGCACCCCACAGCTCGGCGCAGTCCCGCCAAGCACGGGCAGTGTTTGTGTGCCCGCCTTTGCTTCAAAGGTGCTGAAGGTGGCAAAGCCATAGTCAAGGAGCTTTGCGGCAGTGTTGTTTCTCACGTCGCGGGTATCCGCCGCCATAATAACGCAGATCAGCGACAAGCCATCACGCTCTGCGGTTGCACTGATGCAGAATTTTGCACGTGCGGTAGAGCCGGTTTTAAGTCCCGTGCAGCCACGGTAGAAGCGCACCAAGCGATTGGTGTTGGTAAGCCCAAAGCTGCCATCTCTGATGCTATCCATCCAAATACCGCTGTATTCAAGAATTTTTTCATGTGCGATCAGTGCCCTTGACATTATGGCAATATCACGCGCCGAGGTCACGTGATTGACGGCAGTATCGTCAAGCCCGTTGGTGTTTTCAAAATTGGTATGAGCCATACCAAGCTCTGCGGCGCGTGCATTCATGCGCTCCACAAACGCCTCCTCGCTCCCCGCCACGTGCTCGGCAAGCGCCACAGCACAATCATTTGCCGAGGCTATGATCACACATTTAAGCATTTCCTCCACGCTCATCGTTTCGCCCTCTTTTAAATAGACCTGCGAGCCGCCCATGGATGCCGCATTGGCACTCACACTCACCGAATCGCTCAAGGCAAGCTTGCCGCTATCTATCGCCTCCATCACGAGAAGCAAGGTCATCACCTTGGTAACCGAGGCGGGCGGCAGCGCTTCGTCGGCATTTTGCTCAAAAAGCACCTGCCCCGTTTTTGCATCCATCAAAATTGCCGCCTTGCAGGGCAGCTCCATCACGCCAGCCCCATCACCGCCCCCCTCGGCGGCTATCGGCAACGGTGCTTCGGCACCAACACAAATAACGGAAATAACGGTTAGCAAGACCGCCAAAGCCAGCGCGATCAAGCGTTTTACTTTTCTTTTCATAAAGATCACCCCCACATAACCTTATGTGAGGGTGATGTAAATTATTTCTGTTTTGAGCACGCCGCCCCTTCGTTTTCATTTTCGCCCCGAGAAGGCATATACGGTGGTATGGTCATAGACCTCGCCCGGCCTTAAGATAACGTCGGTAAATCCCTTTTGATTGATGCTGTTGGGCATTTTTTGCGTTTCAAGGCATATGGCATTTTGTGGCGTCTGCACACAGCCGCCCTTTAGGGGGTAGCTTGGATTTTTCATGCCGTTTGCAGTATAGATCTGCACACACGGCAGGGTGGTAAGCATATCCATCTCAATGCCTGTTTTCTCGGAATAGAGCGTGGCGCGGCGCAGGGGCTGCTGCGTTTCCCCGCCCACGAAATTGAAGCAATGATCATAGCCGCCCGCACGGCGAAGCTCGGCATCGTCCTCAAAAATATCGCGCCCCACGGGCTTGGGGGTGGAAAAATCAAAGGGCGTGCCAAAAACGGGGCGAAGCTCACCCGTGGGGATCTTACCCTCATCGGTAGGCAAATACGTATCCGCATCGACCCACAGCTCGTGATCTAAAGCACTCCCCGAGGCGAAGCCGCCAAGATTAAAATACGCGTGATTTGTCAAATTCAAAATGGTGGTCTTATCCGTTTTGGCAACGTAACGAATGGAAAGCGCATTGTCCCTTGTCAGCGTGTAGGTCACCGTTACGTCAAGCGTTCCGGGATATCCCTCCTCACCATCGGGAGAACGGTAAAAAAGGGAGAGGGAGGGCTCGTCACCGTCGCTTGGCGTTGCACTCCATATACGGCGCGAGAAGCCGACGTTGCCGCCGTGTATGTGGTTGCTTCCGTTGTTGGTGGCAAGCTTGTATTCCTTGCCCTCTAACGTAAATCTGCCACCCTTGATGCGGTTTCCAAAGCGCCCAATCAGTGACCCTTGATGCCCGTTTCCGTAATAATAATCAAGCGCGCTGTCAAAGCCGCACACCACGTCCACCAAATGTCCGCGGCGGTCGGGCACGAGAAGCTGCTGAATGGCACCTGCATAGTCAAGGATCGCCACCGACATACCGTTTTCGTTTTTCAAAAAATAACGCGAAACCGCGCGCCCATCGGGCAAATTGCCAAAATGCAGCTTTTCAATACTCATAATCAAAGCATCCTTTCGGGTTGATACTACTATAAAGGTATTCCCTTTTTTGATTGACAAATTACGTTTTATGCTCTTATCTTTTCAAGGCGCACGGAAAGCAAACGCCTTCCCGTGGCATAAATGCTCTGCGCCCTTTCCTTTTCTTCACAAGAGCCACAGTACAAAATTCTTTGGATATCATCAAGGAAAACGGGATGCATCTCCCCCACGCCATCGTTATAATCCCAACCGCGCTCAAGATCCTTTACCAAATATGAAGCACTGTCATTCTCACATGTAAGCGTTAGCGTGTCCCCCACGTCAAGATAGCGAAGCAAGCGATGATCTTCATCTAAAAAACAAAGCTCGCGCGCCGCTTTTTCAAACACACTTCTCGTTACCTTTTTCTTAATTTCTTCGTTGAGGCTCGCCTGCGCGGCAGCGTCCTCGGCACAGATCCACAAGCGGGTCGGGGGCATTTTTTCATGCCCCAGTGAGAATGCATACAAGGAGTAGTCCATCGGGGCGTTTTTCCCGTGCGCCCTTGCCATCAAGCCACTCCACGACCGTTGAGAAAAGCAACGCTTTTTGCCGTCGTTCAAAACGGGAACGCCAAGTGAAAGCTCTTGGTGTGCATAGCCCGAAAAGCAATATCCACTCGCCCTTACATCGTCAATAATGGCGTGATAGGCAGCATCCGAGCAATCGCCATCCTCAATATCCTCATTTTCATAATCGGTCCAGCCGATCACCTTGTATTTCATGGCTTTTCCTGCGTCAAAGCACCCATACGGCGTTTCATCGCATCCCCCTTATTTCATCGTGCAATTACGTTGTGCTTTGTCACGATATTGACTACACGGCAAAGCGCAGGTGCAAGCAGAAGATTTAAAAGCATTTCAAAAATAAAGTTCAGCCCCGCACAGCCAATGATGACAAAGTAAAGAAAGCTTTGCCCAAGCCCCCCGGCAATACCCGAAACGGTATCCATCATTGTAACACAGCCAAAAATGAACACACCCGTATTCACAATGGGTGTAACAGCCGCCGCCAAAAAGGCGCCGAGCAGCGGCTTATTTTTGCCAAAGGCGTTGTAGACCACGCCAGCCAAAAAGCCCGCCAACGTAGATTTTACCAAGCACGTAAGCGCGGTAAGCAAAGGGTTGTCGGCAAACAGCATTGCGGTAAACGGATCGGTAGCCATTACACCGCACACCACAAACACCACCATGCCAAACACAAACCCGAGCCAAGCACCCGCCATAGGCCCGAGGAGCATCGCACCCAGTGCGATCGGCACCAAAACAAGGCTCACGGGGGTTGCGAGGAATGGCAGCTTAATGGCAACGCCCGCAAGCTGCAGGATCAGCACCGCGGCGGTGAGCAGAGCAAGCTCTACCATTGCTGCAACGTTTAAGTTTTTTCTTCTGCTTGTTATCATACAAGCCTCCTTACTGTCGTTCCGGCAAATGCGAATACGGCGAAAAATATGTATATCACAGCGCGTTTGGGTTAGCATTTATGCGTTTTCATCTTCAGTTACCAAAAAGTGTAAACGAGCTGTCAAGGCAAGCACCGCAAGGTAAAAAACAGCACAATGCCACCATACGCTTTTTAAACAGTATATCACAAAAAAGCTGTATTTTCAACGGCACGCGAGAAAAAATAAAACTTTTATCGGCAAAAACAGGAAAAGGACTGACCGCAAGGTCAGTCCTTTTTGCTTATTGATTTATTCAAGGCTACCGGAAGCAACGAGATTCGCACCCGTGCCCATGAAATTCTCAACGATCACGTCACCGGGAACAAGCTTACCCGAAACGGTGATCTTCTTTACCTCTTCCATAGCGGCCATCTGCATATCCTTGGGGATCGGAGCAGAGGTTCTGACTGCTACCAGCGGTACGGAAGCACCGGAGGTCTTAACAGAGGAAGTCAGAATACGAAGGGGCTTAATGAACTCGTTTTCGGCATAAACCTTGCCGCGCTTGCACTTAAAGCCCTCGCAACCGGTGATTTCGCCCTTTGCAGGATCGCCGGTTACCTTAATGATACAGCCCTGGGGGCAGGTGATACAAATAATATCCTTAACCATAACAGCAAACTCCTTTCTTAAACCACTTCGATGCGGATGCCGGAAACGCCCTGCATATCCTCGGGCTTCACTTCAATGTGCTCCATCTCACCGGGATTGATCTTGATGAGCTTCTTGGAGAAGATCTCCTTGTCATCGGCATAAGCCTTCATGGTTACGCCAAGCTTGGGAGCGGCAGCGCGGAAGAAGAGCTTTGCAGGTGCATCGGGGCAAATTCTCTGGGGGCAGATGTAGCGAACGTTGTTGCCCGTAACGGAGGGGATCTCCTTAGCCTTCGGGAGCGTACCGAGTGCGTACTGTGCGGCGTACTGACCTGCACGGAGCGACTCATCGGTTACGTTATCAACCAGGTCGTTTACGTGTACTACGTTACCGCAAGCGAACACGTACTCGTCGCTGGTCTGCATGAACTGGTTCACCTCGGGGCCGTTGGTGATGGGGTTGATCTTAATGCCGGCCTCCTTGGTCAGCTCGTTCTCGGGGATCAGACCGCAGGAAAGAAGGAGCGTACCGCACTCGTAAAGCACCTCGGTGCCCTTGATCGGCTGCTTGGTTGCAGGGTCAACCTCGGCAATCACAACGCCTTCAACACGCTTGTTGCCCTTGATCTCAACAATGGTGTGAGAGAGAAGGAGCGGAATGCCGAAGTCATCAAGGCACTGTACGCGGTTACGGGTAAGGCCTGCGGTGTAATCCATCAGCTCGGCAACAGCCAAAACCTTTGCACCCTCAAGCGTCATACGGCGTGCCATGATCATACCGATATCACCGGAGCCAAGGATCACGACCTTTTTACCAACCATCATGTTCTGACGGTTAACAAGACGCTGTGCGGCACCTGCGGTGTAAACACCTGCAGGACGAGTACCGGGGGTCATAATAGCACCGCGGGTACGCTCGCGGCAGCCCATTGCCAGAACAATGGATTTGCCCTTTGCTACAAACAGACCGTCCTTGGGGTTGATACCAACCACTGCGTGGTCGCCAACCTCAAGCACCATGGTATCAAGCTTCACCTCGATGTCGCTTGCCTTTACCTTCTCGATAAAGCGGTAAGCGTACTCGGGGCCGGAGAGCTCCTCGTTAAAATGCTTCAGACCGAAGCCGGGGTGAATGCACTGCTGCAGAATACCGCCAAGGCTTACGTCACGCTCAACAATCAGAACGTCCTTTGCGCCGGCTTCCTTTGCGCCGACTGCGGCAGCAAGACCTGCAGGGCCACCACCGACAACGATTACATCATAAATCTTTTCAGCCATTTTCGCGCTCTCCTTTCTTATCTTACAAAGCCCTTAAGCATTTCGGAGCCCTTGTCGTTCTTGCAAACCTCATCGGGAGAAATGCCAAGCTCGGGGGCGTTGATCTCGATTACACGGGGACCGCAGAAGCCACCCTGGCAGCGACCCATGCCTGCACGTACACGACGCTTCACAGCGTCAACGGTGGTAGCACCAAG
>JAZOLJ010000059.1:0-3879 GCA_045652845.1 Eubacteriales bacterium | reverse complement strand
GAGGTGGCGGGTTCGCGCCCCGTAATCCGCTCCAACAATACAATTAACCCCGACGCAGCAGCGTCGGGGTTATTTGTATTGTCGGAACGTATCTCGGCTCGCACCCCGCCTTGTGTCGCTTACGCGACGCAAGGCAAGGTTTGCGCCGGATACGTATAAGATAAATATTCGCATTGGCGCAAACATGGGTTCTGAGCCCCGCCTCAGCCTTTGGACTGATTTGAGGCTGTGTGGATTAAGACGCATCAATAAATATTCATCACCTGCATAAATTATCTCCCCGATGCACCAGCATCGGGCTTTTCTATCCCATTTCTTGACAAAGTCGTGCCTTTATGTTAAAATTATTTTAGAAAATTTTCAAAACCTCGCACTTTTTCCCCACTTTTTGCGTCTATATAGGTGAGCAGGTCCATATATCCCAATCTAAAGGAGGACGACATGAAAAAAGCATGGCTTATTTTCCAAGCACACGTTGCATTTCATCTGTTGCGGCTGCGCGCTGCCATGGGTGACGCCAAAGCACAATATATGCTTGGCTGTCATTTTGATTTGGGTGTAGGTGTCAGACAGGACGTTTATATTGCTCTTACGTATTATAGCAAAGCGGCAGGCAAGGGGTATGCCGAAGCGCAAAATGCTTTGGGTACCTATTATTTGAACGGGACTGCCGTAGCACAAAGCAACCAAAAGGCAGTATATTGGTATCAAAAGGCGGTAGCGCAAGGCGATGCATACGCACAGTATAATTTAGGTAACTGCTACGCGTTTGGATGGGGCGTTGCAAAGGACAAGCAAAAGGCGGTGACGTATTGGGAGCTTGCTGCAAAGCAGGGGCACAGCGATGCGCAGGCGCGCCTTGCCGAATCGTATGCCTCGGGCAATGGCATGGGGCAGGACGAGCACCAAGCGGTTTATTGGTATCGTAAGGCTGCGCAGCAAGGACATTATTGGGCGCAGAATAACTTGGCTGTTCTTTTAATGACAGGCGCAGAGGAAAGACCCGAGGAGGCTGTAGAGTGGTATGAAAAGTCTGCTTTGCAGGGAGATCCGACCGCACAAACCAACCTTGGCTTTTGCTATTTTGACGGTGCGGGTGTCGAGAAAAACGGCGAGAAAGCCGTATATTGGTTTGGTTTAGCTGCCGAGCAGGATCATGCGGAAGCGCAGCGTGCGATGGGTCGTTGCTATTACGAAGGGGTTGGCGTTAAGAAAAACGCCAAGGAGTCTGCTTATTGGTACAGAAAAGCCGCTCTGCAGGGACACTCTACCGCACAGACCACATACGGATATTACTGCGATATAGGGTATGGCGTGGCGCAAAGCGACAGCGATGCTGTGTATTGGTATGGCAAGGCAGCTAAGCAGGGTCATGTCATAGCGCTCAGCAATTTGGCAAATTGTTATTTCCAAGGGCGCGGCGTGGAGAAAAATGCGCAAAAAGCCGTTGAGTTATGGACAAAGGCGGCTGAAAACGGCTATGCGTACGCGCAGAACAGATTGGGCGAACTGTATCGGCAAGGCAGATACGTGGAAAAAGACGAGCAAAAATCACGGGAGTGGTTCAAAAAAGCCGCTGAGCAGCATCTCAAACCGGCAGCCGAGCGGGGAGATGCAGAGGCGCAAAACGAGTATGGAGTGTATTTTGGGCGCGGCTTAGGTGCAGAGCCCGATTATGAACAGGCATTTATGTGGTATGAAAAGGCCGCAGAACAGAATCATGCCATAGCGCAAAGCAATCTGGCGTACTGCTATGCCTATGGGCAAGGTGTTTCCAAAGATGAGCAAAAGGCTGCCGATCTGTGGAGGAGATCCGCAGAGCAGGGATACGCGTCAGCGCAGAACGATTTGGCTATTTGCTTTGAGATTGGCAGAGGTGTGGAAAAGGATTTGGCACAGGCTGTTTTGTGGTATGAAAAGGCCGCCGAGCAAGGCGATTTCTTTGCCAGTGGGAATCTGGCAGAGGCGTATCGCAGAGGGCTGGGTATTCCGATCGACTATCAAAAGGCGATTTACTGGTATGAGAAGGCGGTCAATCATGAGATGGCAGCCGAGCCGGACGCGATGGATACGAACGCAAGGGAATTTCTTGCAAAGTGCCAAACCAATTTGGGCGCAATGTATGGAATGGGTCAGGGCGTAGAGTTGGATGACGAGAAAGCTGTATTTTGGTACCAAAAGGGTGCCGAGAATGGTGACCCGTTTTCTCAGCTCGCGTTGGGCTATCGCTATAAGAACGGTAAAAACGTAGAACAGGACGAGGAAAAGTCGGTGTATTGGTATACGCAAGCCGCCCTTAGGTTCAAAAAAATGGCCGAAAATGGCAATGCGATCGCGCAGAAGGAGTATGCAAGCTGCTTGTACCAAGGCAAGGGAGTGGAGAAGGATCTTGAACAGGCGGTTGTATGGTACGAAAAATCTGCCGAACAGGGGAACGCTTTCTCACAGTCAAGGCTTGGTTACTGCTATTCGCATGGCATCGGTGTGCAAGAAAACTGTGAAAAAGCTGTGTACTGGACACGCATGGCTGCCGAGCAGGGATATGCGGCGGCGCAAAACAATTTGGGTGATGCCTACGAATACGGTAAGGGTATAGAGCAAAGCTATGAGCAGGCGTTCTACTGGTACAGCAAAGCAGCGGAAAAAGGTGTTGCGGTTGCACAGCACTCGTTGGCATTGTTCTATCGGGACGGCAAGGGCGTTGAAAAGGACGATGACAAGGCGATTTATTGGTTCAAGCAGGCGATCAAGAATGGCAGAGCCGAAGCGAAGGACGAATTGAAGAAGTTTTATGGGATTGATGTGGAGCAAGACGAGTAAATCACTGCGCTGCTTCCAATCAGTTCATAGGCTTAGGCGGGGCTCTGAACCACAAAACAACCCGCGGAGCGGATTACGGGGCTCTGAACCCATATTTGGCGCGATGCGCCAAATGTCGAGGAGGCATATCACATTGAGTAAACCCGTTAGGACGCGTGCCACCTCGAAGCGGGTGAGAGCAATCCCGTAAGCCGATTCGATAAAAAGCAAACCCGATGCATAAGCATCGGTTTTCCTTTTTATTGGAGCGGATTACGGGGCTCGAACCCGCCACCTCCACCTTGGCAAGGTGGCGCTCTACCAAATGAGCTAAATCCGCATATGAAACTGAAAGAAGATTGGCGACCCGGATGGGGCTCGAACCCACGACCTCTAGCGTGACAGGCTAGCGCTCTAACCAACTGAGCTACCGGGCCGTATCTCTCAGCCGCATTATTATATCACGGCAGTTTGCACTTGTCAATAGGTTTTTGCGAAAAATTTTAAGAAATTTTTTTATAAAAAAGATGCCGCAAAATGCGGCATCCTTTGGATATCTGTCAAATTTGTCCTGCCAGCTTCTTTGCAATATCTGCAAGCTCTCTCTCTGCCGCATCCCTTTGATCGGCAGGGGTCTTACCGCTGACGCTGGTTTCGATCGAAACGGGGCACTCACAGCCGATCACGGCAAGTGCGCGGGCAAAGTCCTCCCAATCGATCACACGCTCGCCCGGCAGCATATGTCTGTCGGCGCGTCCGTCGTTGTCGTGCACGTGCAGTGCGCGCAAATATTCCTTGCCGATCATGCGCACCGCATCGGCAGGGGAAAGCCCGAACACCGAGCAATGTCCCGTGTCAAGGCAAACGCGCATATTGGGCGAGTTGATCTGCTTAACAAAGCGCAGGATCTGCTCTGGCGTGGAAAGGGAAAGCGCGGTCATGGGCATGTTTTCAAAGCAAATGACGCGCCCGTGTGCCTTGGCAACCTCGCACAGGCGCGAGAAGAACTCCAGATTCATCTTCCAAAGCTTTTCGGGTTCGGGGTCTTGCCAATCACCAAAGGGCATGATGGGGTGAATG
>JAZOLJ010000058.1:0-8455 GCA_045652845.1 Eubacteriales bacterium | reverse complement strand
CAACATCAAAGGCAGTTCGACTGCTTCTTTAATTATAACACATGGGCGCTGTTTTGTCAACGCCCCGTGCGCACTCCCGTGCTTCTATTTCGTTGAACAGAATATGTTCAAATCGTCTGTACGAATATTATATCAAACAATTCGCCGTTTGACAATGTACTGACGGTTCAATTATTGTTTAGCGATTCTATCGCCAAATTCATTCCCAACTTGAAGGCATACTCGAATATGGCTGCTTCGGCGAGACTCATATACTCACTCCAACAATCGTGAAACTTTTCGAATGTTTCTTTTTGCTCGGCGGTGAAGCTTTTTTCGAGTTCCTCGTGATGCCGTGCCATGTATCCGAGGAGCTCCTTCATTTCCGGCGAATTTGTTCGGCTATCCTCTTGCGGTATTATGTTTCCGTGCCATAGTTCTTTTATCATATTTTTCATAGGTTGCACCTCCTGTTAGCACAACAACATACCACAGAAGAGAGGGGAAGTCCAGCACTTTTCCAAAAATAAATCTGACTTTTTTCGCCGGGCTTATTCTTTGTTTATTGCGGCGCAAATTTTGAGGAGCGAAAGCACAAAGAAAAATGCAACACAGACCTTTGTCCATGTTGCATTTTTCTTGTTTAGCCACTCTCAATCGGCATTTTCTCTTAGATTTACTTAATATCCTTATGAGAACCTGCCTTTTGGGGGGATTTTTTGTTTTTATCTTCTCTTTTCTTCAATTTCAACAAGGAGTTCGGTGAGGAAGGCATCTACGGGCATAGCACCCTTATCGCCATCCTTGCGGGAGCGCACGGCAACGGTCTTGGCGTTCATCTCGTTGTCGCCGATCACCAGCATATAGGGCACCTTTTCAAGCTGCGTGGTGCGGATCTTTTTACCAATGGTTTCGTTACGGTCGTCAACCTCAACACGCACACCGCGGGCAGCGAGTTGATTTTTCACGTCATAGGCGTAATCAATATGCTCGTCACCAATGGGCAGGATGCGTACCTGCTCGGGTGCCATCCAAGTGGGCAGCGCGCCAGCAAAACGCTCAATGAGGTAAGCGAGCGTGCGCTCGTAGCAGCCAAGCGAGGTGCGGTGAATGATATAGGGCGTTTTCATCTGTCCGTCGCTATCAACGTATTCCATGCCAAATTTCTCGGCAAGCAGCATATCGATCTGAATGGTAACGATCGTATCCTCTTTACCAAATACGTTCTTATACTGAATATCAAGCTTGGGGCCGTAGAAGGCAGCCTCATCAATGCCGATCTCATACTGCAGCCCAAGATTATCAAGGATCTCACCCATTACCGACTGGGCGTGCTCCCATTGCTCGGGCGTGCCCTCGTACTTAATGCCTGCGCGGGCGGGATCCCACTGCGAGAAGCGGAACGAGCAATTCTCCAGCATGCCAACGGTATCCAGCACGTATTTTGCAAGCTCCAGACAGCCGCGGAATTCTTCCTCCAGCTGCTCGGGGCGAAGCACCAAGTGACCCTCGGAAATGGTAAACTGGCGCACGCGAATGAGGCCGTGCATCTCGCCACTCTCGTCGTTGCGGAAGAGCGTGGAGGTTTCGCCAAGACGCATCGGCAGCTCACGGTAGGAGCGCTTTTTGTTAAGAAATACCTGATACTGGAAGGGGCAGGTCATGGGGCGGAGTGCAAAGCATTCCTTGGTATAATCGTTGGGGTCGCCAAGCACGAACATGCCGTCAAGATAATGATCCCAGTGACCCGAGATCTTATAAAGCTCGCGCTTTGCCATCAGTGGGGTCTTGGTCAGCAGATAGCCGCGCTTTTGCTCCTCATCCTCGATCCAGCGTTGCAGCGTTTGAATGACGCGCGCACCCTTGGGCAGGAGAATGGGCAGACCCTGACCGATCTCCTCAACGGTGGTGAAATATTCAAGCTCGCGGCCGATCTTATTGTGGTCGCGCTTGCGTGCCTCCTCAAGTGCCTCAAGATGCGCCTTCAGCTCATCCTTGGTGGGGAAAGCCACGCCATAAACGCGCTGCAGCATTTTATTGTTCTGGTCGCCCTTCCAATAAGCACCCGTGCACTGTGTGAGCTTGACCGCCTTCACGGCAGCAGTGGAAAAGAGGTGGGGGCCTGCACAAAGATCGGTAAACTCGCCCTGACGGTAGAAGCTGATTACCGCATCCTCGGGCAGGTCGCCAATAAGCTGCACCTTGTAGGGCTCGCCCTTTTCCTCCATCAGTGCAAGTGCCTCGGCGCGGGGCAGCTCGAAGCGTTCAATAAGCAGATTTTCCTTCACGATCTTCTTCATCTCACTCTCAAGTGCCGCAAGCACCTCGGGGGTAAAGGAGATCTCGCTGTCAAAATCGTAATAGAAGCCACTCTCAACGGCAGGGCCGATGGTGAGCTTGGTTGCAGGATACAGACGCTTCACCGCCTGTGCGAGAATATGCGCTGCAGTGTGGTCAAACACGTGCTTGCCTGCGGCATCCGCAAAGGTGAGGAGCTTCACCTCACAATCGCCCGTGAGGAGATGGGTCATGCCAACGGTTTTACCGTCGATCTCGGCGGCAAGATGAGCGCGCGTCACGAGCTCGGCTGCCTTGGCGGCATCAAAAACCGAAAGCGGTGCTTCAAATTCTACTGTTTTTTCGGGAAAGGTTACTTTAAACATATTTTACTCCTTTGAGAAATTTACAATATTATAAGCAAACGCACCCCGACAGGTTAAAAAACCTTGTCGGGGTGCGATCATATCACACGGTTCCACCCGAGCGTTTCACTCAAAGCTTATATTGAATGGCGTTTGGGCGGTACCCAAGCATTCGCGTGAAGAGCGTTTCAGCAGCTCGCTCTCTCTCTGTGCACGGGGGATGCGGGGGCGTGTTCCAAACACGTTATTTTTTCTTGCTGCGATTATACTCGCTGCGGGGGTTTAAGAAATTGCGCCAATCAAGGTCGCCGCGATCAAGCGCGGTGATCAGTGCCTCTGCCGTTGCAATGTTGGTGGCAACGGGGATATTATATCGATCGCAAGCGAGCAGCAGCTCTTGCGTTTCTTTATCGTCGTAGATCGCCTCGGGGCGGGTATCTCTAAAATACAGCAGGATATCGATCTCGTTGTATGCAACGCGCGTGGCGATCTGTTGCTCGCCGCCCTGCTCACCCGCCAGCATTTTTTCGATGGTAAGACCCGTGGCTTCCGAAATGTACTTAGCGGTAATACTGGTAGCGCACAAATTATGCTTGCTGAGAATGCCGCAATATGCAATACAAAACTGCGTCATCAGCTCTTTTTTCATATCTGCCGCAATAATGGCAATTTCCATGCTTCGCACTTTCCTCCCGTCGATGATTGAACGACCGTTATATACAATACGCTCGTTTTAATATATTATAGCACATATAAAGTATTACTGTCAACGCATTTGCCCGTTTTTTGCGAACTTTTTCGCCAAAAATCCCCCGCGCACTCATAAAAAATGCGCGGGGGATTGATGTTAAGAAAATTTATTCCTCAATAGGAGCTTCCTCTACTGCCTCCTCGGGCATTGCTGCCTCAGCGGCTGCAACCTCCTCGAGAAGTGCGCGGATAGACAGGCTGACCTTCTGCTTCTCGCTGTCGATCTCAATGATCTTTGCGTCAACGCTCTGACCGATCTCAAGCACGTCTGCGGGCTTGCCGATACGGGTCATAGCGATCTGAGAAATGTGAATGAGGCCGTCAACGCCGTCAATGATCTCTGCAAATGCACCGAAGGGCATCATGCTAACGATCTTAACGGGTACAACGTCGCCCACCTGGCACTTGTTGGTGAAGATGAACCAGGGGTTGGTATCCTCGGTCTTGTAGCCAAGAGAGATGCGCTTCTTCTCGCGGTCGAAGGACTTTACGAATACGGTAACGGTCTCGCCAACAGAAACCACCTCTGCGGGGCTCTTGATGTGCTTCCAAGAAAGCTCGCTGGTGTGAACCATGCCGTCAACGCCGCCAAGGTCAACGAATGCACCGTAGGAGGTCATGCTCTTTACAACACCGGTGTAGGTCTTGCCCTCCTCAATGTCTGCCCAGAATGCATCCTCCAGTGCGCGGCGCTCCTCACGGAGAACAACGCGGATGGAGCCGATCGCCTTGTGGCCCTGCTCCTTGGTCTCGATTACCTTGAACTTAACAGTGGTGCCCTTCAGGGGTGCAAGATCGCCATCCTTGGGTACACCGGTCTGAGATGCGGGAATGAACACGCGGTTGCCAAGAACAAACACGATCACGCCGCCCTTTACCACGTCGGCAACAGGTGCCTCGAAAATCTCGCCTGCATCCTTTGCAGCCACGACCTTCTCCCAGTTCTTGCTTGAATCAACGCGTCTTTTATCGAGCTCGGCTACGCCCTCGATGTCGCTGACACGCACGACCTTTGCCTCAACGGTGTCGCCCACCTTAAACTGCTCGGTCAGCTTTACTGCGGGATCATCGCTTACGCGGTCGGCCTTGATGTAGCCGGTTACGCCTGCGCCGAGATCCAGCTGCAGCTCAGTGTCGGACACGTGAGAAACGGTACCCGTAACGATTGCTCCTGTATGTAAATTTTTGACTTCAGTTTCTTCAAGAAGTTTTGCAAAGTTTTCTGCTTCAGTCATTGTTTTATATACCTCCTCAATGATCTCTTGCGGGGTCGATGCACCCGCAACTATACCCACTTTGCGATGGGTTAATGAAAACGTCCTCACCAAGGGCAGCTGCGCCGTTTCTGTAACACGGAGCGTATCGGGGCAAAGCTTTTGGCAGATATCGAAAAGCTTCGCGGTGTTCGAGCTTTCCTTGCCGCCAATCACGATCATACCGTCCGATGCTGCGGCAAGTGCCGCCGCCTCTGTCTGTCGGGAATCCGTAACATTACATATTGTATCAAAAATTAACGCGTTTGTCGATACCTTTTTTAAAAGTTTTTGACATTTTTTCCATTCTGTTAATTTTTGGGTCGTTTGTGCCACCATTACGGGCACTTTTGACAAAAATTTTGCGCCAAGATCACCGAGCACGGCTTGCTCGAAGCTTACATAATCCGAGAAAACGTAGCTTTCTCCCACAAAGCAGCTCATAAAGCCCTCCACCTCGGGGTGGGCGGCGTTGCCGATGCACAAAAAAATATACTTATCAGCACCTCGATTGGTAAAATCCTCGGCAATGCGATGGATCTTGGTCACGAACGGGCAGGTGCAATCCACAAAGGAAAAGCCCTCATGGGCGGCAGCAAGTGCCTCAAGCTCTGCGCGCGCATCGCGGCTGATGCCGTGCGCGCGGATAAAGACCGTGACGGGTGCCTCGGCAGTAGCAGTAGCCGCAAGAGCTGCAAGCTCACCTGCCGACACGGCAGTCACGCCGCGTGCCTCCAGCATGCGGTTATATTCCTCGTTATGTATCAAATGCCCCAGGGTGAAGATGCGCTCACCGTGGCGGGCGTTTTCCATGCGTGTGGCAAGGCGATCGGTGGCGGCGCGCACACCGGGGCAAAAGCCGGCGCTTTTGGCAACGGTAACCTCCATCACTTCACCGTATCGCCAAGGTGGCAGATCTCGGCATAGATCTCCTCCGAGATGCGGGCGTACTCGCCCGCCCTTTCGCTATCATAGCCGAAGCGTTCAAAGGGGATGGGCTCGCCGATCACAACGGTGACACGGCGAAAAAGCTTCCACGTGTAGCCTTTCATTTTGATGTGTACGGGCAGAATTTGTGCATTTGCGTGCGAGGCGATCATAGCAGCACCGTTTTTCACCTTGCAATCGCGTGGCTCCTTGCCGGGGCAGCGTGTGCCCTGCGGAAACATCCCTACGCTTCTGCCCTCCTCAAGCAGCTTGATGGTGCGCTTGATGGCACCAACATCGCCCTTGCCGCGCGACACGGGATAAGCACCGAGCCAACGGACAAGCCGCCCGAGAACAGGCACGCGAAACAGCTCTGCCTTTGCCATAAAATGCGGTTGCTGACGGCGGAGTGCAATGCAAAGGAATACGGCATCAAGCACGGTTTGATGATTGCCGCAAACAAGATACGCCCCCTCGGATCTTTTCGGCTCGTTTTTCCTGCCGACGACCTTGACACGAAAGAGCAGCTTTGCAGGGATCACGAGCAGGGTACGAATGATGGCATAAAATGCACTTTTCATACCGTTACCCCACATTTTTCCTTGATAATGGCAAGCACCGCCTCAATATTTTGCTCAATGCTCATATCGGAATTATCAAGCAAAATCGCATCGGGCGCAGCCACGGCGGGGGCAACTGCACGGTTGCGGTCGTTGTTGTCACGCTCAACCATTTCACGCAGCACGTCCTCGTAGCAGGCGGGCATACCCTTTGCCTCAAGCTCCTTGGTGCGGCGCATTGCACGCGCTTCATTTGAGGCAGTCATAAAGATCTTCACGTCGGCGTTGGGGAGTATCACAGTGCCAATGTCACGTCCATCCATGATCACGCTGTTTTTGGCGGCAATATCGCGCTGCGTGTCGAGCAAGAAATCACGCACGGCGGGCACGGCGGAAACAGCCGAGGCGTACATAGAGATCTCGGGCTCGCGAATGCGGTCGCCAAGATCCTCGCCGTTGAGGTAAACGTGCTGTGCGCCGTCTTCATAGCGCACCTCGATATTGATATGAGGCAGGCAGGAAACGATGCCCTCCACATCGGTGCGGGCATAGCCGCGCCCTCTTACATAGTAGCCAACGGTGCGGTACAGCGCACCCGTATCCACGTAAACGATACCAAGACGTGCAGCAACCGCCTTTGCAATGCTGCTTTTCCCTGCCCCGCTGGGGCCATCAATGGCAATTTGAAACATAGAAATTCTCCTTGCTTTTATTTATTCGATAGAGCACGCCGCGCTCTCGCCCGCAAGAACTGCGGTAGAAAACGCGATCTGCAAATTAAAGCCGCCCGTATAAGCGTCAAGATCGAGCACCTCGCCCGCGAAATAAAGCCCCTTGACCCTTTTGGATGCCATGGTTTTTGGCGAGATCTCACCAAGGGCTACGCCGCCGCGTGTAACGATTGCCTCGGCAATGGGGCGAAATCCGCGCACCTTGACGGGCAGTTTTTTCAAAAGCTGCAGCAGCACACGGCGCTCCTCCTTGGTGATAGCATTCACCTTCTTGCGCGCGTCAATACCCGAAAGCTGCACCAGGGGGGCGATCAGCTTTTGCGGCAGAAGGTCACCGAGTGCGTTTGCAAAATCACGGTTTTGATATTTTTGGAAATCCGCAAGCAGGCGCGCATCCAGCGTTTTTTCGTCAAGCGCGGGCTTTAGATCAATGAATATCTCATACCGTCCCGCCTGCATTTGGGTCAAATGCGCCGAGGCGGAAAGCACAAGCGGGCCCGAAAGCCCGTAATGGGTAAAGAGCATTTCGCCAAAATCCTCAAACACGGCTTTTCCCCGCACGGTATCCTGAACGGTCAAGCGCACGTTGCGCAGCGAAAGCCCCTGCACCGTAGCGCAAAAACTGCCATCCTCCACCAGCGGCACAAGCGAGGGGGCGGGCGGCACGACGGTGTGCCCTGTGCGCGAGGCAAAGCGATAGCCGTCACCCGTTGAACCCGTGAGCGGATAGGAAGCACCGCCCGTTGCTACGATCACGGCGTCGCAGCTTTCGGTATCGTTGCCGATTTTCACGCCACGTATCCGCCCGTTTTCAAGAAGCAGATCATCTACGCGCGCCTGCTTGATACAAACGCCAAGGCGGCGGCACTCACGCACCAGCGCATCCACCACGTCGGTGGCTTTATCGGAAACGGGAAACACGCGATTGCCGCGCTCTACCTTCAAGGGCACCTGAAGCTCCTCAAAAAACGCCTCGGTATCCTCCGCGGAAAAGCGATCCCATGCGGAAAACAGGAAACGCGAATTTCCCGTAATGTTTGCAAAAAACACGTCACGCGTGCAATGATTTGTAACGTTGCACCTGCCCTTACCCGTAATGCGCAGCTTTCTGCCGCAGCGGTCGTTTTTTTCAAATATCGTAACCGAGGCACCAAGGCGCGCTGAGTGGATCGCTGCCATCATACCCGCAGCACCGCCGCCGATCACGATCACATTTACAGCACCGTCACTCATCATCCGTTATTTTTATCGTAAACGTCGTATTCGTCCCAAATGGTTTCAAGACGGTGTAAGCGTTCGGTCACCTCGTCATGCTTGCGCATGGAAACGGCTGCCACCATGGCATTGATGATGCTAAGCGGCGCAACAAGCGAATCCACGAAGGATGCCATATCGCTGCGTGCCGTTAAAAGCTGATCGCAATCGTTGGCAAGCGGCGAGGTCACACTATCGGTCAGTGCCACCACGTCAGCCCCCGCACGGTGCGCAAACTCAACGGCGCGCACGGTGCGCTTTGAGTAGCGCGGAAAGCTGATGGCGATAAACACATCCTCTTTGCCAATATCGAGCAGCTGCTCGAAAATTTCAGTGCCCGACGTGCCCTCAACGGCGCG
>JAZOLJ010000057.1:0-28385 GCA_045652845.1 Eubacteriales bacterium | reverse complement strand
ACCAACCTCAAGAACCATGGTGTTGAGCTTGACCTCGCTATCCGCAGCCTTTACCTTTTCGATAAAGCGGTATGCGTACTCGGGACCGGAGAGCTCCTCGTTAAAATGCTTAAGACCAAAGCCGGGGTGAATGCACTGCTGCAAAATACCGCCGAGGCTTACGTCACGTTCAACAATCAATACATCCTTTGCGCCGGCTTCCTTTGCGCCGACTGCTGCTGCAAGGCCGGCAGGACCGCCGCCGACAACGATTACGTCATAAATCTTTTCAGCCATTTTCGTGATCTCCTTTCTTATCTTACGAAGCCCTTGAGCATTTCGGATCCCTTGTTGTTTTTGCAAACCTCATCGGGAGAAATGCCAAGCCCGGGGGCGATGATCTCGATTACACGGGGACCGCAGAAGCCACCCTGGCAACGACCCATGCCTGCACGTACACGACGCTTCACACCGTCAACGGTGGTAGCACCAAGGGTGCGATGGATTGCGTCACAGATCTGACCCTCGGTAATGGTCTCACAGCGGCAGATCACGTTGCCGTAGCGGGGATCCTTGGCGATCAGTGCTGCCTTCTCCTCGGCGGAGAGCTCAACGAAGTGAGGGGTACCCTTGCGGGTCTTGATAAAGTCGGTCTTGGGCTCTGCCTTCATACCGGACTCGATCAGAAGGTCGGCTACGTATTTTGCAACCGCTACCGAGTTGGTAAGACCGGTAGAACGAACACCGGAAATATTTACGTAGCCCTTGAGGTCGTCGTACATATCGATAAAGAGGCCCTCGGGGTTGCGCTGTGCACGAAGACCCGAGTACTGGGTGATGGAGTCGCGAAGGTTTACGTTGGGGATCACAATGCTCAAGATCGGGCTGTTTACCTTTGGCGGCTGCTACGCCATGCCCGCTCTGCTTGAAAACGAGTTTGTTGAGAAGAAAAAATACATAGATAAGGATGAGTTCCTTGATATGGTAGCAATCGCGGAATCCACACCGCGCCCCATTGCCATCAACGCGGCAACCTCAAAAAGCTCAAAGGAAAAAAGCCCTCGCCCATTTTCATGATACTCATCTCGGCAGGGCTCGGAATGCTGCTGTATTCGATCTGATCCCGTTTTCGCTCCGCAAACGCCGCAAGGTGCGCTCTCGATCTTTTAAGGTTGAGAGCGCACTTTTTTTGATCATACGATTCGGCGCGGCGCGCGCTTTTTTTCCTTTTCCGCCAATTTTATCAAGGAGTTAACGACAAACGGGAGCTTATCTGCTACAATGAACCTGAACCACACAAAAACAAGGAGGAAAAAAAGAAAAAATGACAAAAAAATCAAATTTGGAAAGCGGATTTTTATTTTTATACGATTGGCTGCCCGCCATTGAGCAGCTCCCCGCCAAGGAGGTGAAAAAGCTGTTTTTGGCATTGGTTGCACGGCAACGCGAAAATACCCCTCTGCCCTTATTTTCCAACACAATCACGGCAAGCTATGCACGCATGATCGAGCCCTGCATCAAGCGCCGACTCGACGGACAAATAGGAGGCAACAAGGCACACGAGGCCACAACACCTACGGTAGGTACTTCCCCCCAAAGCAAAGTAAAGCAAAGTAAAGAAAAGAAACAGAAAAGCAATGCAGAGCAAAGCAATTCTCACTCCAAGACCGCTCATGCTTGGAGTGAGAGGCGCGCCAAAGAAAGAAATTCAAGCTTTGACGCGGAGGATTTTTTTGAAGCCGCCGTCAAAGCAACCTACCGCGATGCGATCAAAAGCCCCGAAGCTTAATTTTTTCAAAATATTTATTTAATACTTGATTTTTTCAAAAAATGTGTTATAATGTTATATGTAATAAACACGGTGATAAAGGTTGCCGCCCTTCGGCACCCGTCACAGAGAGAGCCGCCTTGGCTGTAAGCGGCTTACGGGAGAAGGTGTGGCGTTTCCCTTTGGAGTGGACCCGGTGAGTGCGGCTCTTCGTTGTAGTCGGGTACGGTAGATCCCGTTATCGATCGGTAAAGTGTTGGCTTTGCGCCTTCAATTCGGGTGGTACCGCGAGCGAAATTTCGCCTCGTCCTGATCTTTGGGACGGGGCTTTTATTTTTTCAGCGGACACCTGCAATTTCGGAAAGGAAAGACTATGAAAGAAAAACTGCAACAAATCAAACAAGCGGCACTTGCCGAGCTGCAAGCGCCCGACTGCGACACCGAGGCACTGCGCGTGCGCTACCTCGGCAAAAAGGGTGAGCTGACCGCCGTTTTGCGCGGCATGGGTGCCCTTACCCCCGAGGAGCGCCCCGTGATTGGTCAGCTGGCAAACGAGGTGCGCGCCGAGATCGAAACGGCACTCGCTGCCAAGGTTGCCGCCGCCAAGGAGCAGGCCCTAAACGATCAGCTGGTACGCGAAAGGCTTGACGTAACCATGCCCGGCACCCCCGCCCGCATGGGGCATCAGCATCCCCTTACCCGCGCACAGCGCGAGATGGAGGAGATCTTTATCGGCATGGGCTTTGAGATTGCCGAGGGCCCCGAGGTAGAATACGACTACTACAACTTTAAGGCCCTGAACATTCCCGAAAATCATCCCGCACGTGATACGCAGGATACCTTCTATATCACCGACAACATTCTGCTTCGCTCCCAAACCTCGCCCGTGCAGGTGCGCGTAATGGAAAAGCAAAATCCCCCCATCCGCGTCATTTCCCCCGGTCGCGTGTACCGCTCGGATGCACTGGATGCCACGCACTCCCCTCTCTTTCATCAAATGGAGGGCTTGGTGGTGGATAAGGGCATTACCATGAGTGATCTGAAGGGCACGCTTGAAACCTTTGCCAAAAAGATGTTTGGCGAGAGCACCAAGATCCGCTTCCGCCCCCACCACTTCCCGTTTACCGAGCCCTCTGCCGGGGTTGACGTTTCTTGCTTTGTTTGCGGCGGCAAGGGCTGCCGCGATTGCAAGGGCGAGGGGTGGATCGAAATTCTCGGTGCCGGCATGGTGCACCCCTTCGTGCTTTCAAACTGCGGCATTGACCCCGAGGTTTACAGCGGCTTTGCCTTTGGTATGGGCCTTGAGCGCGTAACCATGACGAGATACGGCATTGATGACATTCGCTTGTTCTACGAAAACGACGAGCGCTTCCTCAAGCAATTCTAAAGGAGGAATAGCAAAATGAATTTATCTATGAAATGGCTCGCCGACTTTGTTGACGTAGCAGACGTAAATATTAAGGACTACTGCGACAAGCTGACCCTCACGGGCTCTAAGGTTGAG
Organism: Eubacteriales bacterium; assembly: GCA_045652845.1. Classification (GTDB taxonomy): domain Bacteria; phylum Bacillota; class Clostridia; order Oscillospirales; family CAG-272; genus Firm-07. The sequence goes on along the minus strand of JAZOLJ010000057.1, from coordinate 25,134 downwards.
GGCTATGAGGAGCTTGGCGCGGAGATTGAAAACGTGGTGGTTGCCAAAATTGAGAAGATTGAGCCCCACCCCGACAGCGACCACCTGCAGATCTGCCAGATGAACGTGGGCACGGGCGAGCTCGTGCAGATCGTAACCGGCGCGCAAAACGTGTTTGAGGGTGCAATCGTGCCCGCAGCACTCCCCGTGGCAAAGCTGCCCGGTGGCGTGGTGATCAAGGCAGGCAAGCTGCGCGGCGTGCCCTCAAACGGCATGCTTTGCTCTATGGGTGAGCTGAACCTCAGCACGCACGAGTGCCCCGGTAAGGAAGAAAACGGCATTCTCATTCTTGACGAGGAATACGGGGACAAGCTTGGCATGGATATCCGTGAGGCACTGATGCTGAACGATACCGCCGTTGAGTTTGAGATCACCTCTAACCGCCCCGATTGCCTGTCTGTTATCGGTCTTGCACGCGAAACGGCGGCATCCTTTGACCGTGAGCTAAAGCTGCACACCCCAACCGTTTCGGGCTGCGGTGACGGTGACAAGGTGGAAAACTACCTCACCGTTGGCATTGAAGCACCCGACCTTTGCTATCGCTATGCCGCAAAGGTGGTAAAGAACGTGCGCATCAAGCCCTCTCCCCTGTGGCTGCGTATGCGTCTTTACGCTGCAGGCGTGCGCCCCATCAACAATATTGTAGATATTACCAACTACGTCATGCTTGAGTACGGTCAGCCGATGCACGCGTTTGACTACACCCAGCTTGAGGGCTCTGCTATCCGCGTGCGCCGCGCCGCAAACGGCGAGGGCTTTAAATCTCTTGACGATATCGATCACGTGCTGGATGACTCCATGCTTGTGATCGCAGACGGGAAAAAGGCTTGTGCCCTGGCGGGCGTCATGGGTGGCGCAAACAGCGAGATCCTTGACACCACCAAAACCGTGGTATTCGAGTCGGCATGCTTTAACGGTGCCTCGGTACGCGTTACTGCCAAGAAAAACGGCATGCGCACCGAGTCCTCGGCACGCTTTGAAAAGGGTCTTGACCCCGAAAACTGCATGGCAGGTCTTTTGCGTGCCTGCGAGCTGATAGAGCTGCTGGATGCAGGCGACGTGGTAGACGGCGTGATCGACGTGTACCCGAGCAAAGGAGAGCTGACGGTTCTCCCCTTCGCACCCGATCGCTACAATGCCTTCCTTGGCACCAACATTTCTGCCGAGGAAATGAAGCATATTCTTGAAATGCTTGACTGCCGCGTGGAGGGCGACAAGATCACCGTTCCCTCCTTCCGTGCCGATCTTGCCTGCATGAACGACGTGGCTGAGGAGATCATGCGTATTCACGGCTATGATAAGATCGTTTCTACCAAGATCGTAGCCGAAACCACCGAGGGTGGCAGAACCGAAAAGCAGAAATTTGGTATTGACGTTGAGAACGCGCTTTACGGCATGGGGCTTGACGAGATCCAAACCTTCTCCTTCATTTCTCCCAAATATTACGATAAGATCCGCCTTGCCGAGGATTCTCCCCTTCGCCGCTCGGTGGTGATCTCAAATCCCCTTGGCGAGGATACCGGCGTGATGCGCACAACCGCCCTCCCCTCTATGCTGGAGGTGCTGGCGCGCAACGCAAACTTTAACAACGAAAACGTGCGCCTGTTTGAAATGGGCTCTATCTACCTGCCCGATGCCGACAGCACCAAGCTCCCCTACGAGGGCAAGATGCTGACACTCGGCATGTACGGCGATGCCGATTTCTACGTACTGAAGGGCGTGATTGAAAACCTTGTATCACTTGCCGCCATCAAGAACGTAGCTTACGTGGCAGAATCGGGCGTGCCTGCTTACCACCCCGGTCGCTGTGCCGTTTTGAAGAATGCCAAGGGTGAGCAGCTTGCCATCTTTGGTCAGATCCACCCCAAGGTAGCTGAAAATTACGGGCTTTCTATCCCGTTGTATGCTGCCGAGATCGACTTTGATGCGCTCTTTGCCGCACGCACCGCCGAAAAGCACTATGCTCCCCTGCCCAAGTATCCTGCCATTACCCGTGATTTCTCCTTCGTTTGTGAGGAGGCACTGGAGGTAGGCTCTGTTATTTCCGTGATGGAAAAGGCGGGCGGCAAGCAGTGCGAGGGCGTAAAGCTCTTTGATATTTACCGCGGTCCGCAGGTAGGCGAAAACAAGAAATCGGTATCCCTGCGCATGACGTTGCGCGCCGAGGACCACACCATGACGGTGGAGGATGCCGAAAAGATTACAAGAAAGGTGCTGTTCCTGCTCGAAAAGGGGCTGGGGCTCACGCTGCGTGGCTGATATGGAAAAAGCAAAGATCGACCGTATCAACGAGCTGGCGGCTCTGGCGAAGGAGCGAGAGCTGACCGAGAGCGAGGCGGCAGAGCGTGGGGCTTTACGCGACGAGTACCTTGCGGAATTTCGCGCACATCTGCGCGGCACACTGGATAACACCGTGATCGAGCGTCCCGACGGCACGAGAGAACGGATCAGACCCAAATCTGACAAGGAGAAGAAATGACATGAAAACAGACATTCAAATTGCACAGGAAGCAAAGCTGCTCCCGATAGCCGAGATTGCCGCCGAGCTTGGCGTGAGTGATGACGAGCTGGAGCTTTACGGCAAGCACAAGGCAAAGATCAACGATGCATTTTTGAGCCGTACCAAGAATAGGAAAAACGGTAAGCTGATATTGGTAACCGCCATTAACCCCACGCCCGCAGGCGAGGGCAAAACAACCACCACGGTAGGTCTTGGCATGGCAATGAAAAAGCTTGGCAAGAAGGCTGTTATCGCCCTGCGTGAGCCCTCTCTTGGCCCTGTATTCGGCATCAAGGGTGGGGCTGCGGGCGGCGGCTATGCACAGGTAGTGCCGATGGAGGACATCAACCTGCACTTCACGGGTGACTTCCACGCCATCACCTCCGCTAACAATCTGCTTTGCGCCATTCTTGACAACCACATTCAGCAGGGCAACGCCCTTGGTATCGACCCCCGTCGCGTGCTGTTTACGCGCGTGGTGGATATGAATGACCGCGCACTGCGCAACATCCTTGTCGGTCTTGGCGGCAAGGTAAACGGCGTGCCGCGCGAGGATCATTTTATGATCACGGTGGCAAGTGAGGTTATGGCAATTCTCTGCCTTGCCGAGGATCTTGCCGACCTCAAGCGTCGTTTGGGTGACATTCTTGTGGCTTACACCTACGAGGGCAAGCCCGTATTCTGCCGCGACCTGCAGGTAAACGGCGCGATGGCGGCGCTCCTGAAGGATGCCATTAAACCGAACCTTGTGCAAACCCTTGAAAATACCCCCGCCCTTATTCACGGCGGCCCCTTTGCCAACATTGCACACGGCTGCAACTCGATCCGCGCAACCAAGCTTGCACTCAAGCTTGGTGATTATGCCATTACCGAGGCAGGGTTTGGCGCCGATCTCGGTGCTGAAAAGTTTATGAATATCAAATGCCGCATGGCAGGTCTTGCGCCCGATGCAGTGGTGCTGGTTGCCACGGTGCGCGCCCTCAAATACAACGGCGGCGTACAAAAGCCCGACCTGAAGGCAGAAAACACAGAGGCACTGAAGCGCGGTACCGTGAACCTTGAGGCACATATTGATAATTTGCACAAGTTTGGTGTAAACGTGGTGGTTGCCATCAACCGCTTTGACAGCGATACCGATGCCGAGCTTGACACGCTGCGCGCCATTTGCGAAGCCAAGGGTGCTGATTTCGCACTCTCCGAGGTGTTTGCGAAGGGCGGCGACGGCGGCATTGAGCTTGCCGAAAAGGTGATTGCCGCTTGCGAGAAACCGAGTAGCTTCAAGCTCCTTTACGATGATGAGCTTTCTATCACAGAGAAGATCGAAACCGTTGCCAAGGAGCTTTACGGCGCCGCTGACGTGGTGATTGAGGCGGGCGCGAAAAAGGCTCTTGCCGATATTCTTGCCATTGACGAGAAATATGCCAAGTTCCCCATTTGCATGGCAAAAACGCAGTATTCCCTCTCCGACGACCAAAGCAAGCTTGGCAGACCCATGGGGCACACCCTCACGGTGCGTGAAATTCGCCTCTCGGCGGGGGCTGGCTTTATCGTGGTGCTGACGGGTGCCGTGATGACCATGCCGGGGCTTGGCAAAACGCCCACCGCTTACTCGATCGACATTGACAACGACGGTCATATTTCCGGTCTGTTCTGATGGTATCTCTTACGTTAAAAACGACCTCCGCCGCCGAAACCGAGGCGGCGGGGGCAAGCCTTGCCAAGGCTATGCTTGAGGATAACAGCTTGCCACCCTTTGTGGCACTGTACGGCGACCTGGGCGTTGGGAAAACGGCGTTTGTGCGCGGCTTTGCCACGGTGGTGGCACCCGAGGCACTCGTGCGATCTCCCACCTTTGCCTTGGTGAATGAGTATCGCGGCAAGCAAACGCGCCTTTTTCACTTTGATATGTACCGCATTGCAGATGAGGATGATCTTTACTCGATCGGGTATGAGGATTATCTGGCGCGTGACGGCATCTGCCTTGTGGAATGGAGCGAAAATATCCCCTACGCCATCCCCGCGCATCATTTGCGCGTGGAGATCGTAAAGGACGACCCAAATGCCCCAGACAGCCGTGAGATCAAAATTGAAGAAAGGAGATAGCCCATGCTGATATTTGCACTTGACAGCACCGCTGTGGTTGGCAGCGTTGCGCTTTGCCGTGACGACGCGCCCATTGCCGCCTTTACCCTGAAAAACGGCAACACACACAGCGAAACGCTTTTGCCCATGGCAAAGGCACTCTTTGAGGTGACGGGCTACACTCCCGATGATATTGATATTTTTGCCTGCAGCGAGGGCCCGGGCTCTTTTACGGGCGTGCGTATCGGGGCTGCCACCGTCAAGGGGCTTGCCTTTGGTAAGGGCAAGTGCGTGATCGGCGTTTCCTCCCTTGAGGCAATGGCAAGAAATCTTCTGCCTGCCAAGGGCCTCATTTGCCCCGTGATGAACGCACGGCGCGAGCAGGTGTATAACGCCTTGTTTTACGCCGAGGGCACAAGGCTCACGCGTCTTTGCCCCGACCGCGCCCTTGCTGCCACCGACCTTGAGGCAGAGCTTGCCGCACGCGGTGAGCCCTTTTATCTGGTGGGTGACGGCGTTGAGGTAGCTGCCAAGGCGTTTGCGCACCTCACCTCCCTGCCCGTGCCGCAGCTTGCCGCCGAGCAAAATGCCGTAGGCGTTGCCGCATGTGCCCTTGAGCGATACCGTGAGGGTGTGCGCACCACCGATCGCGAGCTGACCCCCACCTACCTTCGTTTACCCCAAGCCGAGCGCGAGCGTCTTGCGCGCGAGCAACAAAATCAAGCAAAAGGATAAGATTTATGAAAAAATTGGTAATTGGCTGCGATCACGCCGCCGTTGATATGAAAAACACCGTCCGCGAGCACCTCCTTGCACGCGGCTTTGAGGTAGCCGACGTTGGCACATACACCTCTGATAGCTGCAACTACCCCGTTTTTGCGCACCGCGCCTCTACAAAAATTCAGCAGGGCGAGGCGGAAATGGGCATCCTTATTTGCGGCACGGGCATTGGCATGTCGCTTGTTGCCAACAAGCACAAGGGTATTCGTGCCGCATGCTGCTCCGACACCTTCAGTGCGCGCCTTACGCGCCTGCACAACGATGCGAATATGCTCTGCTTCGGTGCGCGCGTGGTGGGCATTGGTCTTGCGCTTGATCTGGTAGATGCCTTTGTGGATGCCGAATTTGAGGGCGGCAAGCATAAAACGCGCGTAGATATGATCACCGCCGTTGAAAACGGCACCTTTACCGAATAATGTCGGTTTTCGGCAAGACCGCCGACGCTTTACGCCGCATAAGCGGCAAAAAGCACCCCCGCACCTCTGCCATTATCGTGGCAGCAGGCGCCTCCTTGCGTATGGGCGGCGGCATTTCCAAGCAGTTTATGGAGGTTGCGGGCATGCCCGTGCTTGCGCGCACGCTTGTCGCCTTTGAAAATACCAAGGAGATCGACGAGATCGTGGTGGTGGCAAGGGGTGAGGAGCTTTCTGCGGTTTCAGCCCTTGCCGATACGTGGCATATCACCAAGCTTGCCGCAGTGGTGGCAGGCGGCGATACACGCGCAAAATCGGTTAAAAACGGCTTTTTACACGTGCACCACGCCACCAAATTTGTGGCGATCCACGACGGGGCGCGTTGTCTTGTCACGCCTGCCGATATTGAAAGGGTTTGCCGCGCTGCCTACCGCTACAAGGCGGCAACCGCAGCACAAACCGTTTCGGATACGGTGAAAATTGCCACGGCACGCGGCTTTATTGCCAAAACCGTTGACCGCAACACCGTATATCTTGCCACCACACCGCAGATCTTTTCCGCCAACCTCTACCGCGCGGCACTGGAAAGCGTAAAGGGCATTGAGCTTCTCACCGATGACAATCAGCTAATGGAAAAGCTCCCCTACCCCGTAAAGCTTGTGGATTGCGGCAAAGAAAATATAAAAATTACAGAGCCGCGCGACATTCGCATGGCGGAATTTATTTTAGGGGAAAGAGAGGGCGCAAAATGAGGATAGGACACGGCTATGACGTGCATCGCCTGGTGGCGGGGCGCGACCTGATACTCGGTGGCGTGCACATTCCGCACGAAACGGGGCTTCTTGGACATTCCGATGCCGACGTGCTGACGCACGCCGTGATGGATGCCCTGCTTGGTGCCGCCGCACTTGGCGACATTGGCAAGCTTTTTCCCGACAGTGACCCCAAATATAAGGGGGCAGACAGCCTACGGCTTGCCACCGAGGTCATCGCGCGCGTGCGCGCTCTTGGCTACGAAATTTCAAATATTGATGCCACCGTGATCGCGCAAGCACCGAAGCTGGCACCGCACATTCCGCAAATGAGAGAAAACATTGCCGCAGCACTCGGCATCAAGCAGGATGCCGTTAACATAAAAGCCACCACCGAGGAGGGGCTTGGCTTTTCGGGCGAGCGGCTTGGCATTGCCGCCCATGCGGTATGCCTGATCACAAAAAAATAAAACGCCGCCCGTGCCATGGCACGGGCGACAAGCAAGGTATGCGGGGCGCAACAAGCACACCTCCCGCGCAATTTACACCTCCACCCCGCCCCCCTTGCGAATTTTTAAAAGGGAGAGGCTTTGCCTCCCCCTACTGTCATAATATGTCGAAAATTCATTTCAGTGAGGTACTTTCATGAAAATTTCCCCTTCTCTGCTTGCCGCCGATTTTGCCGATCTTGGGGCATGTGTTGCCAAGGTTGAGCCTGCCGTTGATATGCTCCACCTTGACGTTATGGACGGCAATTTTGTACCCAATATTTCCTTTGGCCCCGGCGTGATCGCGGCTCTGCGTCCGCACTCGAAGCTCTTTTTTGACGTGCACCTGATGATAGATCGTCCCGAACGCTATCTTGACGTGTTCAGAAAAGCGGGAGCCGATGGCATTACCATTCACTATGAAAGCACCGAAAACCCCGCCGAGGTACTAAAAGCCATTCGCGCGATGGGGGCAAAGCCCGCGATCTCAATCTCTCCCGACACCCCCGTTGAGTTGATCTATCCCCTGCTGCCGCTTTGCGACATGGTGCTGATCATGACGGTGCACCCCGGGTTTGGCGGACAAAGGCTGATGCCCGAGTGCCTTGAAAAGGTACGCACACTGAAGGCGGAAATGGCACGCCGCGGGCTTGCGATCCCCGTTGAGGCTGACGGCGGCATTGGCACGGGCAACCTTGAAGAGGTGCTGCGGGCAGGCGTTGACGTAGTGGTAGCAGGCTCGGCTATTTTTGGTGTGGAAGATCCTGTTGCTGCCGCCCTCGCCATGCGTGAGATCGAAAAAATGCTTTAAGAAGAAATAAGAAACCCCCGCAAGGCAATGCCTTGCGGGGGCTTTTCATAGCAAAACCGCTTATTTATAAAGCGCGTCGTAGCAACGATCTACAAGACCCGAGAGTGTTTCGTGCTCTGTGCGAATGATCTCGTCAAACGCCCGACAGGCGGGCGTGTAGCCAAGCCCCTCGGTTGCGTGCCAAATGCGCTCGAAGGCAGCCTCGGGGACGGTGGTTACAGCCTTTGCCCAGGTATGCACACCACCGAGCCAAAACTCCATATCGGAGTGCAGAACGGGATCGCCGATGCAACGCTCAAAAATGCGGGCAAAGCGCACCGAAAACACGGCATCCTCACGGGAGTACGCCTGCAGAACCGCCTCGACCTCCTCACCCTTAAGTGCTTGGCAAGTGGCAAGCCGATCAAAAATTACGGGAAAGCCCTCAATGACGTTATGCAGCACCCCCTCATGCGTGATGCCGTTTTCCTTGATAAAGGCATTGGTGGCATGAATGTAGCGCTGATAGCGTTCGGGCTCCATTGCAAAAAAATCCATGATCTTCAACGACCGCGATGCCGTTTGGATACCGCACGGTAACGTTCCCTTTTTCGTGCTCAAATTCGTTCCATACAAGCACGCGGTCTAATTATTCTCCTTTTAATTTTTAAAACGTTAATCTCCAATATAAATAAAACGCGGCATCACCTTGCCATCCCTGCAAACAACCTCCGAAAACATGGCAGCCGAGCGCACCCAAACGGTGCCCTCACCGTAAAGCGCGCGGTAAACCACCATATCCTCCTGCGTTTCGGAGTGCTTTGCAATACAAAGCACCTCGTATTCCATGCCCTTGAAATGGCGGTAACGACCTATTTTGATCTCCTGCATTACACCCTTGCTCCCTGCTTTTTGGCGGCGGTAAAGGTGTTTTTCATCAGCATGGTAATGGTCATGGGGCCAACGCCGCCCGGAACGGGGGTAATGGCAGAGGCGATCGGCTCAACCGATTTGAAATCCACGTCACCGCAAAGCTTGCCGTCGGCAGGGCGGCGGTTCATGCCAACGTCAATGACCACTGCGCCCTCTTTTACGTAAGAGGCATCAAAAAACTCGGGCTTACCGATGGCGGCAACCAAAATATCGGCACGGCGGCAAACGTCCTTTAAATTTTTGGTGCGGCTGTGGCAAACGGTTACCGTCCCGTTCTTTTCAAGCAGCAAGAGCGCTTGGGGCTTTCCTACGATATTAGAGCGACCCACCACAACGCATTCCTTACCTTCGATCAAAACACCGCTACGCTCAAGCAGTGCCATCACGCCAGCGGGCGTGCAGGGCAGAAAATCGTAATTGCCGATCATGATACGCCCGACGTTGTAGGGGTGAAAGGCATCCACATCCTTACGGGGATCAATGGCAAGCAAAATCTTTTCTTCATCAAGGTGGCGCGGCAGGGGCAGCTGCACCAAAATACCGTGAATGCTATCGTCGTGATTGAGGGTATCAATGAGCGCTAACAGCGTTTCCTCATCGGTAGTGGCGGGCAGCTCGTAGCCCTTTGAATAAAAGCCCACCTCCTCACAAGCGCGGTGCTTATTGCGCACGTAGACCTGCGAGGCAGGGTCCTCGCCCACAATTACCACCGCAAGCCCCGGGGCGTAGCCGTTCTCTTTTTTAAATTTCTCGGTATCCGCCGCGATCTCACGGCGAATCTCGGCGGCGATCGCCTTTCCGTCAATCAGCCTTGCCATCGCTTTCACTCTCCTTCTCTTTTGCGGCATTTTGCCGCGCGTTTGCGATAATTGCGTCAATATCAGCCTGTGCCTCGCTTGCAGCCTCAAGCTTTTCCTTGCTGCGCCAGGAAACGCCGCGGCTCTTTTCATATACGGGGGTATATGCGGTGTCATCCAGCGCCTCGCGCTTTTTGCGCCACAAGAAATAGACCATCAAGGCAGTGCAAAGAACGAAGCAAAGCAAGCCTAACACCTGCGAGATACGAAAGGACCCAACGTAAAGGCTATCGGTACGCAGACCCTCGATAAGCATTCTGCCAAAGCCGTACCACGCAAGGTACATCAGCACGATCTGCCCGTCAAATTTCTTTTTCTTATAAAACAGATTGATCAGAATAAAGCCCACGAGGTTCCACAGGCTTTCGTACAGAAACGTGGGGTGATAATAGGTCATTTTACTGCCGTATTGTAAGCCCATACGCAGGAAAAAGCCCTCGGAGGTTTCAACACCGTGCGCCTCACCGTTCACGAAATTGCCCCATCTGCCAATGATCTGCCCCAGCATCACGCCGGGGGCAACCATATCAAAAATTTTGATCACACGCTCTTTTTTGAATTTTTTGAATTTGCTCACGATCAAGAGCGCCGCAGCACCGCCAATGATCGAGCCGTACATGGCAATACCGCCCTCCCAAATGGCGATCACGTCGTAAAAGCTGTGATACAGTCCCTCGTCAAGCGTGGTCAGCACGTAATAGGTGCGTGCGCCGATAATGGCAAGTATCACGGTTACGATGGCGTAATCGATCACGTCATCGGCAGTAAACCCTTCAAACTTGGCACGATAAAGTGCGTAGCAAAAGCCCGCAATAATGCCAAGCGTTAACAAAATGCCGTACCAGCGCACCTCAAGCCCGCCGAAGATCGGCAGCTCGAAGGCTATTTTGTTGATCGTCATTTCCTCAATGCCAATGCCCGGGAACGACACAACGGTGGTATTATTCATTCGTTTCATCCTCCTTCTTCGGAACGATCACGGAGAGCGTGTAGTGATCGGATACGAACATCCGATCTAACAGCATCTCTACGTAGGAAAATTCAATGCTCTCAAGCACCTCGGCGTAGGAAAAAAGCGGGACACCCTCAAACACGAAGGAAAGCAGGGTGTTTGCGATCTCCTCGGTGCTGTCAAAGCTTTTGATATACTCGGCATATTCAATACGGCGGCAGCGTTCAAAATCCTCACGCAACAGCCCCGTTTTTTGCTTTTCGGCAAGATATGCCTTGATTTTTTCAAATACAAGCTCGGGCTCGTACGCTTCGCCCGAGATCTGCAAAAATGCAAAATCGCGCGTGAGCGCATAATCCGCCGAAAGCTCGGGGGAGATCAGCCCCTCGTCAAACAAGCTGTTGTAAAGCTCGCCCGATTCGGAAAAGAGCATTTCCGAGAGTATTGCCATGGCGGCATCCTTTTTAAGGCGCGCCCACGGGTCGGTGGGGATATCGGTATCCTTTACGCCGATTGAAAAAATGGGCTTTGCCACCTGCCCCGCCGCAACGGTTTTTGCACGGTGTGCGTGGGGCGGCTCGTGGGTCGTACGGCGCGGCGGGGGGGTAGGGTCGCCTTGCTGCGGTAAATGCCGCTCGGCGATCTCAAGCACCTCGTCGGGTGTTACGTCACCGCAAACGATCAGTGCCATGTTTGAAGGCTTATAATACACCTCATGTGCACGGTATAGGATATCGGGGGTGATTTTTGCAATTGAGGAAACAGAACCGCAAATATCGATTTTTACAGGGTGATTTTCGTAAAGCCCCGCGAGCATATTGTAATAGCAGCAATCGTAGGGATTGTCACGGCACATGCGGATCTCCTCGGCAATAATGCCCTGCTCCTTTGCCACGCTCTCCTCGGTAAAATAGGGGTGCGTAACAAAATCGATCAGCTCGCCAAGCGACTCGGCAAAGCGGTCGGTGCAGGAAAAGAGATAGACCGTGCGCGTATGTGAGGTATAGGCATTGGCATCCGCACCAAACGCCGAAAAATGCTCAAAGGCATCGCTGCCGTCCTCGTTTGAAAAAAGCTTATGCTCAAGAAAATGCGCCACACCGTCGGGCAATGGCTTCAGCCCCTCAGGATCCAGCGCATTATCCACAGCACCGAAATCGGTGGCGAAAAGCGCATAAGTTGAGGTCATTTTTTTGGGAAATACGTAAATACGCAAGCCGCTTGAGTGTGTTTTTTGGATATAGCCCTCGCCAAGCAGCTCGCTTTCAAACCGTTTGATCATTCCTGTGCCTCCCCTTCCTCTGCCGTGCCCTTTAGGAAAAAGACGGCACCAAGCTTTATTCGGTTTGCCGCAGCAACGATCTCCCCGCGCGTCACGCGCAAAAGCTTCTCGCGCCAGCTGTCAACGGTTTGCAAAACGCCCGCAGCCACGCGACCTGCGTAAAATCGAGAAAGCACGGCGGGGTTATCGTATGCCGCACGGTAGGTGTTTTCAAGCGCGTTTTTGGCGGCGACAAGCTCGGTTTTACTGATATTTCCCTTTTGCAGGGCTGAAAATTCGGCAAGCATTGCCTCCTCGGCAACGGCGCGATTTGCTACCTTCATGCCGCTTGAGGCAAACAGCACGCCCTTATAAAGATCAAGGGCGGAGCTGCAGTGATAGCAAAGGCTCATTTTTTCTCTGACGTTCATAAAGAGCTTGGAGGCGGGTGAGCCGCCGTAAATTTCATTCACCAGCATCAGTGCGGGGGCAAGAGGGTCGCTGGCACGAATATCGGTGCGAAGCCCAAGCGACAGCTTACCCTGCTGCAGTGGCATTTCCATCTCACCGCGGCGCACCTCGCCCACGTGAGCCTTCACCGTAGCAGCATACGGTGCGGCGTTGCCGCCAAGCGAGCCAAACGCAGCCTCAAGCAACGCCAAAACCTCACCCGCGGGTGTGCTTCCCACGTAACAAAAAACAGGGGCAATTTCACGCTGCAACGCACGGTAACGGGCGGCAAGCGCAGCGGGTGTGAGTGCCGCAACGGTATCCTTCTCGCCGATCAACGAAATGCCGTAGGGCTCACCCTCGCAAAGCAGCTTGCGGCACTCGGCGTGGGCATAGCCGCGCGGATTGTTGATAGCGGCACGAATGGCATCGGTGAGCACCTGCTTTTCGCCCTCTACAAAGGCGGCGATATAATTTCCTTCACTGTCAAGAAGCGGTGCTTTTACAAGCTCGGCAAGCACACTCACCACCTCGGGAAGCAGCCCCCTGCCGCCCCTTACGTATCTTGCACCGAGAAAATCTGCGGTAAAGGAAAGCATTTGCATATCTCCCGTGCGGCGATTGGCAGTGGAAATAGCAGTAGAATACATCTCGTCAAGCCGACGGTTCAAGAGGGCTTGGGTGGGATAGGTCACGGTGCCGCGGCGCGACAGTGCCGTAACCATGGCGTTTTGCTGTGCGGTGGCGCTGTCAAGCGGCACAAAAAAGGAGAGCGACAGCAGCTCGCTTTTAAACCGATCGGTGGCAATGTAGATCAGCTTACCGTGCGGGCGCACGGGCAATATCATTGGCTCCATCATGCTCTCCTTTCAAAATTAAAATAATATATATTATTTTACACGAAACGGCGCTATATTGCAAGTGTTTGTGCAAAATATTTTGGGGCTGTCGCATTTAGATACAGAAGGCGTGATCTCGGCATGATAATCGTACAAAGGTACGTCGAATGCCGAGAGTGCGCCTAAAAACACACATAAAAATTGAAATTCGCAAGAATTTCTACCTAAAAAACCGCTTCCTCTACCATTTGCGTGATAGAAAAAGCGGTTTTCGTTTTATTTATTGTTTCGTGTGTTTTGTTCTGCGCGAAATGCGACAGCCCCATCTTTTATTGGTTCAAGGCTGCAACAACCGTGGCTGCCGCCTCGGTCATGGGGTCCGCTTCTACCTGCTCGATCTTGCCTGCGTCAACCAGTGCGGCAAGCGCGGGGTCGATGGGGAGCTTGGCAAGCACCGGGTAGCCGAACTCCGCTGCCACCGCATCAATGCGGCTCTCGCCGAAAATATGGAGCTCCCTGCCGCAATCGGGGCAACGGACGTAGCTCATATTTTCTACCAAGCCAAGCACGGGAATATTCATCATATTTGCCATGTTTGCCGCCTTTTTCACGATCATGGCAACCAGCTCCTGCGGGCTGCTGACGATCACCACGCCATCCACCTTGAAGGATTGGAATACCGTGAGCGGCACGTCGCCCGTGCCGGGAGGACAGTCAACGATGAGATAATCGATATTATCCCAGATCACATCGGTATAAAACTGCTTAACGGTGCCCGCGATCACAGGGCCGCGCCAAATGACGGGGCTGGTTTCATCGGGCAGCAGGAGATTGAGGGATACCACGTCGATGCCACCGGGGGTGCGTGCGGGATAAAGCCCATCCTGATCCCCCTCAACGGTGCCCGACCTCAAGCCAAATGCCTTGGGGATAGAGGGGCCCGTGATATCGGCATCCAGAATGCCAACGCGGTAGCCCGCGCGGTTGAGTGCAACCGCCAAAAGCGAGGTAACCATAGATTTGCCCACGCCGCCCTTGCCGCTGACAACGCCGATGATCTTACCAATCCTGCTTTTTGCGTGTAATTTATCCTTTTGGGGACCCTTGCGAGAGCCGCAATCCGCGCTCGCGCAGGAGCCGCAGTCATGTGTGCATTCTTCTGCCATTTTGAAGTCCTTTCAGAGCCTTGGCTCGCTTAAATTTTATCATCTTTACTATTATACACCTTTTTTGAAAAATTTCAAGTTTTTTGAAAAAAATTATGTCGGGTAAGAGGCAAGGCTATTGAATAATCCGCGTTTTTGTGTTATACTTACCGTATGAATTTTAAGGAAAGGGACGACCATGCGAAAAATTCTTGGATTTATCACACGCTACAAAAAGGAAGCCGTGCTCGGTCCTCTTTTTAAGATGCTGGAGGCACTTTTTGAGCTGTTTATCCCACTTGTGGTTGCCGATATCATTGACGTTGGCATCAAGCAAGGTGACCGCACCTATATTCTTTTACGATGCGCCTTGATGGTGCTGCTTGGCGTTGTGGGGCTTGTCTGCTCGATCACCGCGCAGTATTTCTCGGCAAAGGCCTCGGTGGGACTTGCCACCGACCTGCGCTACGCGCTCTTTGCCCATATCGGCAGGCTCTCGCACGCAAGCACCGATAAATTCGGCACGGCAACACTGCTCTCGCGCTCCACTGCCGACGTAGGTCAAATTCAAACCGCCACAAATATGGTGCTGCGTCTGTTTTTGCGCTCACCCTTTATCGTGTTTGGCGCCATGATCATGGCATTTACCGTTTCTCCCTCCGCCGCCCTCACCTTTGTGGTCACGATCCCTGCGCTTTCGGTGGTGGTATTCGGTGTGATGCTGATCAGCATCCCGATGTTTCGCCGCGTGCAGGCAAGGCTTGACGGCGTGCTGGGGCACACACGCGAAAACCTAACGGGTGCGCGCGTGGTGCGTGCCTTTGTGCGCGAGGAGGAAAGCATAAGGGAGTTTTCTGCCGTCAACGGCGAGCTTACGCGCCTGCAACGCTTTACGGGGCGTTTCTCCGCGCTCCTCAACCCCGTCACTTACGTCATTATCAATATTTCTATTTTGGTGATCATTTGGCGCGGCGGCATACAGGTAGCAAACGGCAACCTCACGCAGGGCGAGGTAGTGGCGCTGTATAACTATATGTCGCAAATCTTAATTGAGCTGATCAAAATGGCAAACTTTATCATTCTTATCACCAAGGCATGCGCCTCGGGCTCTCGCATCAATGCCATCTTTAATACCCCCACGGGGCTGCCCCTAAAGGCGGCGGATGCCGCCGAGGGCAATAGCGGTTACGCGGTGGAATTTCAAAGCGTGTCGCTTTCCTACCACGAAAACGCCGACCACGCACTAAAGGACATTTCGTTTTACGCGGGCAAGGGTGAAACCGTTGGCATTATTGGCGGCACGGGCTCAGGCAAATCCTCACTTGTTTCTCTCATTCCCCGCTTTTATGACGTGAGCGACGGTGCTGTTTTGGTAAACGGGCGCGACGTGCGCAGCTTCTCGGAGCCTGCGGCACTCCGCGCGAAAATCGGCATTGTGCCGCAAAAGGCAGAGCTGTTTGCAGGCACGATCCGTGACAATCTCCGCTTTGGCAACGAGCAAGCCACCGACAAGGAGTGCCTTGAGGCACTGGGGGCTGCACAGGCACTTTCCTTTGTAGAGGAAAAGGAGGGCGGGCTTGACTTTATGCTTGAGCAGCACGCGCGCAACCTCTCGGGCGGTCAAAAGCAACGCCTAACGATTGCACGCGCACTGGTAAGAAAGCCCGAGATCTTAATTCTTGACGACAGTGCCTCGGCACTTGACTACGCCACCGATGCCGCGCTGCGCGCGGCACTGGCGGCATTGCCCTACAAGCCCACCACCTTTATCGTATCACAGCGCACCGCCTCGATCCGCCATGCGGACCGCATTTTGGTGCTGGAGGATGGCGAGGCTGTTGGTATTGGCACGCATGAGGAATTGCTGAAGGGCTGCGATATCTACCGCGAAATTCACGAATCGCAGTTTGGCAGTGAGGAGGTGGGCGCATGAGCAAAAGCAACAAAATTCGCGCACCCAAGGGGACGCTCTGGCGCGTGCTCTCCTATCTAAAGGGCTACCGCATCTATCTTGCGCTTTCGCTTTTATTGGCACTTGCCACCGTGGGGCTTACCCTTTGGCTGCCCGTGCTGATCGGTAACGCCATCGACCTGATCGTAGCACCGGGCGCAGTTGATTTTGACGGCATGATGGCTATTTTCAAGACCGCCGCCGTCATTATTTTGGCAACCGCCGTATTCCAGTGGCTGATGAACGTTTGCAACAACAAAATGACCTTTGGCATTGTGCGTAATATCAGAAACGATGCCTTCCGCCATTTGCAAAAGGTTCCCTTCTCTTATCTCGATACCAAAAAAACAGGTGATATCGTCAGCCGCCTCATCGCCGACGTTGACCAGTTCTCGGACGGACTCTTGCTTGGCTTTACCCAGCTTTTTACGGGCGTGATGACGATTTTGGGCACACTGCTGTTTATGCTGTGGATACACCCCGGTATCACGCTTGTGGTGGTGCTGGTAACCCCCGTTTCTTTGTTTGTTGCCGCCTTTATTGCAAGGCGCACCTATAATATGTTTAAAAAGCAAAGCGAGATCCGCGGCAAGGAAACGGCACTGATGGAGGAGGCGATCGGCTCACACAAGGTGGTGGATGCCTTCTCGCAGGAAAAAACCATGCTTGCGCGCTTTGGCGACCTCAACGAGCAGCTGCGCGATGCATCACTGAAGGCAACCTTCTTTTCCTCGATCACCAATCCCTGTACCCGTTTTGTGAACAGCCTTGTATATGCGGGCGTGGCGCTTTCGGGCGCACTGCTTGCCATGGGCCCCGGCGGGGCGGCAATTACCGTGGGTGAGCTTTCCTGCTTTCTTTCCTACGCAAACCAATACACCAAGCCCTTCAACGAAATTTCGGGCGTGGTGACCGAGCTGCAAAGCGCACTTGCCTGCGCTGCACGTATTTTTGAGGTGCTGGATGCCCCCACCGAAACGCCCGATGCGGCAGATGCCAAGGTGCTGACCGCCCCCCGCGGCGCGGTGGAGTTTCAGGGCGTGGCGTTTTCTTACGTACCCGAAAAGCCTCTCATTAAAAACATGAGCCTTTCCGTAGCCCCCGGGCAGCACGTGGCGATCGTTGGCCCTACGGGCTGCGGCAAAACCACGGTGATTAACCTCTTGATGCGCTTTTACGACGTGCAGGAGGGCGCGATCCTCATTGACGGCACCGACCTGCGCGATATGACACGCGAGAGCCTCAGACGCTCGATCGGCATGGTGCTGCAGGATACCTGGCTGCGTGCGGGCACCGTGCGCGACAATATTGCCTTTGGCAAGCCGAATGCCACCGATGGGGAGATCGTTGCCGCCGCCAAGGCGGCACACGCCCACAGCTTTATCAAGCGACTTGAAAAAGGCTACGACACCGTGATCGGTGAGGGTGGCAGCGAGCTTTCGCAGGGGCAAAAGCAGCTGCTTTGCATCAGCCGCTTAATGCTCTCTCCCCCGCCCCTTTTGATCTTGGATGAGGCAACCTCCTCGATCGACACGCGCACCGAGCTTCGCATCGGAAAGGCATTTGCCACGCTGATGCGAGGGCGCACCAGCTTTGTGGTGGCGCACCGCCTTTCCACCATCAAGGAAAGCGACCTCATTCTCGTGATGAAGGATGGCAACGTCGTTGAGCAGGGCAACCACGAAACACTTCTGGCGCAAAACGGATTTTACGCCACGCTCTATAACAGCCAGTTTGCAAGAGCGTGATCTAACCATTGCAAAAACAAAAAAGAGCCGCGACATCGCCGCGGCTCTTTTTTATGCTTTAATCGCAATTTTCCCAGTTGTGATAAACGTTCATCACGTCATCGTCATCCTCAAGCATATCGATGAGAAGACCCATAAATTTGATATCATCGGGGTTGGTCAGCTCGACGGAGGTTGAGGCGATCTTATCCTTTTCGGCGGAGAGAATGGGGTATTTTGCGCCCTCCAGCACCTCCTTGATGGCGTAAAGATCTTCTACAACGGTGTAAATCTCAAACACGCCGTCGCCTGCCGCAAAATCCTCAGCACCCGCTTCCAGCGCGGTTTCCATCAGCTTATCCTCGTCAATATCGCCATCCTCGTTACCAACGATGATCACGCCCTTTTCCTCAAAAAGGAAGGACACACACCCCGAGGTGCCCATGTTGCCGTGGTACTTGTTAAAGTAGGAGCGCACGTTGCCTGCGGTGCGGTTGCGGTTATCGGTGGTGGTCTCCACAATGACGGCAACGCCGCCGGGGCCGTAGCCCTCATAAGTAATTTCCTCGTAATCCTCACCCGTTGAGCCCATTGCCTTTTTGATGATACGCTCAATGTTATCGTTTGGCACGTTGTTGGATTTCGCCTTTTGAATGAGATCGCGCAGCTTGGAGTTAGAGGTGGGGTCACCGCCGCCTGCCTTTACGGCAACGGCGATCTCCTTGCCGATCTTGGTAAAGACCTTTGCCTTTTGCGCATCGGTCTTTTCTTTTTTGTGCTTGATATTTGCCCATTTGCTATGTCCTGACATTTTTACATCTCCTTAAATTTTTTCCATTTTCTTGAGGCAGATCAGCGGGAATGCGTTTCCAAGCACCACGTTGGTGGCACGGGTAATGGCAACGCGGGTTGCGCGAACGGCGGGATCCTCTGCATTTAAGATCTGACAGTTATGATAAAAGCGGTTAAACGCAGCGGCTACGTCTAAAATGTAGCGCGTGATGACCGAGGGCTCGTAATCCGCAATGGCAGCTGCAACCTTCTCGGGGAACTTGGCAAGCACCTTAAGGAGTGCCGCCTCGTCAGGGGCGGGAATGGCAAGGGATGTGGGCGCATCAAGACCCTCGGCGCGGCGCAGAACGGCACAGGTGCGCGCGTAGGTGTACTGCGCGTAGGGGCCTGTGTTACCGTCAAAATTAAGGGCATCCTCCATCACAAAATTGATATCCTTGATGCGGCTGTTTGAGAGGTAGTAAAAGACGATCGCGCCAACACCTACCGCCTCTGCAACCTCTGCCTTATTTTCAATATCGGGGTTCTTTTCTGCCATGATGCTGCTCACTTCCTCAATGGCAGCGCGGAAAAGATCCTTTAAGAGCACCACGTTGCCCGTGCGAGTGGCAAGCTTTGCACCGTTGATGCTAACGGTGCCGTAGGGCACGTGCACCAGCTTGTCGTGCCAGTCGTAGCCCATCAGCTCAACGACCTTAAACCACTGGGCAAAGTGCAGGCTTTGCCCGGCGGACGTTACGTAGATCGATTTATCGTAATTGTAGGTGTTCTTACGGTAAACGGCGGCGGCAATATCGCGCGTGGGGTAAAGGGTTGAGCCGTCGCGCTTCAAAATGAGGCAGGGGGGCATGCCGTAAGGCTCAAGATCAACGATAGAAGCACCGTCGTCGATCTTTAAAAGCCCCATATCGCGTAGCTTTTGCACCTCGGCGGGCATTTTATCGGTATAAAAGCTCTCGCCCTTGTAGCTATCAAAGGTGATGCCGAGCTGCTTGTAGGTTTTTTCGTATTCGGCAAGGCTGATGTCGATAAACCAACGCCAGAGTGCAAGATTTTCCTCATCGCCCTCCTCAAGCTTGCGGAACTCGGCACGTGCGGCATCGCCAAGGGCGGGATCGGCAGGAATGCCCTGCTCACTATTGCCCGAAATGGCGTTATTGATCTTCACGTAAAGCTCAACGAGCTTATCAATGCCGCCCTCCTCGATCATTTGCTTATTGCCCCACTTCTTATAAGCCACGATCAGCTTACCGGACTGGGTACCCCAGTCGCCAAGATAGTTGATGCCAACGCACTTGTAGCCCGCAAACTCGTGCAAGCGTTTGAGGGCGTGACCGATCACGGTAGTGCCGAGGTGACCGATGTGGAAGGGCTTTGCTACGTTAGGGGAGGAATAGTCAAGCACAACGGTTTTGCCGCAGCCAACGTCTGATGAGCCGTAGCGATCGCCTGCGGCAATAATGCCTCTTAGCACGGTGCTGACAAGATATTCCTTTGAAACGGTAACGTTTAGATACCCGTTTACCGCCTCTGCACGCTCCACGCAGCAAAGATCCGCCAAGCTTTCTGCCAAGGCTGCGGCGATTGCCACGGGGGCGCGACGCAGCGTGCGAGAGAGCTTAAAGCAAGGGAGGGCGAGGTCGCCCATGGTATCGTCGGGCGGGTATTCAAGCATACCTGCAAGCTCGGCTACGTCGGGCGAGGTAGGCGCGCCGAGGGCGGCAATGCCCTCGGTCAGTTTTTCTGCAATCAGTTTTTTAATGGTCTGCATAGTAATCCTCTTTTATAACATTGACAGTTTATTATACATCTATTTTTTGCAATAATCAAGTAGCGAGAGAAGATTTTTAATTTTCGCCCGCAACCGAAATATCAAGCACCAAAACAGCAGGTGCGGCGCTCATAGAAAAGCCGCAAACACCCGCTTCTACCTCACAGCCAACACGCGCAATGCTTTGCAGCAGCTCAAAGAAGTTGCCTGCAACGGTAAATGCCTTCACCGCGCCAGCCTTTTGACCGTTTTTGATCAAAAAGCCTGCGCTTTCGATCGAAAAATCACCCGTTACGGCATCACAGCCTGCGTGCAGACCCTTCAGCTCGGTAATATAAAGCCCATCACCCGCGTCCCCAAACAGCTCCTCAAGGGTGGCATCTCCAGGGGCGATATGGCGGCAAAAGCCCGCAACCGACACGGGGTCGGCATAAGAGCCGCGCCCTGCGTTGCCCGTTGATTTTTTGCCTGTTTTTTTGGCGGTGGTCAGATCGTAAAGCAGCGTTTTCAGAACGCCGTTTTCCACCAATGCCTTTTTATAGGTGGGCACGCCCTCTGCATCAAAGGGCATTTGCATGGTATTTTGGGGGTAAAAGGGATCATCAAAAACGGTAAGCACGGGGGCGGCGATCTGCGTGCCCTCCTTGCCCGCGAGGCGCGAAAGCCCGAGCATCGCGTTTTTGCCGCTGAAAATGCCGCCGTAAGCAGAAAATAAGGCTCTTACCTGCTTGGCGGAAAACACGACCTTATATTTCCCGGTTTTTACGGGCACGCCGCCAAGGCGGTCAAGTGCCTCGGCAACCGCCTTTTCGGCAATGCCCGATTTTGCGGCATCCAGCTCGCCCGTCGTTGCCACACCGAAGGAGGGCTCGCCCTCGCTGTTGATCACAGCCTCGGCATAGGCATAGCGCATGGCGGCGCTGTGGGAAAGCGAAAGCCCACGGGAGTTAGCAAGGCAAACCGTCACCTCACCGGCGCCCGCTGCGCTCTCGGTTCCGTTTGCGGCAAGGTCTGTAGCGGCATAAATACGCTCCTGCAGGTCAAGCGCCGCGCGGCGCAGCTCTGCTGCTGTCGGCAAGGCGGGCTTGCTTGCCGTTACCCTGCCGTAAGCAGCATCGTCGGTGGGTGAAAAGAAGATGGGCTCCTCATCGGCATCCACCAGCGCGGCGTTTGCCATCGCACGCGGGATCAGCGCCTCAAGCTCTGCTACTTCCAAGCACTCGGTTGAGGCAGAGCCGATCTTGCCCCCCACCGCACAGCGGAAGCTCACGCCGCCCATTGAGCCGAATGACGAGGCATTTGGCTCTCGATTGAGCGCGTCGGCAGAAATATCGGTTCCCATACGGTAATATACGTCGTAATCGGTAAGCCCCGCGCGGCGCGCGGCGGCAAACAGAATTTCCTTTATTTGTTCAAAGCTCATGAGCGACCTCCTACAGTGATCTTTTTCACGCGAATGAGAGGCTGCCCCACGTCGGTGGGCACGCTGCCGCTGGACGACCCGCAAACGCCCTGCCCTGTTTTGAGGTTTTTGCCAACCATATCGATATCCTGCAGGATCTGCGAGCCCGTGCCGATCAGAGCCGCGCCGCGCACAGGCTCGCATATCTTGCCGTTTCGCACGATATAGCCCTCCTTCACGGCAAAGTTAAACTCGCCCGTTAAGGGGTTGACGGACCCGCCGCCCATCTCCTTGGCATACAGTCCGTACTCGATCGAGGCAATAATATCCTCGTTTTCATCGGGACCGTTGTCAATAAAGGTGTTAGTCATGCGCGACGTCGGCTCAAAGGTATAGTTTTCACGTCTGCCGCAGCCCGTCATGGGCATATCAAGACGGCGCGCGCCAAGACGGTCTACCATATAATTTTTGAGAATACCGTTTTCAATCAGCACGTTTCTCTGTGTGGGCGTGCCCTCATCATCTATATTAGAGGAGCCCCAGCCGCCCGCGATCGTACCGTCGTCAATGGCGGTCACCTTGGGATTTGCGATCTGCTGCCCAAGCCTTCCTGCCATTTGCGAGGCACCGATGCCCACCGAGGTTGCTTCCAGTGAGTGACCGCACGCCTCGTGGAAAATAACGCCGCCAAAGCCGTGCTCGATCGCCACCGTCATTGTGCCCGCAGGGCAATAGGCGGCACAGAGATTTGTGAGTGCCTGGCGTGCGGCGCGCTCGCCTGCAGCGCGCGGCGAAACGCACTCAAAAAATTCCACACCAACACCGCCCCCGGGGCCATAAAAGCCCGATTGGTTCTCGCCCCCGTCGCTTGCAACGGCAGAAATGGCAAGGCGCGTTCTCACCTTGCGATCCTCACGGCAAAGCCCCTCGGTATTGGCAACCAAAATGGCGCGGTCGCTATCCAGATACGAGCCGTCAACCTGCGAAATTTTTTCATCCACAGCACTTGCCGCCATGCAAGCTTCACGCAAAAGGTCGGTTTTTTCACGCGTTTGTACGTCGTCGGGGTAACGCTTTACCGTTTGGCGATTGACAAGCACGTCGGGCGTTAGCATAATGCTGCGCCGTCCGTTCCCCTCGCCAACCGCGCCCGCCACGGCAGCGGCACAGGCAAGCAGCCCCTCACGCGTGGTGTTAGAGGTTGAAGCATAGTAGGTTTTTGTGCCGCAAAATACGCGAATGCCAACGCCTGCGATCACCTGATCGCGAATTGTTTCTACCTTACCCGAAACAAAGTGGATGCGCGTGGCGTGCTCACGCTCGGCAAAGACCTCGGCAAAGTCGCCGCCTGTGGATACGGCAACCGATAAAAGGTCACAAAGTAATTCTTTTGCTATCATATCTACTCCTTAAAAAGGGATACCTTCAGTATAAACGGAAGCTTGCCATTTTAGTCAGGATGACGCTCACCGAGAATGGTGCGGTATTTTTGATAAAAGCTTTCAAAATAGCCGCCGTCAAGCGCATCGCGGATCTTTTGCGTGAGGTCGTTGTAAAAATACAGATTGTGCGTCACGGCAAGGCGCATGCCAAGCGACTCCTTTGCCTTGAGCAAATGACGAATGTAGGAGCGCGAATAATTGCGGCAGGTGGGGCACTGACAGCCCTCGGCAATGGGGCGGCCGTCACGGGCATATTTCTCGTTTAACAGATTGATCTTGCCGTACCAGGTAAAGAGATTTCCGTGGCGCGCGTTACGCGAGGGCATTACGCAATCAAAGAAATCCACGCCGCGATGCACCGCCTCAAGAATATTGCAGGGGGTGCCTACACCCATGAGGTAGCGGGGCTTGTTTTCGGGCATGTGGGGCTCTACCACGTCAATGATGCGATACATATCCTCGGTCGCCTCGCCAACGGCAAGACCGCCGATGGCGTAGCCGTCAAGATCAAGCTCGGCTATTTGCTTCATATGCTCAACGCGCAGATCCTCATAAACGCCGCCTTGATTGATGCCAAACAGCATCTGGTGACGATTGATGGTATCGGGCAAGCTGTTGAGGCGTTCCATTTCCGCCTTGCATCTAACAAGCCAGCGATAGGTGCGGGCAATGGATTGCTTTACGTACTCATAGGGCGCGGGGTTTTCGATGCATTCGTCAAACGCCATGGCAATGGTTGAGGCGAGATTTGACTGAATTTGCATGCTCTCCTCAGGGCCCATAAAAATGCGCTTACCGTCTACGTGCGAGGCAAAGCGCACGCCCTCCTCGGTAATTTTACGGAGCGAGGCGAGCGAAAAGACCTGAAATCCGCCGCTATCGGTAAGGATCGGCTTTTTCCAGTTCATAAACTTATGTAGGCCGCCCATATCGCGAATGAGCCCGTCACCCGGGCGCAAATGCAAATGATAGGTGTTTGAAAGCTCAACCTGACAGTTGATCTGTTCAAGCTCAACGGTGGAAACACCGCCCTTGATGGCGGCACAGGTGCCAACGTTCATAAATACTGGGGTTTCAATATCCCCGTGCACGGTATGCAGCACACCGCGCCGTGCGCGCCCATCGCGCGCCTTAACCTCATAATTTGACATAAAATATTTTCCTTTCGGAGCCAAGGATACAGCTTGACCCATAATTATTCGTGCAATAAAATCACTTAAAAAGCGCGGCACATTGCTTGGAAAAGGGTTCAGAGAAGAAAGCAAGACAAGGCGTACCGGAAAAAGCGGGCGATGGCGAACATACGTTCGTCGAGATCGCTTTTGAGGAACAACGCAGTATTGCGCCGCTTGCGGAGTTCAAGAGAGAAGCAAGCAAGACAAGGCGTACCGGAAAAAGCGGGCGATGGCGAACATAGGTTCGTCGAGGTCGCTTTTGAGGAACAACGCAGTATTGCGCCGCTTATCTCTTAAACTGATGATCAATATTAGAATGAGATAACACCATCGCCACGGGTCTGCCATGCGGGCAGACTGTGATATCGGGCAGTGCCATCAGCTTTTTGACGAGCCACTCGATGTATTCGGGCGGATATTCGCGCCCTGCCTTAATGGCTGCCTTGCAGGCGCCTTGATAGAGTGCCTTTTCAAAGATAATGTCGCGGGCAAGCCTTGCGTTGCCCGTGCCCTCGGCAAGGGTCGCGGGTAAGGAGAGCAGCAGCTCCCCTGCCTCGGCAGGCTTTAGCCCCTCGGGAATTTCGCTGATCTGT
>JAZOLJ010000056.1:0-10610 GCA_045652845.1 Eubacteriales bacterium | reverse complement strand
TTTGATAGGGAATATTTTAATATTCCTGAAGAAGATTGATTATAAAAAAAGCGCGGCAGTTGCCGCGCTTTTTTTATAAAGTTTGGTTGGATTATTTCTCTGCCTTCTTGTAGGTAACAACGCCAATGGTGATGGTGTCATTTTCCTTGTCGATAGCGAATGCATGCGTGCCGCCGTAGGACTTGGTATCGTCGTTCTCATCCGTGAAGGTGAAGGTGATCTCCATCTTTCCGTCTTCCTTCTCGGCGATCTCGTACTTGCCCTCGTAGCTCTTGCTGGAGCTTTGACCAAGCACGGAGCTGTCAACGGTCAGGGTGACCTTGCTACCGGAAAAGTCGTAGGTAACCTTAACCTTTGCTACGGCAACGTCAAGCTCGGCATAATAAGCACCGCTTACCTTTGCACAGGATGCAAGGGTTGCGCAGAGCATAACGGCAACAAGGGTGAGCGCAAGAATGCGTACAAGCTTCTTCATTGTGATATTCCTCCATAGAATGCGTTATTTGCGGGGGATTGATCCGTCCCTCGCTTGGTGATATTATATCATATGAATTTTAGAAAAACAAGTGCATTTCTGGTTTTTTTAAAATATCGGCAAAATATCGCGGCTCATTTGCCGTTCCCCCATTGCGTTTTTGAAAAGAAAGTGCTACAATAAATAGGGGGTGATTCCCATGATCGATTTTAAAAACGTTGAAAAATATCGCGAGAACAACCGCATCGAGGCAAAGCGCGCACTCGGCGGCTTGCCGTACAGTGTGTGGGAGACCTATTCCTCGTTTGCCAACACCATGGGTGGTGTGATACTGCTTGGGGTGGAGGAGGGGAAGGATAAATCCTTTCATGCGCTTGATCTGCCCGATCCGCAAAAGCTGATCGAAAAATTTTGGCGACAGCTCAATGATACACGTCGCGTAAACGTAAATATTTTAACCAAGGATGACGTGCGCGTGGAGTGTGTAGAGGGTAAGCGCATTGTGGTGATCGAGGTGCCGCGCGCGCACCGTGCGGATAAGCCCGTGTATATTGAAAATGATATGATGCACGGCACCTATCGCCGCGGTGGCGAGGGAGATTACCGTTGCACGCCTGAGGAGATCGACACCATGCGCCGTGATGCAGCCGAGCGCTCGCAGGATATGCGTATCCTTGAGGAGGTTGATCTTTGTGCGCTTTGTGAGGAAACGATTTTACGCTACCGCAGCGAAATGAAGAGGCTGCGCCCCGGGCACGCGCTTGAACGCTGCACTGTAAACGAGCTTCTTATTCAGCTAAACGCCGCGGGCGTAGGCGGCGACGGAGTACTGCACCCAAGTGTTGCGGGGCTTTTGATGTTTGGCAAATACGAGGCAATACGTAATGCATTTGAGGCATACAGTCTTTCCTTTGAAAAGGAGGGCATCACGCAGGATAGCGCGGTGCTTTCTCAAAATTTATATGGGTTTTTCCACCACGTTATGGTAGATATGAAGCAGGCGTTTCCGCGCAGCCAGATAGCGCGCGAGGCGATAGAGGAGGCACTGACCAACTGCTTGGTAAACGCCGATTACCGCGAGCGTGGCGGCGTTGTGGTGAATATGTCTGCCAACGGGCTGCGTTTTTCAAACCCCGGTGCCTTTCGTATCGACCCCAACCGCGCGCGTGCGGGCGGTGTGTCGGACGCCAGAAACAAAGCCATTTCCCGCATGTTTTTGCTGATTGGTGTGGGGGCTGGCGTTGGCGGCGGCATTCCCCGTATGTTTGCAAACTGGCGACGGGGTGCAAGACCCACGCCGTATTTTAGCGAATGCTTTGACCCGGAGCGCACAACGCTTACGCTACCGTTGACAAAAAAGACCGCACACGTGGCGGAAAAAGCCACACAAAGGTGCGCCATGCCAAGGGCTGCAGCCAAGCAAATGCTGGCAGAGCATTTGACCGCAGTTATTTTTGCACGTGCACCGCAGATTGCCGCAGCACTCGGTATGTCACAGTCGCGCGTGCGCAGCTATCTTGCCGAAATGAAGCGAGAGGGTATTGTGATTGCCGAGGGGCAGGGCAAGCACACCGTTTGGAAGCTGCGCGAAAGGGCGGGCTACAGATAATAAAACGCGGAGAAGCATTGCTTCTCCGCGTTTTAGTTTTGAAAGCTTAGTCTGCAGCCTCTTCGTCATAGTAGGTATAGAGCAGATCGCCAAGAATAAGCGTGCCCTCATAAGAATCCATAATGATGGTTTTGGTTACGGTCTGCTCGGTGCCGTTGGCGTCAACGTACGTCATGGTGATGTTGCCACGGGTAATGCCGTTTTCCTCATCCTCCAGCGCTTGCTCCTCATCCTCTGGCTCAATAAGCTCAAGCTCATAGGTGCCGGAATAGCACAGTGCATCCTGCTTGCTGTGCTGAACGTAAACCTCATAGGTGAAGGTGTCCTTTTCAAAATAAATGCTGTCGTAGCAGCCGGTCAGCGGCTTATCACCCATGACGTATTCGCCCTCCTCAACGCGCTTTGCGCAGGAAACGAGCGAAAAGGCAAGCATGATAGCGACCAGGGTAAGAGATAAAACACGTGTAAAGACTTTCATAAATGATGTCCTCCGTTTTTATGATATTAAAATTATACCATACCTATCATAAAAAAGCAATAGTTTTTTTCTTTTTTGTTCAATTCGCCAAAAGCAAAGCTTAGCCGTTTGTCCTCGCCCAGGTCGTGCCTGCAGAGGTATCGGTCAGCACGATGCCTTTTTCAAGGAGTTCCCCGCGAATACGGTCTGCCTCGGCGTAATTTTTTGCCTTTTTGGCGGCGGCGCGTGCATCGATCGCTTCTTCGATCGCGCGGATCTCGGGGTCATCGGAATACACGCGCACGGCAGCCTTTGCGGCAGCCTCTGCCTTTTCCTTTGCCAGCTTATCGGCGGCGGCGAGCAGATCAAGTGCCAAAACGGTATCAAAATCGGCTATGGCGGCGCGCTTGGTTGCGGTGTTTGCGGGGGATTTCAGAACGTCGTAAAGCGCCGTTACGGCAAGGGAGGTGTTAAGGTCGTTATCCAGTGCCTTTTTGAATTTTTCCTTCAAGCCCTCAAGCGCTGCCTCGTCTACCGTTTCGCCCTCGGTTACCTTCAGTGCCGCAATGCGTGCAATGAGCTTGTTAAAGGATACAACGGCGTTATCCAGGTTTTCATAGGAGAACACCAGTGATCTGCGGTAGTGCGAGCCAAGGCAGAAGAAGCGGTAAGCAAGCGGATCGTACCCCTTGCTTTCAAGTAAGGATACCGTTAAAAATTCGCCCTTGGATTTTGACATTTTGCCACTGTCGGTGTTGAGGTGCAGCACGTGCATCCAGTAGTTGCACCACTTGTGACCGAGGTATGCCTCGCTTTGCGCGATCTCGTTTGTGTGGTGAGGGAAAGCGTTGTCAATGCCGCCGCAGTGAATGTCAAGGCGTTCGCCAAGATGCTTCATGGCAATGCAAGAGCACTCGATGTGCCAGCCGGGGTAGCCGATGCCCCAGGGGCTGTTCCATTTCAGCTCCTGATCTTCAAATTTGGATTTGGTAAACCAAAGCACAAAGTCTGCCTTGTTGCGCTTGTTTCCATCCTCCTCAACACCTTCTCGCACGCCAACGGCAAGATCCTCGGAGGTGAAATCGTTAAAAATATAGTATTCCTTCAGCTTTGAGGTGTCAAAGTAGATGTTGCCGCCCGCCTCGTAGGCATATTCCTTTTCAATCAGCGATTCGATCACGCGGATAAAATCGTCAATGCAAGCGGTTGCGGGGTCTACCACGTCGGGGCGGCGAATGTTTAGCTTTTTGCAGTCGGAAAAGAAGCAATCAGTGTAATATTGCGCGATCTCCATCACCGTTTTCTTTTCGCGCTTGGCACCCTTTAGCATTTTATCCTCGCCCGTGTCGCCGTCGCTTGAAAGATGCCCCACGTCTGTGATATTCATCACGCGCTTTACGTCATAGCCCTGATAGCGCATATAGCGGTCAAGGATATCCTCCATGATATAGGTGCGCAGGTTGCCAATGTGCGCGTAGTGGTAAACGGTGGGGCCGCAGGTGTAAATGCTGACCTTGCCGGGCTCGTTTGGTACAAATTCTTCTCTTTTGTGTGTTGCGGTGTTGTAAAGATACATATAAAACTCCTTATGCTTCTGCTTTCTTCGCAGACTTCTTGGCAGTAGTCGATTTTTTGGGGGTCGGTGCTTCAGCGTTTTCTTCAGCCATTGCCTTTTCAAGCTTTACAAGGCGGCGGCGCAGCTTGTCGCTCTCGGCGCGCAGGGCGTTCAGCTCCTCGCGCACAGGGTCGGGAATGTGGATCTGGTCAAGATCGTTTGCAACGCGCACGCCGCCAACGCTTACCACGCGCGCGGGGATGCCCACGGCGGTGCTGTCGGCAGGAATATCATGCAGTGC
This sequence comes from Eubacteriales bacterium, assembly GCA_045652845.1. Taxonomy (GTDB): domain Bacteria; phylum Bacillota; class Clostridia; order Oscillospirales; family CAG-272; genus Firm-07. The sequence goes on along the minus strand of JAZOLJ010000056.1, from coordinate 6,213 downwards.
AACTGCACCTGCGGCGATTTTGGCGTTGTCACCGATGGTGAGAGGGCCCAAAACCTTGGCACCCGCACCCACCATCACGTTATTTCCAAGGGTGGGGTGACGCTTGCCCACGTTTTTGCCCGTGCCGCCCAGCGTTACGCCCTGATAAATAGTGCAGTTATCGCCGATCTCGGCAGTTTCACCGATCACAACGCCCGCACCGTGGTCGATCACAAGTCCGCGCCCGATGGTGGCACCGGGGTGGATCTCAATGCCGGTTACAAATTTTGCGCCTTGGCTTACCATACGCGCGGCAAGGGTGTGCCCCTTTTTGTAAAGCTTGTGCGAGAGGCGGTGCGCCGTGCGCGCGTGCAGGCCCGAATAAAGCAGCAGGATCTCCGCATCGCTCGTGGCGGCGGGATCGCGCTGGCGAAACGCCTCAACGTCATAGCGCACCTCGCGCAAAAGCTCGCGCCCACCACGGTAAACATCCTTGGCGGTCTTGCGGAGCGCGTCACCAAGCATCAGCGCGCCTTGTGCAATTTTTTCGTAATCAATATCCATATCCATTCTCCTTGTGTGTGATAAAACAAAAGCCCCTGTACCGATCGGTACAGAGGCGGCAAGGACCGCGGTTCCACTCTGCTTCGGGGCAAGCCCCCTCACCGCACGGCAAGGCCTTGCGGTTCTCCCTTAACGCGGGCAACGGTAACGGCTTATGCGGCATGGCTCACACTCACCGTCACGTCTCACGGGTGCACATCTCCCGCTTTCCCGTATGTCGCTCACAGCACAAGGCGACACTCTCTGCACGGCTTTGCGGGTCTTTTCCCGATCACAGACATTCTTAATTATATTATACACAATAAAAAAGGGTTTGTAAACCCCTTTTTCAAAAATAAAGCCGCCCGAGCCATGCTTGGGCGGCAGTGCATTACAGATATTGTGCTACAATTGCATCCAGCGTGGGCATCTTGGCTTCAAGGTCGGCAACCAGCTTTAGCTGATTGCGAGCACGGTCAAGATTGTGCCCTTCACGATGAATACGGAAATAGGTGTCACCCTGCAGGTGGTCAGTGAGAAATCTGATGCCCGTTTCAAGTGTTAGCACGCGTGCGGATTCGGGCAGAGCCAGCAGCTCTGCCTCGGTAATGCTGTCGGCAAGGCTTTTCACAAATCCCTTGGTAAATGCCTCAAACATGTCGGTTTTCACAAAAACCTTTGTGAGGTCCGTTTCATCCTCGGCGGCACTGGAGGCACCAAAGCGGATGGCATCGCCAAAATCGTAAAGCAAAGAACCGGGCATAACGGTGTCAAGGTCGATCACGCAAAGCCCCTCTCCCGTTTCCTTGTTCATGATAACGTTGCTGAGCTTTGTGTCGTTGTGTGTGGCGCGCAAGGGGAATTTGCCGTCGGCAAGACCGTTTACAATAAAGGAGCACACATCGCGGCGGGCTCGAATAAAGGCGATCTCCGCGGCGCAGTCCTTTGCGCGGCCGCACACGTCGGCGGCAACGGCTTCTTCAAACGCCTCAAAGCGTGCGGCGGTGTGGTGAAAGCTCGGAATAACCTCAAAAAGGGTGTTGGCAGGGTAATCTGCAAGCTGGTTTTGGAAATTGCCAAATGCTGCGCCAACGCGTTCGAAAAGCTCACACGTATCGCAGCTTTCATAACAATTTCCGTCTACAAAGCGGTATGCGCGCCAGTATTCTCCATCCTCGTCGATGTGATAATAGAGGTCGCCGCTCTTTACAAACTGCAGCGTGCCGTTTGTAACGTCACCGCCCGATAGTGCCAGCTTTTGGCGAATATGGTTGGTCACGCCTACCATGTTTGCTATGACCTCTTCGGGTCTTTTGAAAATAGATTTGTTGATTCTCTGCACCACGTAGCGATTGTCGGTGCAGTTCACGAAAAAGGTGCTGTTGATGTGCCCGATTTTGCATTCATCGATGGAGATATTATTCTTGGAGGGGAAATCAAATGCGGAAACGATTTTTTTGGTATCCATACATCTTGATTCGGGTGTCTGCATGTTGTGCTGACACCCGTTGCCTTTCTCAAAAAATCAAACGTTGATAAATTGCTTCATGCACGCGATCAGCTCGCGCGCCTTTGCGGCGTTGGTGCTCTCTGCAAAAATACGCAACAGGGGCTCTGTGCCCGAGAAGCGGCAGATCACAAAGGAATTATCCTCAAAGTAGACTTTAAGGCCGTCCTCGTAGCCAAGCCTTGCGATTTTCTTGCCAAAATCGGGTATCCTTCTTTGCACCATCAAAAGGTCGTTGATGTGATCCTTTTCTGCGGGGCGGAAGCGCAGGTTATCCTCTGCCATTTCAAACTCGCCGTATTTGGCGGTCAGCTCCTGCCAGATCTCGGTGGGGGCCTTGCCGATCGCCGCGATCATTTCCACAAACAGCGAGGCTGCGTAGATCGAATCCTTGCCGTAGATGTGACCGCGCACGGTAAGACCGCCCGAGGATTCACCGCCGAGCACCGCGTCGGTTTCGTCAAGCTTGGCGGAGACCCATTTAAAGCCTACGGGTACCTCGTAGCACTCCTCGCCAAAGGATTTTGCCATCACGTCAAGCATGTGGGTGGAAGCGATATTTCTCACCACAGGGCCCTTCCAACCGCGATATTCGTGCAGATAGTAGTAGAGCATAACAAGGATCTGGTTGGCATCGATGTAATTGCCGTTATTATCAATAATGCCAAGGCGGTCACCGTCGCCGTCAACGGCGATGCCGAGGTCGTATCCCTCGTTGATCACGCGGTTTACGAGATCGCCAAGATTGCTTCTGCCGGGGGCGGGCATATTGCCGCCAAAGTGTGCATCCTTGTTGCTGTTCATCAGGTCAACCGTGCAGCGCGCGGTGTAAAGAATGACCATTAAAGGATACGTGCCCGAGCCGTGCATCGGATTAAAGAGGATACGGGGCGACTTTTGGCGGATCACGCTCATGTCAAGACGGGAGATGATCGAGTCGATAAAATCGTTAAAAAGGTTCTTTGGGTATTGTATGAGCCCTGCCTTTTCCGCCTCCTCAAAGGGCATGGAGGTCACGTCGGTCACCTCGCTGATCAGCTGCTCCAAACGCTCTGTCACCTCAAGGGGCGCGTCGCGACCCTCCTTTACAAACAGCTTGATGCCGTTGTAGGCTGCGGGGTTATGCGAGGCGGTCACCTCCAGGCTGTAATCAAGCCCCTGCGCCTTGGCGTTGTACATAACAAGAGGAGTTGGCGCAGAGCGCTTCATAAACCATACGGTGATGCCGTTGGCACAAAGCACCTCAGCGATCCATCTTGCGGCATCCGGGGAGAGGAAGCGGCGGTCGTAGCCGATCACAACGGGCTTGTCGGTCTTATTGTTTTCTGCCATGAGGCGGTACACACCCATGGCAACCTTCATAATGTTTTCGCGAGTAAAGTTGTCGCCAATAATGGCGCGCCATCCGCCTGTTCCGAATTTGATCATTTCGGTTTTTCCTTGGCTTTGCAAAAGCTTCAATTAGTTGAGAACGTCTGCGGTGCAGATCAGCGTAACGTCGGCGTGAAGATTGAGGAGCGTTGCGGGGAAGTTGGTGTTCACACAGCGCTCAAGCATAGCACAAACGGCATCCTTCTTGGATGCGCCCGATGCCATCACGATCAGCTTCTTTGCCTTGAAGATCGTGCCGATGCCCATGGTCAGTGCCTGACGCGGAACGTCGTTTGCGCTGGCAAAGAAGCGTGCGTTTGCCTCAATGGTGCTCTCGGTCAGATCGGTTACGTGGGTGTCAAGCATCAGCTCGCCCGCGGGCTCGTTGAAGCCGATGTGACCGTTTCTGCCGATGCCGAGGATCTGCAGGTCAACGCCGCCAAGGTCACTGACAAGCTGCTCGTAGCGCTTACCCTCCGCAACGGGGTCGCTTACGGTGCCGTTGGGGACGTTGGTGTTTGCCTTATCAATATCCACGTGATCAAACAGGTGGTAATTCATAAAATAGCGGTAGCTTTGGTCATTTGCGGGGTCAATGGGGTAATATTCGTCAAGATTGACGGTGGTAACGTTCTTGAAGCTGACGCCGCCCTTGTTGTACATTTCAACAAGCTTAGCGTAAAGACCTTCGGGGGTAGAGCCGGTAGCAAGACCGAGCACGCAATTCGGCTTTTCCTCAATTTGTGCCGCAACCATTTGTGCTGCACGCAGGGACATTTCATCATAATCCTTGCAAACGATGATATTCATAATTTTCTCCTTGGGGGTTGAATTCGGCGGTGCCGTACTTTACATTATATCACAGACTTTGAGAAATGACAATACAGTAATGAAAAAAATATAAGAATTAAATATAAGAAATGTAAGAATTATAAGAAAGAACATTGAATTCAAAAAACGGCACAGTCGCGCCGTTCTCGCCCAAACGAGGCGTTATATGCCTTGAAACGGTAAGGGCGGGGGATTTTTGCCATGTGATATTCTCTTAAGTCGGGAATTTTGATCGAGCTTTGAAATCATAAGATTGTGCTTAAATATAATAAGATTGTGCTTGTTAAGGTGACATTGTCATGATAAAATGATATCTGAATTATTAGTAAAAAGCGGCGTTTTCGCCGATCTGTACGGAGGTTAAATATGGAAAAGTTTATTCCCGTCGTTGTGATCAAGGAGCTGCCGGAGACCGACAAGATCTTAACTGCTCTGCAAAAAAACGGCATCAATTGTGCCGAGATCACGTTCCGCACCGCCTGCGCGGCTGAGGCGATCGCCTATGCCGTGAAGCACTATCCCGAAATGGAGATCGGTGCCGGCACCGTGATCAATGCCGATCAGTGCCGTGCTGCCCTTGAAGCAGGTGCAACCTTCATCGTGTCGCCCGGGCTTTCCCCTGCAGTGGCAGAGGTCTGCCGTGCAGCAAGCGTGCCGTACTACCCCGGATGCGTGACTCCTACCGAGATCATGCAGGCGCTTGAGCTTGGCATTACCACGGTGAAATTCTTCCCCGCAAATATTTACGGCGGTCTTGCCGCACTCAAGGCACTTTCCGCACCCTTCCCGCAGATCAAGTTTATCCCGACGGGCGGCGTGGATCGCAGTAATATTGATGAATTTCTTGCCTTCGACAAGATTGCAGCCATCGGCGGCAGCTTCTTTGTGAAGGAATCACTTGAAAAAATGGAGGAAAAACAATGAAACGTGTTGTAACTTTTGGTGAAATTATGCTTCGTCTTGCCCCTAACGGGTATTATCGCTTCTTTCAGAACGATCAGATGCAGGCAACCTTTGGCGGCGGTGAAGCAAACGTTGCCGTTTCGCTTGCAAACTATGGCTTTGACAGCGTATACGTGACCAAGCTGCCCAAGCATGCGATCGGTGAGAGCGCTATTAATTCCTTGCGCGCCTTCGGTGTGGATACCTCTAAAGTTGTACGTGGCGGTGACCGTGTGGGTATTTACTTCCTTGAGAAGGGCGCTTCCCAGCGCGGCTCGGTCTGCATTTACGACCGTGCACACTCCGCCATTCAAGAGGCTTCTCCCTCTGATTTTGACTGGGATAGCATTTTCGAGGGTGCCGACTGGTTCCACTTTACGGGCATCACGCCCGCGCTTGGCGCAAATCTTGTTGAGATCTGCAAGCAGGCTTGCGTGGCAGCAAAGGCGCGCGGCGTTAAGATCTCCTGCGACCTCAACTATCGCGGCAAGCTTTGGACGCGTGCCGAGGCAAGAGCCGCTATGACCGAGCTTTGCCAATACGTAGACGTTTGCATCTCCAACGAGGAGGATGCCAAGGACGTGTTCGGCATCGAGGCAGAGAACACCGACATTTTCGGCGGCAAGCTGAATCACGAGGGCTATAAGTCGGTTGCCAAGCAGCTGGCTGATAAGTTTGGCTTTGAAAAGGTTGCCATTACGCTTCGCACCTCGATCTCGGCAAGTGATAACGACTGGGCGGGTATGCTGTATGACGGAGAGGATTACTACTTCTCCAAGAGCTATCACCTGCACATCGTCGACCGTGTTGGCGGCGGTGATTCCTTTGGCGGCGGTCTGATCTACAGCCTGCTCAGCGGCAAATCCTCCAAGGAGGCAATTGAGTTTGCAGTGGCTGCATCCGCGCTCAAGCACAGCGTTGAGGGCGACTATAACCGCGTTAGCGTCAGCGAGGTAGAAAAGCTCGCAGGCGGCGACGGCTCCGGTCGTGTACAGGGATAAATTGATATAATAAAAACATAACGCGTGGTGGCTGGCTTT
>JAZOLJ010000055.1:0-32765 GCA_045652845.1 Eubacteriales bacterium | reverse complement strand
AATTCGTGAAAATCCACACAAATAGAAAAAAGCACTATTTTTGCTGCTTGTTTTTGTTACTTTTGCCCATTTTTGCGCGTTTTTTCCGTCGATCCACGTGCTACCGCCCCCAAAAAAGCCATTTGTGAATTTTTTGTGGCGCACCGCCTGCGCGGGGCGGGCAAGCGAGCTGCTGCCGACATGCGCCGTTGCTTCTCCTGAAGGTGATATTATAATAAAATATTGATATTTTTCGCAAAAAGTACTGGAAATCGACAAAAGTATATGGTATAATATACTCTATATAATTATTTATATGCAAAAATACCGTTTCCCCGAAAGGATACCCCTATGGCACAGTACATCGAAAAAGCAGATAAGCTGACCCTTCCGCTCATCCCCTTGGGCGGCATTACGGCTTTTCCTGCAATTCCCCTTAATTTTGAGCTGACTGACGATGCATCGATCGCCGCCGCGGACGCCGCGAACACGACTGACGCTTTCGTTTTTCTCATTTCCCTGCAAACGCCTGCAGCCGACGAGCTGACCGCAGAAATGTTTTACCGCACAGGCACGGTGGCAAAGATCAAGCAAAGCATGAAGACCCCTGACGGCACCATGCGCGTGATCGTAGAGGGCTATGCGCGCGCAGATATGCTTGACATGCGCCGCCTTGCCGACCACTATGCCGCCACCGTGATCTGCAAAACGGTGGAGTATGCGGGCAAGCCCGACTTGAAGGGCGAGGCAATGCTGCGCGAGGGTGCGAGGCTGCTTGACGAAATGGCAGCGATCATGCCCACGGTAAATGACGATATGGTAAAGGCGGCAAAGGACATTCGCTCGCCCGGTGCATTTGCCGATTTTGTTGCCGCAAACGTACTGGTGCGCGGCGAAGACAAGCAACTGATCCTTGAGGCCTACGACCCTGCCGAGCGCATTGCCTGCCTGCTGCCGCTAATGCAGGAGGAAACCGAGCTTTTGCGCTGCGAGATGGCGATCCACCGCGAGGTACGCGAGCATTTAAATCACAACCAAAAGGAATTTTACCTGCGCGAGCAGATGCGCGTGATCGAGGAGGAGCTTGGTGACGGGGCCGAGAGTGAAATTGACGAATACGAGGCGCGCATTCGCGCCGCAAAGCTCCCCGAGGACACCGAAAGGAAGCTGTTAAAGGAGCTTTCGCGCATGGCAAAAACGCCCTTCGGCTCCTCGGAGGCGAGCGTGCTGCGCAGCTACCTTGACGTATGCCTTGAGCTCCCTTGGAACGAAAGAACGACCGACCGCGTAGATATTGCGGCGGCACAAAGGATCCTTGATGCCGACCACGAGGGTCTTACCAAGGTAAAGGAGCGCATTTTGGAGTTTCTTGCCGTACGGAAGCTAAACCCGACGCTTGGCAACCAGATCATTTGCCTTGTGGGCCCTCCCGGTGTTGGCAAGACCTCGGTAGCGCAGTCGATCGCGCGCGCCATGAATCGCAAGTACGTGCGCGTGTCACTTGGCGGCGTGCGTGACGAGGCGGATATTCGCGGGCACCGCAAGACCTACCTTGGCGCAATGCCCGGCCGTATTATCGCGGCACTGACGCAAGCGGGCTGCTGCAATCCACTTATTTTGCTTGATGAGATCGACAAAATGACCTCAAACGCCCACGGCGACCCCGCCTCGGCTCTCCTTGAGGTGCTGGACGGCGAGCAGAACAAGCACTTCCGCGACCATTTTACAGAGATTCCCTTTGACCTTTCGGAGTGCCTGTTTATCGCCACGGCAAATACCCTTGAGGGTGTGCCGCGCCCCCTCATTGACCGTATGGAGATCATTGAGCTTTCAACCTATACCAAAACCGAAAAGATGAGCATTGCCAAAAATCACCTGATCCCCAAGCAGCTAAAGCGTCACGGGCTTGACCGTCGCCGCCTGCGCATAACCGACGAGGCGGTTTCGGGCATCATTGACGACTACACGCGCGAGGCGGGCGTGCGCAATCTTGAGCGCGAGATCGCCAACATCTGCCGCAAGGTAGCAAAGCGTGTGGCGGCGGGCGGGCGCGGTCTTACCACCGTGAAAAACGACAGCCTGCCCGAGCTGCTTGGCCCGCGCAAGCTGCCGCGCAGCCGCGCCGAGGGTGAGGACCTTGTGGGCGTGGTAAACGGGCTTGCTTATACCGAGGCGGGGGGCGACCTGTTAAAGGTTGAAGCACTCCCCTTCCCCGGCGATGGGAAGATCGAGCTGACGGGGTCGCTTGGCGACGTGATGAAGGAATCGGCACGCATTGCCATCAGCTATCTGCGCGCCAATGCCGAAAAATTCAGCATTCCTGCCAACTTCCATAAAAAATACGACCTGCACATCCACTTCCCCGAGGGGGCTGTGCCGAAGGATGGCCCCTCGGCGGGTGCCGCCATGGTCACGGCACTGGTCAGTGCACTTTCGGGAAAGCCCGTGCGCCACGACCTTGCCATGACGGGCGAGGTGACCCTGACGGGCAACGTGCTGCCGATCGGCGGACTGAAGGAAAAAACGATGGCGGCAGCCGTTGCGGGTGTGAAAACCGTGCTGATTCCAGCCGACAACATGCGCGACCTGCCCCTGCTTGATCCCGAGGCAGTAGCGGTACTGGAGATTTTGCCCTGCAACAATCTTTTTGAGGTGCTTGACCGCGCACTGGTTGGCGGCATTGCACAGCAGGAAAATATAAGAAGTGCCGGTGGCGTATCCTGCCGCATCGCGGAAACCGCAAAAAACGCATAAGACGAGGTCTATGATGAATTTACAAAACGCAAGGCTGTTTATCAGCGCGGGGGAAATTCGCCAATTTCCCTCTCACCCCGTGCCACAGGTCGCCCTATCGGGTCGCTCAAACGTGGGCAAAAGCTCGCTGATCAACACCATACTCGGGCGCAAGTCCCTCGCGCGCGTCAGCGGCGCACCCGGCAAAACCATTACCATCAATTTTTACGACGTGGACGGCAAGCTGTTTCTCGTTGACCTGCCCGGCTACGGCTTTGCCAAGCGTGCCCCTGCCGATAAGGCAAAATGGTCGGCACTCACGGACGGCTTTTTTACCGCCAACAAAAACATTGACCGTCTATCTCTGGTGCTGCAGCTCGTTGACCTGAAGGTGGGCCCTACCGCCGACGACGTAATGATGCTGCGCTATCTTGCGGCAGCAGAGCTGCCCTTTGCCGTGGTTGCAACCAAGGCGGACAAGCTAAACAAAACCGAGCGCGAGGCAGCACTTGCGCGCCTTGCCAACCACCCCGACATTCCTGCCGATACCCCCATTATCCCCTTTTCCTCCCTGAAGGGCGAGGGCCGCGAGGAGGTATGGCACACCATTTACCGCTTTGCGGATATAAAGACAAAAAAATGATAACAAGATTGATCGTTGTGCGGCACGGCTACAGTGTGACCAACGCTGCCAAATGCTATACCGGGCAAAAAGACGTGCCCCTCACGGACGAGGGCTACCGCCAAGCGGCATGCGTAGGCAAGTATTTGACGGCGACCGAGCATATTGATGCCGTTTTTGCAAGTGACCTTTCCCGTGCCATGGATACCGCACGCCCCACAGCCGAGGGGGCAGGCGTCAAGATCGTTGCCACCCCCCTGCTGCGCGAGCTTGCCATGGGTATTTTTGAGGGCATGTCCTTTGAGGAGGTCAACAGCAATTGGGCCGAGGTGATGGCGAAGCGCGCCACTGACCCCACCTGCCCCTGCCCCGAGGGCGAATCCTTTGCCGAGCTTTTCGCGCGTATTTCGGGCGCGATCGACAGCATTCTTGCCGAAAACGAGGGCAAAACGGTTGCCGTATTTACACACGCCGGTGGCGTGCGCTGCATTGACTGCAAGGCACACGGCGGCACCTATCGGGAGGCACCGAGCTATCGCAGCATTGACAATGCCGCCATTACGATCTACCAAGTGGAAAACGGACAGTTTACCTGCAAGATGCACGGTTACACCGCACATTTAAAGGAATGTAACACCTCCGTCTTAAAGGAGCATTTCCAATGACAAGAATTATCATAGTACGCCACGGGCAAAGTGAAGCCAACGTAGCGCATTTGTTTGCCGCAGGTCTCACCGACGCACCCTTAACCGAGCTTGGCAAAAGTCAGGCACAGGCAATTGCCGACTATCTTGCCGTGCATGAAAGGATCGATGCCGTTTTTGCAAGCGACCTTTGCCGCGCCATGGATACCGTGCGCCCCACCGCCGCGCGCTTCGGGCTTTCCGTTACACCCGTGCGCGAGCTGCGCGAGATCAATGCGGGGCTGTGGGAAAACAAGCCCTACGAGCTGCTGCGCGAGCGCTATGCTGCCGACTACGAGGTGTGGAAGAAAACCCCCTCGCTCGCTTGCCCCACGGGTGGCGAGAGCGTAGCAGAGCTGTATCTGCGCGTAACTGCGGCTGTTTTAAGGCTTGCTGCCGAGAACGAGGGGAAAACCGTTCTCATCGGCTCACACTGGACGCCCGTGCTTGCCGTGATCGCACATGCGCTCACCAAAAGCGTGGCGGGCATGACCGTGGAAAACACCCCCCTGAACGCCGCCATTCATATTTTTGAATTTAAAAACGGCGTGCTTACCCCCAAAGAATTGAACATTACCGCGCATTTGGCGGCACTGCCGCCCGCGCCCCCATATAAAGCTTAAAGGAGAACGCCATGCTTTTGCATTCGCATCTTAACATCAACGCCGAGGGGCATCTTACCATCGGCGGCATGGATACCGTGGCACTTGCCCGTGAATTTGGCACACCCGCCTATATCATGGATGAGAACGTGATCCGTGCACAGTTTCGTACCTATCTTACCGCCGCGCGCCGCCATTTTGGCGAAAATGCGCTGCCCGCCTTTGCCTCAAAGGCACTCTGCTTTACCGAGATCTACCGCATTGCCGCCGAGGAGGGGCTGGGGATCGACTGTGTTTCGGGCGGTGAGCTTTACACCGCAAAATGCGCCAGCTTCCCCGCCGAGCGCATCTATTTCCATGGCAACAACAAAACCGACCAAGACCTTACCCAAGCCCTTGAAATGGGTGTTGGCACCATTGTAGTGGATAACAGCGACGAGCTGACGGCACTGGATGAAATTGCCCGCAAGATGGGGCGCGTGCAGCGCATTTTGCTGCGTATTACCCCCGGCATTGACCCCCATACCCACCGCGCGATCGTGACGGGCAACGTTGATTCAAAATTCGGTAATGCCATTGTAACGGGCGGCGCGATGGCGATCACAAGACAAGCCCTCTCGCTTGGCGGCGTGCGCCTCGCGGGCTTCCACTGCCACGTGGGCTCGCAGATCTTTGAGATAGATCCCTTCCGCGATGCCGCTGACATTATGGTGCGCTATATCGCCGACGTGAAGCGCGAAACAGGCTTTGAGGCCGAGGAGCTGAACCTTGGCGGCGGACTTGGCGTGCGCTACACCGAGGCTGACGGCACAGTGGATTACGCCGCTGCCATTGCCGAAATCGCCGCCATTGTGCGCACCAACGTCGAGCGTGCGGGCGTGCGGATGCCGCGCGTGATCCTTGAGCCCGGGCGCTCGCTTGTAGCGGCTGCGGGCATTACGCTTTATACCGTCGGGAGCGTCAAGGAGATACCCGGCTTTAAGAATTACATTTCGGTGGATGGCGGCATGCCCGACAATCCGCGCTATGCGCTTTATCAGTCCGAGTACACTGCCCTTATTGCAAACCGCGCAAGCGCCCCTGCCGATTATCTTGCTACGGTTGCCGGCAGATGCTGCGAATCGGGCGACCTGATTGGCGAGGATATGCAGATCCAGCGCGCCGCGCGCGGTGATATTCTTGCCGTTCTCACCACGGGTGCTTACAACTACTCGATGGCATCGAACTACAACCGCCTGCCCCGCCCGCCCGTGATTTTGGTGCGCGACGGCGTGGCACGCGTGGCGGTGCGCCGCGAGAGCTTTGCAGATCTTGTACGCTGCGACCTTTGAATGATAACTGCTTAATTTTAGGAGTATTTGATGTTTCGTTATATGCTTGGGGGCGGCGATGTGCAGTCCTACGTGATCAGCATGCTGCTCTCGCTCCCCATTATTTTTCTTGCCCTCTCGGTGCATGAAACGGCGCACGGCTACGCCGCTTATCGCCTGGGTGACCCCACGGCAAAAAGCCTTGGGCGCCTGACGCTAAACCCCTTAAAGCACCTTGACCCCATGGGCTTTGTCTGTATGCTGCTGGCAGGCTTTGGGTGGGCAAACCCCGTGCCCGTCAATTCCCGCTACTTTAAAAAGCCGCGCCGCGATATTGCACTGGTGGGGGTGGCGGGGCCGCTTTCAAACCTCTTGCTTGCCTTTATCTTTTTGCTGCTGCTCCGCTTTTTCGGCTTCGGCTTTCTTTACCGACTGCCCGTTCAAACACAGCTGCAATTTAACCTCGTTTATTTCGCCATTCTTTTTCTTTACTATGGCGTTTATATGAACATCACCCTGGCAATTTTTAATTTGCTGCCCGTGCCGCCGCTTGACGGCTCGCGCATCTTTTACGTATTTTTGCCGCCCCATGCCTACTATAAGATAATGCAGCATCAACGCACCATCACCCTAATCGTTATGGCACTTTTGCTGCTGGGCCCCCTCTCCACGCTCATCAACTCCCTTTCAACCCTTATTTTGAAGGGAATGTTTGCGCTGGTGGGAATGCCCCGGTTCTTGATCTGACGAAAAAGGAGTTTCCACATGGAAAGCATGACCTATAAGCTAACAGACTTTGAGGGGCCACTTGACCTGCTTATTGCGCTGATAGAAAAGAATAAAATGAATATTCTTGACATTAAGATCTCGCTCATATGCGACCAGTATCTTGCCTTTCTTGCCGAAGCGCAGGAAATGGATATGGAGATCGCAACCGAGTTCTTAAACATGGCAAGCCAGCTGATGGTGTGGAAAAGCGAAATGCTGATCCCGCACGAGGAGGAGGGCGAAAAGCCGCCGCGCTTTGACCTTTCCGATATCCTCATTCGCCACCAGCACGCCAAGGAAGCCGCGCCCAAGATGCACCCGCTTTACGCCTTCTTTAGCAACCGCTTTGTCAAGGATACCGACGAGATCTCGCCCGACCGCAGCTTTGTTGCCGACCAAAGCGTGGAGGATCTGCTCTCGGCGGTGCGGCGCATCAATTCCTACCGCGACTCGATGGAGCGCGTAAAGACCGCCTTCGTGCCGATGACAAGCAAGCCCATTGTGCCCGTTGAGGGCAAGATCGTGATCATTCTTGATACGCTTGAAACAAAGGGCACCGCTACGCTGCGCGAGCTTTTGATCGACGCGCCGAGCCTTGCTGACCTGATTGCCTCCTTCATGGGCGTTTTGGAGCTGATGAAGGTGCGCAAAATTATTATGGAGGACGTGGAGGACGAGAGCAACTCGGTACACGGCGAAAATACCCGCTTCTTCCTCAATCCCGATGCGCCCACCGATGAGGAGATCAACGTTGAGGGCGATTTTTCAACACAGCCCCAGCCCGCTAACGCGAAATAAAGGAGAGTGAAGACATGTCTTTAGAACTTGAAGATACCCTGGAGCCGATTAAAAATTTAGAGAGCTGCATTGAGGCGGTGGTGTTTGCCGCAGGCTATCCCGTACCCTACCAAAAGCTCGCGGAGGTTACGGGCCTTGGTACGCGCGAGGTAAAGCGATTGGCAGAGCGTATTGCCAAAAAATATGAGGACGATAAGCACGGCATTATGCTGCTTTGCTTTAAGGATACCTGCCAATTCTGCACCAAGGAGCAGTACGGCCCTTATATCCGCGAGGCGCTTTCGATCCGCCGCGGCGGCAACCTTTCGGGCTCCTCAATGGAGGTGCTTGCCATTGTGGCGTACAACCAGCCCGTAACGCGTGCATTTGTGGATGCCGTGCGCGGTGTTGACAGCAACTATGCGGTAAACTCCCTCATAGACAAGGAGCTGATCGCATCTGTTGGCAGGCTGGATGCGCCCGGTCGCCCCGTGCTTTACGGCACAACCGACAAGTTTTTGCGTGTGTTTGGTCTTACCACGCTTGACGATCTGCCCAAAACCGAAATCAAGCTGCCCGAGACAAAGCCCGGTGAGCAGCTTTCGATCGCCGCAGAGGCAATGAACGGCGAGAGCACTGCCGAGAACGCAGACGGCGTATCCATGCCCGAGGAAAAGGCAGCCCCTGCCGCCACTCCCGCAGAAAACGCCTGATCTAGCAAAAGCCGCAAGGAGGTGAAGCAATGCCGATACCCTTGATCGTAATTTTGGCGATCCTGCTGTTTTTTGTACTACTGCTGCTCCTACCCGTTCGCATTGTCATCACCTGCCGTGAAACGGTGGTGCTGCGCCTGAAAATACTGTTTGTAACGGTACCGCTTTTCCCGCGGCATACCAAGCCCGCCTCGCCGCGCAATTACACCCCAAGACGAATGGCACGAAAACGGCGGCGTGCCGAAAAGCGTGCCGCGCGCAAAGCGCGCCGTGCCGCAAAAAAGGCGGAAAAATCGAGTAGAGCTGCGGATACACTAAAGAAGAGGCACACGCCCTCGCCGGCACCTACGCTGCGCGAAAACATTCGCCTTGTGCGCGCTCTTGTGGCGGCACTGGTGCGCAAAACGGGCAAGCATCTCCATTTAAGAGTTGCGCGCCTGCACGTTCGCGTGGCAACGGGTGATGCCGCCACCACCGCGATCCTTTACGGGGGGGTTTGTGCTTCCCTTGCCTATCTGTTGGCGGCACTTGACCGCGTGACTGCACTCAAGGCGCACTCGCGCGAAACGAGTGTTTTTGCCGACTATCTTTCGGAAAAATCAAGCATAGATCTGAAGCTGATATTTTCCCTGCGCGTATGGGGCGCGCTTGCACTGCTTTTCTCGGCGGCACTTACCTTTATCAAAACGCGCCGCCAGCAAAAGGCGGCACGACGCAAGGCCGCCGCAAAATAATTTGTACACACCCCCCGAGAATATAGAAAGGAGCCCTTACAATGGCTGAACAAAACGAAAACAAAATGCAGGAAATGATCCGCACCTCGCTTGAGAGCATCCGCGCAATGGTGGATGCCAATACCGTGGTCGGCACGCCCATTGAGACCCCCTCGGGCACCACCATCATTCCCATTTCCAAGATCTCGGTTGGCTACGCCGCAGGCGGCACCGATAACACCGCCAAGAAAGAGGGCGGCGCCAAGGTGATGTTTGCTGGCGGTGGCGGCACGGGGCTTTCGGTGCAGCCCGTTTGCTTTATTGCAGTAGATGCACTCGGCAATACAGAGGTGCTGCCCCTTACAGCAAACGGCGAGGCACCCGATGCCATTGAGCGCATTGCGGGACTGATTGAAAAAACCCCCGATATTCTTGCGCGCATCAAGGCGGTATTCCCTAAAAAGAAGAAAAAGAACAAGGATGCCGAGGTAGTAGAGGAGGTAGCCAGAGCTGCTGCCGAAGCGGTAGAGAATGCCAAGGGCGACGTAACGGTTGAGGTGACCGAATCCGCAACCGAGGAAAAGGCCGAATAATTTTCATATTACGCCAACCACCTCCATATAGTCAAAACAGTACGTGACAAAAGGAGTGTGTGTATGCGCCGATTTTTGCGTTTTTTCGCCATTGTGACGGCACTTTTGCTGACCCTTGCCGCCTTGCCCGTGTTGGGCGTGACGCGCGAGGCTGTCGCGTTGCCGCTGCCCCTTGCCGCACCACCTACCCTGTCTGCGACATCTGCGGCGCTTTTTGACCCCGTGAGTGGTTGTTTTTTGCTAACCGTCAACGCTGACGAGCGCCGCCCGATGGCAAGCACCACGAAAATTATGACCGCGCTGGTTGTGCTTGAAAAAAGCGATCCCGATGCGACCCTGCTTGTGCCGCGCGAGGCAGTGGGCATTGAGGGCTCCTCGATCTATCTCTTTGAAAACGAGGAGATCACGGTAAAAACGCTGCTGTATGCCCTATTGCTGAATTCGGCAAACGATGCGGCAACGGCACTGGCGATCCACGTGGCGGGCAGTGTGGCGGCTTTTGCCGCCCTCATGAACGAAAAAGCCGCCTCTATGGGGCTTAAAAACACGCATTTTACCAATCCGCACGGGCTACACGACGAGGCACACTATACCACCGCGCGCGAGCTGGCACTGCTGACCGCCGCAGCTCTTAAAAACGAGGAGCTTGCCGCGATCGTGTCAACAAAACGCTATTCCGTGCCCCAAAACGGCACCAATGCCACGCGCCTGTTTCTCAATCACAACCGCCTGCTGCGCACGTATGAGGGTGCTGTGGGTGTGAAAACGGGCTTTACCAAGAAAAGCGGCAGATGCCTTGTGAGCGCTGCAACGCGCAATGACCTAACGCTCATTGCCGTGACCTTAAACGACCCAAGCGACTGGCGCGACCACGCTGCTATGCTTGATTGGGGCTTCTCGGAATACGAGGGCTTTTGCCCCGTGCCCGAGGCACTTTCTCTGCCTGTGGTGGGCGGTACGCAGAGTGAGGTAGCGGTGCTGCCCGAAGGGAGTCTTGCGCTCACACTGCCGCGCGCGCACGGTGAGATCACCTGTGTGGCGGAGCTGCCCCGCTTTTTGTTTGCGGGGTTTGAGGAGGGGCGCAAGGTTGGTAAGCTCATTTACCGCATGGATGGAAAAATCATTGGCGAAATTGCACTGAAAACGGCAAACGGTGTCGAAAAAACGCGCATACGCCGCAGTTTTTTTGAAAAAATAAAAGAAATGTTAAAGGAGTAAGAAGCGCGATGGACAACACCGTGCGATTGCAAAAATATTTCACCGATTGCGGCGTGCTTTCCCGCCGCGCGGCGGAGGAGGAGATCCGCGCGGGCAAGGTGACGGTAAACGGCATTGTTGCCGAGATCGGTCAGCGCATTGACCCTGCCGCGGATACCGTGTGCTGGTGCGGAAGAGAAATTAAACCGACCGCCGCCGCGCACCATTACATCCTTTTAAATAAGCCCCGTGGATTTGTGACAAGCCTTTGTGACGAGAAGGGCAGAAGGACCGTTGCCGATCTGGTGGCAAGCGTTGGCGTGCGTCTTTACCCCGTAGGGCGGCTTGATATGGATTCCGACGGGCTTTTGCTCATGACCGATGACGGCGAACTTACCAATCGCTTAACGCACCCGCGCCACGAGATCCCGAAGCACTACCACGTTACCGTAAAGGGGGCGGTTACAGTCGAAGCACTGGCGCGCTTGCAGAAGCCCTTTTTGCTTGATGGCTACAACACCCTGCCCGTAGCAGTGGAGGTGCTTGCCGCCGAGGGCGGCAGCACGCGGCTCTGTTTCACGCTGTTTGAGGGCAGAAACCGCCAGATCCGCCGCATGTGCCAGGAGCTGGGGCTGCGTATCACGCGCCTGACGCGCGTGGCGATCGGTAACATTAAGCTTGGCAATTTAAAGGAGGGCACCTATCGCCCCCTCACCCCCGATGAGGTCGCATACCTCAAGGGAAACGAAAAAAGCTGCTGACTAACGTCGGCAGCTTTTTTGCGTGCAAAAGCATTTTGCGCGAAAGATTTTGTTTCGTGTCACTTTCGAGGATATCTTGGTAAAAACTGGTAATTTTTACCAAATAAGTGGATGAAAGTTTGGTTTATATTTTGTTTTGGAAGCGCTTGTAATATTTGGTAAAATATGGTAATATATAAGCGTAACAAAAAACAATGGAATTCGGAGGATTTCAACAATGGAATACAACACAAAAATACTGATTGCCGACGAAAGCACCGAGGGGCGACAAAATCTGCGTGAAACACTGACACGCGCGGGCTGGCGCTTGATCGACGAAGCCGCCAACGGCGAGGAGGCACTCTCAAAGCTGACCCGTAACCACTATGACGCAGCACTCATTGATATGATGCTGACCCGCCTTGACGGCATTGGCGTGCTGCGCAGCTACAAGGCAGCAAATGAAGGCAAAAAAGCACCTGTGTTTTTGGTGCTCTCCCCCATTGCCAATCAAACCATGATCAAAGAGGCAGTAGCGGCAGGCGCAGACCTTTGCCTCATGAAGCCGTTTGACGGCAAAAGCCTTTGCGAGCATATGCATCGCCTGCTTGAGGGGCGCGGCACACCTGCCGCAAATGCCGCGAACACCGAGGCGATCCCCGATATTGAAACGCAGGTTACCAAGATCATCCATCAAATCGGCGTTCCCGCACATATCAAGGGCTACCAGTACCTGCGCACGGCAATACTTCTCACCATTCAGGACAGCGACATCATCAACTCCGTGACCAAGGTCCTCTACCCAAGCGTCGCGAAAAAGTACCAGACCACCACCTCACGCGTGGAGCGTGCCATTCGCCACGCCATCGAAGTCGCGTGGGACCGCGGCGACGTCGATACCCTCAATAGCTATTTTGGATATACCATTCAAAACAATAGAGGTAAGCCCACCAATTCGGAATTTATCGCGATGATCGCGGATAATTTGAGGCTGAAGTATAAGCTATATTAAAACAATGGGGGCTCGAAAATTCGAGCCCCCATTGCCTTAATCGGGTCTATATTCCATTATATCTTCAACGTTGCAATCTAATGCGGCACAGAGCTTATTCAGCGTTTTGGTTTCGATATTGTCGTTTGCCTTCAGGCGCCGCACGGTTTTGCTGTCGATACCGCATTTTTCACGCAGCTGATAGGTCGAAACACCCTTCTCCTGCATAACCTGCCACAATTTATCAAACACGATCATAAATTTTACCCCCATATCTTGACAATATTTATTATGGGGGTTATAATCTAAATTGTTAAGGGGATATAATCCCCATATGAAATTTTAAGAGAGGTGCTAAATGGAGCTTTACCGCGAAATTCTTTGTCACATTTTATCAAAAACCAATATCGAGATATCTTTCCCAAACATGGAGTCGCCATCGGACCTGTTTCGCGACGTGTGTTATCGGACGCTGAAAAAAATCAAATCAGTTTTAGAGGATAGCACACTCGATGATACCGAGTGCTTTGAAAAAATCGAGCAAATTATGGAAATTTTTGAGGATATCGGCAGTCGCATTTCGCAAAGGCACGATTTTTAACAAAAAGAGGCGCGAATTTTAAACTTTTAAATGCTTTTTTATTGACAATCTTCACCCTTTATGCTATAATAAAGGCAATGACTTTTGCGGCGGAGGAGTGGCAATATGTTCGAACAGACAAAAAAATTCTGTGATTCGTTTTTGGAGCTGGGGGTCCCCGGGTTTGATCTGGCTGTCTACCAAGACGGCGAGTGCATACTGCGTTACATAAACGGCTACAGCGACCTCGAAAACAAGATCAAAATGAACGGCCATGAAAGATACAACGTGTATTCCTGCTCCAAGATCATCACTTGCGTGGCTGCTATGCAGCTATGGGAAAAGGGTCTTTTCTCGCTGGAGGACAGGCTCTGTGATTACATGCCTGAGTTTGGCGAAATGACCGTTGCAACCGATACGGGTGTAAAAAAAGCTGAAAAGCCCATCTTGATCAAGCACTTGTTTGAAATGACGGCGGGCTTCTCCTACAAGACCGAATCTCCCGAACTGCTTCGCGCAAGAGAAGAGACCAACGGGAGATGCCCTACGCGTGAAACAATGAAATATCTTGCCAAGGAGCCGCTTTTGTTTGAGCCTGGCACGACTTGGAAATACAGTCTTTGCCACGACGTGTTAGGGGCGCTCGTCGAGGTGCTGTCGGGCCAAAAATTCGAGGATTACGTGGAGCAAAACATCTTCGCCCCCTTGGGTATGAAGGAATCCACCTTTATGCTCCCTGAGGACGAAATAGACACGATTGCCGCCCAGTACCGATTCGCGGACGGTAAGCCGATGAACGTTGGCAAGCAGATCCAGAACAACTTCAAGCTCGGCAGCGAATACGCCTCGGGCGGGGCGGGCTGTATCTCCACCGTTGACGATTTTATAAAATTTCTCGAAGCGCTTCGCACCCATAAGCTACTAAAGCCCGAAACCTTGGCGCTGATGACCACCAACCGCTTAGACGAGGAGCAACACAAAGCGTTCAAGTGGCACGACACGCACGGCTACGGCCTTGGGGTTCGGTGCCCTATCGGCATTGGCGCAAACCTTGATTTTGGTTGGGGCGGCGCTGCAAACGCCTATTTTGCGATCGACCCCGAGCACAAGATCACCATCTATTTCGGCGCTCACCTGCTCGCCTCTCCCGCAGCGGGGCTTCGCACGCGGCTTTATCGCTTTGTGCACGCGGAGCTGTATAACCGCGACGAGCTGGCCGACATTGAACTGGAGCTTCAAGATCTTTACGACTATCACTTGACCTACTAAGCTTTAATTTTGAAAATGGCTACGTCTGCGACGTAGCCATTTTTGTGTTAATAATAAAACGCGTGGTTGCCGATCTTGCCGAAATAGGCGCGGTTTTTGGCAGCCCAGCTGTTTGGTGCCTTCACGGGATTTACAAAATATAAGATCCCTTGGCTGACGGAATACCCTTCAAGGCAGATCTTGGCGGCAATAATACTCTCCTCGGTCGGGGCGGCGTAGATCGCGCCGTTTGCGGCGGGGGTAAACTGCACGCCGTATTTGCGATCAAAAATTACCCCATAAATGGTATTTGGAAACGCACTTGAGCTCACGCGATTGAGGATCACGTTCCCCACGGCGATCTTGCCACGCAGGGGCTCGCCCTTTGCCTCGGCACTGATGATGCGCGAGAGCCAGTATACGGCATCACTCTTGTAAAAGCTGCCGCCCGCGGTGATGCCGCCGCTGCCGCGCGTAATGGCAAAGCCACCCATCGCGTCGCTCCATTTGATGCCCGCGCCAAACGCGCGGTAGAGCTGCATGATCGGCGCGAACATGGTGCCGTTCTTCATGAAAATGGGCTGATCGTAATAAAGGTATCTGCCGTTGGCAACGATGTAGCTGCTGCCGTCGGTACAGGTGAGGTGCAGCTTGCTTGATTGCACCGTCAGCGTGCGCGTGGCGGCGTTATATGTAACGGTGGCGGTGGGGTCTAACTCGGTGGAAAATTTGCGAATACCCACATACGTGGTGTTATTTTTGACCTCAACGCTTCCCCCAAAGGGCGCACCATCAACGGTTACGCGCACCGAGGCGGCACAGGCGGTAAAGGTAACTACGGTAAACAAAAGAAGCAGAAACGGGAGGGCTATGAATAACTTTTTCAAACATACGTCCTTTCTTGTCTGCTAGCGACGTGGAAAATTGTAAAATCGCGACAATTTACGCTTTTATTGTACCATGTGGGAGAAAAGAAATCAAGGAACAATATTTGGTAGCAGGCAGGAGCAATGCTTGGTAACGGGCTGATATGAAATCCGCCCCTGCGGTTTTGTGCGCATTTTTCAATGCATCGCGGATGCGGGAGGCGAAACGCCGTCTTTGGCGGCTAAGTATCCTGCGTGTCATCTTGAGCGAAGTCCGCCCGAGATCCCACCTCGCTATGCTCGGTGCTGCTTCGCAGTTCGACTTCGCCATGCTTCGCTCAGGATGACACGGGCGGACGCAGTCGAAACCCGAAGGGCGAATGGCTGTGCCATTCGGATCTCGCAGGAAATCAAATCCACCTTGTGGTGGCGTTTGTTTATGTGGGGCTTTGCGCCGCGATGCAGGAGAAAACAAAAACCCCCGAACGGCATGTGTTTTCGTGCCGTTCGTTAATTTTTTATTTCATTAGGTTCTCGGCTAATTTTTCGAGCAGCTGTTGATTTTCGGCGGTGAGGCGGGCGTACTTTTCCATAAAACCGATCACTTCCCAATCGGCGCGGCTGCCGCGCAAAATGTAATCGGCACTGGTATTGAGGGCGTTGCAGAGCTTTACCAAATTTTCGGGGCGAATGGCCTTTTTGCCAAGCTCAACGTTGGAGATCATTTGAATAGATACCTCCATGCGCTCGGCAAGCTCCTCTTGCGTAAGCCCCAGCTCCTTACGCCGCGCATTGATCCGCACACCAATTTCTTTTAACAATTTCTCGTCACCCATAAAACCCTCCAAAATCATCTATTAACACAATTATATATCTTATGGGCGATATTTTTAATCACTTATGGGTTGACAATTTTAATCCATGGGTGTATAATTGACTTAAGATGCAAAATTCAACATTGTTTTCACTTATTGCATTAAACAACCGCCTGTCGGAAAGGAGGTGTAAACGATGTCAAATGGTAGTGGACAAACAAGCGGAGCAATCGTACTTTTTCACTTATTTATGTGCTTAATTACAGGAGGTGTCTGGATAGGCATCCTATTGATTTGGCTCATTATTATGGCGTGTTCGAAAAAGTAAAAATTTATATTTAGAAAGGGATTTAAAATGCAAGCGATAGATACAAAAGATAGGATGAAAAGATTAAATATAATATTTGCCACGATGATATTATTATTATCATTATGGATTCTTATTCAGATAATCATTGTCAACACCAACAGAACCAAAGCAGAAAAAGCCAACGAAGAAGCTAAAGCAAAAGAGGAGCAAGCCATGCTTGCTGCCATGGAATATTGGGCAAAAGGCGAAGATAACGGCTATCAGGGGAGTTGGTTCTCGCCTTTTGCAGAAACTGCCAAAATCGAAAAAAAAGCAATTGAAATTATAAAAACATTAGAAAACGATCCTGAAACCCTCGTTTTTTTCTTAGATAAACTCGAGTATAATTTTTTATGCAAAGAAAGCATAAAAGATGAACTGTCACGGCTTGATTTGGATTTAACTTTTGAAGAAAAATTATCATATGGACATACCGATTGTTTTTCCTATTATGATTTATGTGATCTAATCAGCCAAAGCGACATAGAAGCATATGTAAACCAAAACGGAAGAAAAGAGTTGCACCTTACAGCAGGCACCGGCGGATTTTATGATGGGCAAAAAGACACCAGTTATCACAACACGGTAGGAATTAAGGGGAGTCCATTATATGATTCTGGGTCTACTATCTATTTTGGAGACTTTAAATGTATATCAAAGAGTGGCGTAAGATTAAATAGCACTTATCACGAAGAACATTATTCAAGTTCTGATTGCTACTTTAAAGAAAACCATATCGATTTTGATCCTCGCTCTTATGACGACGTTTATTTTTCCGGAAAATATTTATTTGCTGTTGACTACGATTTCATGAATTTGTGTGTGTACGACACCGAAGCTAAGTGTACGCACACATATATTTTCACTGCTTAAAGCTATAATTCAAACGGATACATGATATTATTTGGAGGCAACAATGCTAATAGAAATTATGAAGAAGTTAAAACACGCAGATCCGTTTATATACGAAATATGTGGAGATTACTATTATTTTGGAAATACAATTTGCAGAGAATGTTCAGCCGACGAAATAGAAGTCTATGATAAATTAAGGCAAGAATTTGATTTTTTAAATAATCTTACCTATGAAATTGTTCCGAGAGATTGCATTAAATTTAATCAATATTTTGACAAAGTAGCGTCAGTGCCCGTCGATTCGTTTTCAGAAAAGAAAAACGAAAAAGCAATGCATCAAATATGGAACTTGATTAAACACTTAAGCGATGATCAATTAAACAATTTGCTAACACAACAAGCCAATTTCAAAAAAATGCTTGATTACAGGCGAGGCAAATACAGATAAAGATCTTCAACAAAGAACCACCCATTGACAATCAATGGGTGGTTCTTTGTTTGGTGTTATACAAACAACGCCATGCCGAAGGCGCGCACGCCGCGGTCGATCAGGTAGCAGGTGACAGTGCTTGCAACGGTGGCGAGCAGCAGGGCGGCAAGCGTAATGAGCGCCAGCTCCAGCGCGTGCATGGCAAGCATGGTTTTTTTATCTGCACCGCAGCAGCAGAGGATCTCGCGCTCGCCGCGGCGTGCGTGGTGCTGCTGCAACAACACGTTGACGCAGCCAAGAACGCTGAGCAACGTGCCAAGCGCGAGCATATAGCGCATCAGAGCCACGTGACCGCGCAGGGTCACGGGCACGGTGCCAAACACCTCGCCCGGCGGCAGCAAAAGCGCGCCGTTTGCCTCAAGCGTGGCTGTAAGATCGCTTGCAGCCTCGCTGCTATCATCGTGTAAACGCACAAAAAGCATATCGTGCGACAGACCCACCGACGTGGCGTCAAAATACAGAAAATTGGCATTGACCCGCAGGATCTCACTGACGACAAAATCATGCGAAACGCCGCCGATCACAAGCGGCACGGTATCCCCTACCCCCACGCCGCAGCGTGTGGCAAGCCCACGCGAGATCATAATTTCCGCTCCTGTGGGTGCATGGGATGATTGCAGGGACGGCGGCAAGCAATGTGCTACATCCCCCACAAAGGATGCCGCCATAGCAGTAGCACCGTTTGGCATGCCAATGCCCATAATATAGGTAAAACGCATGGTGCCCGCAACAGCAGGATCCGCTTCGACCTCATTTTTCAAGCCATCAGAGGCATTTGTGACGATAAAATCAAAGGGCAGCTCCTCTGTCATAGCAGATATTTGATCGGTGATCACCTGTCGGCACACTGCAAGCGGCAAAAGCAGGCTCAAAAACACCGCAAGCAGCTTACCCGCATAGCGCAGCATATGCCCGTTTTTCACGTTTTTTGCCGCCAACCAAAGCGGCGCGCGGGTGCTGCGCGAAAGCGATATTTTTTGCAAAAGACATGCAAGCGCATGCTGCAGTAAAGGCGTGAGCAAAAAGACCAGCCAAACGACCAAAAGCATACCAACGACCGCCACCGTAAAGCGATACGCAACAGGCAAAACACAGAGCAGAAGCACGCACACGGCAAGCAGGGCGGCGGCAAGCAGCAGCATGCGGCGCGGCACGCGCACCGTTTTCGGCGCGCTCTCACTGCCTGTACGCGCACGGCTGCGGTGAAGGCAAACGGCAGTGCACGCAAGCATCAAAAGCGGTGCTACACCTACGCCAAAGAGCACCGCCCCAATGCCAAGCTGAGGCGTTGCTTGGTGCGTGGGATACAGCGTAGCAACGGCGCGTATTGCGGGCAGGGCGAGCAAAAGCCCCGGCAACGTGCCGCAAAACGCATACAAAAGACTTTCGACATACATCAGCAGCGAGATCTGCCGAGGGGTTGCGCCCACGAGCGAAAAAAGCGCATATTCCGCCGCACGGCGTTGGTGAAGCAGTGCCAGTGCGGTGGCGATCACAAAAATGGCAAGCAAGAGCAGCAGCAGCAAAAAGACTGCCACAAGGGTAATTTGGATCAGCAGCAAAAAGTCGTTTTGCTGCGTTTGGTCGGTCTTGACGATCGATTTATCGGCAAACGCCGTGGAGGCAAGCAACAGCTGCTGCACGGCATCAACGTCGGCACTCTCACGCACGCGCACCATAAGCCGCGTGCAGGGCCCAAAGGCATCACCGAGAGATGCAATGATCGGCGCGCGGGCGGCAAGCAGCTGCACAAGACCCGAAAACGAGATCAGCGCATCGCTTTCTGCCAAAAGCCCACTTTCCTCTGCTATCGCTTGCACGGTATAGGTAAGGTCGGTGTCAAGCAAGCGGAGCGTGACGGTATCGCCCACCGACAAGTGATGCACCTCCGCCATTTGTGCGGAAATGATCAGCGCGCGGGAGAGATTTTGATTGGTAAAGCTACCGTATGAAAGATAAGAAAAACGGTAAAATGCATCGCATTTTTCAAGATCAACAGCCGATATCCGCAGCGACACAGGCTCATCGCCCGCAAGAACGGCGGATAGCGCAAAATCGCCCATCACCTCGCCCTGCTCGGCAAGCACCGCCTCTGCTTGCTCGGTAAACAGCAAATGCGCCTCGCTATCGGTGCGCGCGGTGATCACGATATCCCCCAGCTCGGTTTGCGCCTGCTTCGACTTAGCGGCGTGATCGCCAAAATAATCTGCCAAGGAAAAGGCGGTAACCGACAATAAAACTGCCAGCATCACCGTTAGGCAAATGAGGATCGGCTGCAGGGGGGCGCGCTTGATTGCGCGCATCACGTGCTTAAAAAACAGCTTCATGCCTCAACGACCCGCCCGTCAGAAAGATGTACCGTGCGGTCGCCAAAGGCGGCGGCTGCGGCACTGTGAGTAACCTGAAGAACAGTCACGCCAAGCTCTCCGTTGATGCGGCGAAGCAGCTTCATCACGTCCTCTGTGGTGGCACTGTCAAGGCTACCCGTCGGCTCATCCAGCATTAAAATGCGCGGATCGTGAATAAGCGCGCGTGCAATGGCAACGCGCTGCCGCTCACCGCCCGACATTTCATCGGGAAAGGCGGCAAGCACGCGCGAAATATGCAAAAAATCCGCGAGCTTTGCCATTTTTTCTCTACCTGCCGCAAGATCGCTACCGTGCAAGCAAAGCGGCAAAAGAATATTATCCTCGGCATTTAGGGTTGGAATAAGATTTAACGACTGATAAACGAAGCCGAGTGCCGTGCGGCGCAGCACGGCAAGCTCTGCCGCCTTTAGCGCACAAACGTTTTTGCCATCCAGCAAAACGCTGCCCGAATCGGGCGCAAGATTGCCCGCCAAGATGCCAAGCAGGGTGCTTTTTCCGCTACCGCTTTCGCCCATAATGGAAAGAAACTCCCCTTCACGCACGGCAAGATCAATGCCGTGCAGCACGCGGTGCGTGCCGTAGCTTTTATAAAGTTTCGTGGCAATCAGCATACCATCACTCCTCACAAAAAATAGCGTAGGCAAGGTAGGGTGCCTTGCCGCAAAGATAGGCGCGCACAGCCGCCTGCAGGTCGATTTGCTCACCCGCAGCACACGCGGCAAGCTGCGCTGTCAGCGCAGCGCGGTCAATTATAGCTGTTTGCTGCAAAAACGCTGCAAAATCAGCGGTTTTGCCAAGCGCGCCGATCGCCCGTGCGTGCTCGGCTTCATCGTAAGCCGCGGCGGCACGCTCAAAGGCATCTAAAACCGCCGCGAGAGCCGCCCCGTTTTGGGTGAGAGCGCGGCAGATGACCCCTGCCCACTCACCCTCTCGCGCCTCGTCGCGCAAAATTTTGATATCCGCGGGGGTAAGCGTTGCTGCCGCCGCCGCGTAAAGATCAAGGAGTGCCGGCATACACGTAGCCGTTTTGGCAACGTCGCCCGTTTGTTGCATGGATGCAAAAATTGCCTCGCGCGCGGTATCGGGTGTTTTCGATCTACAATCACATAAAAGCTCTATGAAAAGGTGCCACTGCTCTTCGGTGACACCGTTATTTGCAAATTTACCCGCTTGCATTCGTAACACAAGCAAAATATCCCCGTCTGACAGCAACGCGGCGGTATCCCGATCGGGAAGGATACCCGTTGCAAAGGAGCCGAAAAGCAGAAAAACGCCCGCGGCATTCGTAAAGGCTTCGGCATTCAGCTCGGCGCGCATGCGCGCCAGCCTTGTGCGGTATTTTTCGGCATCCTGCCGCAAATATTCATACCCGTACTCCGAATATCTCATCTCACATACCGTGATCTGTTCATTGAGATAAAAGGCTGCGCCCTCCTGCAGCAGCGCACCTGCACGCGAGGTGCCAAGCATTGCTACTGTGCGCTGATAGAAATTACAAAACGCCACAAGCCGATCATAGGCTGCACCCTCCAGCGCCCCGCAAAGGAGCTGCGTTTCGGCAAGCAAGAGTTCAAGCTCGGCTTGTGTGATCGACGAGCGGGCGGCGGCTGGTAAAAAATAGCCGCGCAAGCGGTCATAGAGTGCACCGCGCTCGGCTTCTGTAAGCTGAAGCCCGCCCGAAAGGTAGATCACGCGGCATAGCGGATCGAGCAAGCGCGTGGCATAATCGCTTGCAAACGCAGCACTGTATCCGATTTTTTCCTCGGTGATCTGCAAGCGTTTTGAGGATTGGGGCGGTTGCGGTGTAGGTGCACATGCCGCAAATGCACCAAGCAGTGCCAAAAGTGCCAAAAGGAGGCACTGCCAGCGGATGTAAGTATACCTCCTCATAGCAAGCACCTCCTTGGTTGGATTTCAAAATTGTAAGGTAACCGCCGACGGCAAAAACCGTCGGCGGTGTTTTGTGTTTAGCCCATCTTCGGCATGGGCACGGTGTTAAGCTCTTCTCGATCAACGAAACCGCTGCCACCGCCCTGGTTGTTGTTATCGGTAGAAAAGCCACCGTTTTGGTAGTAGTTCTCGCCCTCAAGCTCAAACCAAGCAGCCAGCTGGTCGTAGGTCAGGTAAATGTAATTACCGATGTTGATGCGGAAGGAGTCGCGCACGCTCTCGGGGATAGCCTCAAGAATTGCCTTGGAGATCACCACTGCAGAGCCGTGCTTATCAAGCTGCACGTACTGCGCGAATACGTTGTTGTGGTTCAGCGCATAGTCGGTAAGAGTTGCCTTGCCGAGATCAGAGCACTCGATGCGGTAAGAGCCGTCTGCGGTGTATACCTTACGTGCACGGGTGTAGGTGCCATCCTGCAGCTTCAGATAACCGACAGTTTGACCCTTCTTGTAATAGAAGATCGTACCGTCTGCCTTTCTTTCTGCCTGCAATACGAGATCGTCTACCGACCCTGTGCCGTAGTGGTAATACACGCATTCGTATACCTCGTAGCCCTCAGCGGTGATGCCGACTCGGTTCCAAGAGCTTCCATCCACAACGTTGTCGATCGGCTCGGAGAGCACGGCATAGCCGTTCTCGAAGGCGAGCTTGTTGTAGTAGCCCCATTCACCGTTTGCGAGTACGCCGTAGAACCAATCCTGCACAAGCATGTTGTTCTTGAAGGTCTGCTCATCAACGGTGTAGAAGCTTCCGTCGTATCTGTAATATACGTTAGCAAGCTTCACGAAATACTGCAGCTCGGTTCTTCTCACGTGTGCCATCTCAAAGGTGCCGTTATCATAGGTGTTTTCCCAATGATACTCATCGATCATACCCGAAACGAAGGGAACCTCGGCGCCGCTCACAAGATGCTCACCGACCCATTCTTTGGTCTTGATGTATTTCTTGGTGCCGTTTACGTCAAGGAAGTAAACGTTAACGCTGCGCGTGATGAGAGCATTGCCCTGGGCATCCTTCTCGGTAACGGTATAACAGTCATACTTCAGCTCAACAAAGCCGCCGTTGTACCAAACGTTACCGTTGCTACCCGTCCATTCATAGGTCAGCGTTTCGGCAAGTGCATCAAAATACTCGCCAATGAGAACCATATCCTCAAACTCCAGCACAGATTCGCCCATCTCGCGAGCACCGGTCAGCACCCAGATCTTGCCATCCTTCACGGTCAGGTACACGTTGCCAAAGTAGTTATAGTAATTGGACCCGCCAAATTCGATGATTGCTTGATAAACGGGAATAGTTACCGTGCTTCCCGTGCCATCGGCAAAGGTGCAATCGTAGCGATAACTGAAGTTCTCCAATTCCCAATCAGACATCATATCGGCTGCAATGGTAGCCGCCTGCTTGTCGTGGAAGGTGAAGTTATAAACCGAGTAGGAGTTGTACTGATAGTACTTACCATCCTGATACAGATAGTCGCTGCCGTAGCCCGAATCGGTTACTGCGCTGTAGATATTAAGACCTGTTTCCTCACTCTTCAGCTCATCCTTGGTGGGCTTGATGGCGTCAAGCGGATACCGGTTTTCAGCAGAGTAATTTACCGAAACGCTTTCGCCGTTTTGGGTCATGATGGTAAGCGTACCCTTGGCGCCAACCGTAACCTTAAAGACCATGGATTGCTCGTAGCCATAGCCAAAGTACTCGGGCCAGTAGAAGTAGCTGCCGTAGCTGTTCAGCGTGGAGAATGGCTTGGGATTGTGGTAAACCCCCACAGCAGTGTGAAGGGTGTAATTGTAATCACCTGCAGACATCGTGCCCTGCACGTCTACCCAATAGCTGTCACCTGCGCTGCAAATCTTCTTCATCAGCTTGAAGAAGTCGGCACTGATGCGATAGGTGGTGCCATCTACCACGGTGAGATAGTCGTTGATATTCAGGAACTCGCTGTAATCAAGGCGACGGCTTTCGGGAGCAAACTCGGAGTAGTTGCTGCGATATTTCACTGCCAGCAGGGTGCTGCCGCTGTAGAAGCATGCAGCCTCAATGTAAAGATCCTCGTGCAGCTGCACGTAGCCGTAAACAACCTTGTCGTATTTGCCCTCGGCAATAGAGCTGGAAACGCCGACCCTCTCACCCTTTTGGTACATCTTATTACCGTCGGGGAGAGTGATCATGTTCATGCCCTGCGTATTGACAGCCGCATATACGCCCTCGGGCATTTTAACGCCGTAGTCTTCCTTCTCATTGTTGTAGTAATAGCCAAGCTCAGCGTAGGTGGTGTCGTTGATCTTGATAAAATACTCGGGCAGGTAACGGTAGAGCACGATCCAATCAAACTCATCAAGGGGAGTGCCCGATGCATCGAGAACCTCAAAGTTCTCTTTGTAGATCATGTCGTAGCCACCGCCGTAATCCTTATCGTCGCGTCTGCCGTTTACGGTCTTGTAATCGTGATCGGGCAGCCTATCAACAGCCTCGCCAAGCACGTAGCGCTCGGTACCATAGCCGCCCTGCCACTTGGTTTTAAGCAGGCAGATGTCGCCGTTTTTATCAACGTACATGAAGCACTCCAGGGTTTCGTTGCCCCATGCCGCCTCATCCAGCGACACGTACATATGCATAGCACGAATCTTTTCAGTGCCCATTTGTACGGTGACATAATAATGATAATTGTTACCCGCATTGCTCAGGCGGATCGAAGAGAGGGCATCTGCCAGAACAACGCTCTCGCCAACGTTGTAGACAGCAACCTCAACATACTGCTGCGTATCCGCATTCCAGTAAGAGGAATAGCTGATATCATAGCTCTTTGCCATGTACCATACGTCGTTTTGCTTAAAGATGGGGTTGAGAACGGTTTCATAAACCGATACACTGCTATCGCTCTTCAGCACGCCGCTTGCAGCCTCGCCTGCCTCGGGCAGAATTGCCTCGTAGCTGCTCTGCAGCTGGGCAAGCGTAACCTTATCAATTACGATTTCTTGAGAGTCGGTATACTCGTGATCGCGAGTGCAGGAGTAGTATCTGCCATTGTAGAGAATATACTCGCCAACGTGCATGTTGTTATCCCAAAGATCCTCGTCAAGCACGTATACGTCATAGCCCATTTCGGCGGAAAGCGCTGCATCAAGCGTCAGCAGCTCGCTCATCGGCACGTAGCCGTTACCGCCCACGTTGATGGTGTACTGGTAGCCCGCGGGAACGGTAATGATCATGTTGCCGTCGGCATCGTAGCTTGCCTGCACCTTGTGGGTGGAGATCGCTGCGAACTCGGCGGGAACGTTAACCACAACACTATCGTCTTGGGTAAGGGTCATAGCAAATTTCTCAACGGTAGCTCTGTCGCTGCCCATAACGAAATCAAGCTTATGATCAATAGAAATGGCAATCACACTGCCGTGTGCGTCAAGAGAAAGTGCGAAATCAGCCAGAATATCCATGCTGTTCCACTGCGCGCGCAGGGTATCAAGCATTTCGGAAAGCGTGATCTCATCGGTTACGACCCACTGTTGAGTTATCTGGTCGTAGTGGCCCTCCTCACGGCATACGAGGTCGCCCAGCGTTTGGGTGGTCACGTACTGGTGGAGCATATCAAACATTGCGGCAACGGTAGCGCCCTCGCCCATTGCGCCTGCCATCATTTCATCAAGCGTCATTTCTGCGCTTTGCGCCATCATCTGTTCAATATCAAAGTTCTGCTGACCGCCAAGATTTTGAGCAAGAGAGTTGATGATGCTGTAGATCTCCTGCAGCGTGCAGATATCCTTGCTTTCAAGCATGCCGATTGCTGTGTTGATCGCATCCTTCACCTTCATGTTGCCGGTAAAGGTTGCGCGCAGCTTGTTCTCAAAGCTCTGCCAATCGGTTACCTCGGGGTAGTAGAGCTTGATCTGGTTGCCTACAAGCTGATAAGCGAAAACGTCAAGCGTCTTTGTCTCGTTTGCCTCAAGCCAATCAAGAACCGCGACAACCGCATTCTTAACCTTATCGGGGTTGAATACGTAATCCTTGCCGCCGTCGGCTCTCTCGGTCACAGTCATGTAAGCGGAGATGATCGCCATCAGGTCGTGCGTGGTGGGCACCGCAATGGCGGTGTTGAAATCAAGCGTGGTTGCAAAGCCAAGCTTGAGTGCGGTGTAGGTGTAAAGGGTCTGCAGCTTGTCGTAAAGATCGGCAAGCTTGGGGAGCGTAAAGCCCGTGCCCATGTCGGCAAGAACGGCATTTACCGCGTCACCGGCAAGTACATCGGCAATGCGCAGAATGGCTGCGAAATCGCCAAAGGATGCCTCGATCTTGGGCATGTACTGGTCAAAGCCCTCTTTTGCATACTGCATCATGATCTGGTAGGGCATTTGCGAAAGGGTTTCGATACCAACCTTAGCCTCAATGCTGTTGCCATCGACAGGATGGTAGGGCGAGGTGGAGCTTTGCAGCAGCACCATAACGCCGTTGCGATACAGGAATTTAACGGTATCAACGTAATCGTATTCTACTCTATTGCCGTTATCGTTGCGATAGCTGTGACCTGCCAACGCGCAGTCAAACAGTGCCACGTAGGATTCGCCCTCTTTGTTCACGGTAACGTCCATCGTAACGCTATCGCCATCCATCTCATAGGTGAAGCTCATTTTGCCGTTGTCAAATGCAAAAGCAGCATCGAACAATGCCTCAAGCATTTCCTCGTAGGAATCGAAGGTGATCTCCTGCACCGAGCCGGTGGCAGCAAGCTTCACGTCCTCGATCACGCCACACTTCTGGCAGTTCTTGCGGCGCAGACCCGCTTGGGTCTCGGTGGGCTCGTAAACGGTGATCCACTCGCCCCAGTTATGGCCGTGTGCCTTGGTTACAACACTGTTGCAGTGCTTGCAAACAGAATCGTCAACACAGGTGGCAACGCTGGCGACCGTGTGACCGAGTGCATGGTGGTAGGTAAGATACATCATGTCGCCGCAATCGGTACAGGTCTTGGTGGTATAGCCATCCTGCGTACAGGTGATGGTAGGCTCTACCGGGTCACCGTAGCTGTGACCGGTCTTATCGGCGGTAATGGCAAAATCGCGGGTGTGGCAGGTAGAGCACTCCTTAACGGTGTAGCCGAAGGAGGTGCAGGATGCCTCCACGACCTCGATGCTATCGGACATCCAGTCGTGCAGACCGCGCTTACATTTCATTTCCTGGGTCTCCTCGTATGCAACCGCATAGTAGGAGAAGTGGCTGGTTTCAAAGGTAACGAAGCCGTCAACGTAGGTGGCCTCAAATTTCTCAATGGTACCGTCATCCTTCACGTACCAGATCTCGATACCGTTGGGGTCCTCACCCTCTTTAAGAGTATAAGGAATGGTAACAACGACCTTGTTCTCGGTGCCGAAGTTTTCCATCGGCGCGCCGCCTACGGTCACGCTGAAATCAAAGATATCAACGTTTTGGAGGCGTTCCTTTTCCGCATCGGTGAGATTGGGTGCGTTATCGATCAGCTCCTGCTTGTTATCCACAACGCCTGCGTTGATCTCAACGGCAGCAGAAGCATCGGAGGTCATATCCGCTACCACCTCCTTGGGGAACTGGATGCTGGCATCCTTGGTAGCCACCTCAAAGGTACGGTTGGTATCAATATCGGCAGCGGAAACCTCTGCCTTTGCGCTCTCGGGCGCGGCGGTAAATTTCTTTACCTCGTAATCACAGTCAACACACTCCTGCGTGGTCCAGCTGCCACTCGTTACAGCTTCGCCGAGGGTGTGCGCGTGGGGGTTGATTGCAATGGGATCTTCCTTGGTGGTGCCGCAATCCTCGCACTCGTAGGTGATGCTACCGGTAGCGGAGCAGGTCGCCTTTACTCTGAAGACCTCAAGGTAGGTGTGTGCCGCGGATGCCACAGGGATCTCGCTGCTTTCGGTTTCACCGCAAGCATCGCAGGTACGGCTCTTGCTACCTACCGAAACACAGGTTGCCTCAACCAGAACCCATTCGCCCCAGCTGTGACCCAACTCAAGGTCGGTATCGCTGTATACCTTATAAACGCCGGCACAAAGTGCACAAACGTGCTCGATATACGCGGGCTCGGTGCAGCTTGCCTCGTGGTAAGTGCCTGCATCAACGGGCTCGTGCGCCTCGTCCTCGGCTAAGGTACAGGTGCTGCAGGTGTGTCTGTGAGAGCTGCCGTCTGCCCAGTCGTGGTAAATATCGTCATGCGCAACCACGGAGATCGGCTCGGAGAAGGTATATCCGCAGCCGCGGCAAGTCCTGGTGGAAATACCGGTTTCGATACACGTAGGAAGCTTGGTCACCGAAGCCTCACCCAGCGTGTGGGAAAGCGCGGGAACCACGGTGCCCTGCGTGATGACCTCGCCGCACGCGGTACAAACCACGTCACCGGTGTAGCCGGCACGTGCACAGCTGGTAGCACGCGCGTTTTTCAGCGTGGTTACCGTGTGCGCGCAAGCCACGATCTGCTCGGGACCGGGTTCTGCGGGCGGTGGAGGAGTTGGTGTGGGGGATGGTGTGGGTTTCGGGTCCTTTTTACAAGCGGACAGTACGCCACATACAGTAAGCAGGGTGCAAAGAATTAGCAACCATGCTACTGTGGTCTTCATGATTCTTTTCATGAGAACACAAACCTTCTTTCATAGTGATATTCGGTGTAAATCACCTATTTAAATTATAGCACAATCAACTTTTGGATTTCAACGGCATTTCATACAAATATTTACAATTTTAATTGGGCAATTTGCAGGTTTTATTCATTATGTTGTGTATATTTATACAAACATGTCGCCGCAAACGCAAAACGGATGCAAGTATTACGGCAAGCCCCGCAACGAAATTATAAAAAGCACTTATGATAACGAAGCATGTTCGTCATAAGTGCTTTTATGTTGCTTTGAGAATTTTTTTGGCAGTATGATTTGATATCTTGCGTTTATGTAGCAAATTCCGCATGCTCGCGGTCGGTATCAAGAATGGATTTTGCACCCCGCAAAAGCTTCTCGGTGGCGGCAAATACGGTATCGGAAACCGTGCCAAGCCGCTTTCTTACGCGCACAAATCTTGCATAATGTGCACGCTTGGCGCCGTGCAGATCGCTGCCAAGCGCCACCACTGCGCCCTCGCGCATCAGATCAACGTAGGGCTTGGGGTTTTTAAAGGCAGCAAACACCTCGGCGTTGACCTGTGCCCGAATGCCCGCCTGCAGCAATATTCCCACGTCTTCGAGAGGATAACGGTCAATATGCGCCAGGATCGGGCAAAGCCCACGGGCTTTTACCCCCAAAACGGTATCGATCAACGCATCATTCCAGCGTGAAAACGGCATTTCCAGCAAAATCACGTTCGTGCCCGCAACGGCAAGGCTTTCAAGCCCCTCCATCTCATGCATGCCAACGCATACAAGCACCTCGGCTGCGGGATACACGGTCGGCAGATCCTCAAGAGGCAGCTTGCGGCGCATGGCGCTGATCGCCCCCTCTCGCCGCCGCAAAAAGGACCGCACGCTATCGTTATTGGGATAAAAATGGGGGGTTGCCACCACTGCATCGGTGCCACCGCGACGCATTAGCTGCAGCTGTTGCCGCGCCGCGCGAGAGCCGTCACACCCATGGTCGGTATGCGGCAGAATATGCGCATGAAAATCAATGATCACGGTATCCCCTCCTTGCTTTTTATACAATTTCATTGTATCACACCGCCACGTGCTTTGTCAACACGAAAATTTATTGCCAAGCCCGCGCCACCGCCGCGAAAAACAAATTTGCCAAACCACTGGAAATTGCGGGGAGAATATGCTATACTAAAAGCAACAAACGATACCCTCGGAGGTTTTTATGGCACACGAACAAAAGCGCGCACGCTTTTTAGAACCGGATAACGCCTACCGCCCCATATATTATTTCGATCTTCCGCCACTGCACGCGCCCGACATGGAAGCGCGCATCAAGGAAACGGTTGCACTCTGCAAAAAAAGCGGCTTTAGCACGGTGATCCCCAAGCTGCGCGAGGATACCGTTCTCGCCAACGAGCAGGACGTAAACGCCGTGCGCAGTATCTACCGCACGCTGCTTGCCGCCGCAAAAAGGGCGGGGGTGCTCGTTGGCTTTTTTCTTGACTTTTCCTTTGAAAATTTTGTGATCGGCATGATGGACGATCTTGGTGAAACGCGCCTGCACGCAAGGCTTTTGACCTGCAAGGAATACATTTGCCGCGAGGGTGAGCAAATCTCGCGCCGCCTGCGTGAGGGTGAGCTGCAGTCACTTGTCGCCTATTCCGAGGCATACGGTGACGTGATCGACCTGCGCCCCTTTATTGAGGAGGGCAAGCTTGTGTGGAAGGTACCGCGCGGTAACTGGGTGATCCGCGAGTATCTTGCCACCGAGGAGCCAAACTGCCGCCGCGCCAACTACCTTTCCTACGAGGCATCCTACACCTATATTCAAATGGCGTTCGGGCTATTTGCCGAGGAGCTTGCGCCCTATATCGGCAATACCCTCACCACCCTTGCCTATTCGGGCATCGGCTTTCACGGCGAGAACCGACGCGACTGGGATAATTCCTTCAATTCCCTGTTTATCAAGCGCTTTGGCTTCGACCCCGCGCCCCTTTACCCCGCACTCTTTGGCTACGCGGGCAAGGATACCGTGCATCACAAGGCGATGCTGATGACGGTGCGCGCCTCCATGATCGAGCACGGTATCGTGCAGGCACTGCACGATTTTGCCACCGAGATGGGGCTTTCTGCCTTCGGCTGCCTTTCCGAGCCCAAGCTCACCGCCTGCTCGTTTACCGCGGGTGATGCGATGCTGTGCAACCTGCATTCGCCCTGCGCACTTTTTGACAAGGCATATCTTTACGGAACCAATTCCGTGAAGATCGCCGCGGGTGCCGCTTACAACTTTGATATTGAGCGCGTGAACGGCGAGCTGTTTCGCGGCTACAAAAATAAAGACCGCGCAGAGCTTTTAAAGGACGCTATGAACGCCTTTGCGCGCGGCGTAAACAACGCGGCACTCCATTTGCCCGCCGACCTTGCCGAGGACCGTGCGTTTTGCGATTTTGCCACGCGCGTGCAGACCATGCTGCGCGGCGGCAGACACGTAGCGGATATTGCCCTGCTCTACCCCATTTACGACCTGCACAGCAAGGTAACGCTATACTTTTCACCCACCACACGCTACGAATATCCCGAAACCTCTACCGATTCGGATTACATGACCCTCATTAACGCCATCACCTTTTACGCGGGTCACGACCTCACGGTCCTGCATCCCCACGCCATGCGCGCGCAGTGCCGCACCGAGGGCGGCGTGCTGTACCTTGATAACAAGATCAACAGCGAGGCGTTTCGCGTGGTGGTGCTGCCCGCAACCGACATGATCAGCCTTGAAAACCTGCGCCTTTTGAAGAAATTTTACGACGAGGGCGGCAAGATCCTTGCCACGGGCGTGCTGCCCACCAAGGCGTTTGAATATGACAAGGAGGGTAAAAACGACGCCGAGGTGCAGCAGCTTGCGCGCCTGATCTTCGGCGAGGATGCCACAAATAAGCGCGTCATGCGCCGCTACTGTCACAACAAAAACGAGGCAGGCGGCGAGGCGATTTTCCTGTACTTCAACGCCACCACGGTGGATGGCAAGAAAATGACGAAAAGCTCGGTGGTGAACCGTGCGCTGAACTCCTTTGGCATCCCCTTTGACGTATATCTGCCCGGCATGGCACGCTTTGAGGGAACGGGCGCGCTCAACGCCATTTATCCCGAATTTCACACCGTGGGGCTTGACCGTTCCTTCCCCGACGGCGGCATGTTCCAGTACATTCACAAGCGCACCGATGAGGGAGATATCTACTACTTTACCAACGGCACCGACGCGCCCTACAACCACCACCTTTTGCTGCGCGGCGCGCATGACGTGGATGAATGGGACCCCCACACGGGGGGCATTCGCCCACGTGCGGAAAAGTTTATCTCCTACCGCGGTGAGGTCTATACCGACCTGCGCCTCACGCTCCCCGCGCACACCTCCACCTTTTTCGTAACCACGCCCGTAGCGGCACCGCAGGATACACTGCCCCATGTGACCTCGATCGACGCACTGGAAAGCGACCACGCCATGTACACCTCGGAATTTTAATAAACGCAGCAATCCTTTTTATATTTCAATTAAGGCAACATATTTGTTGACATAACGCAAAAAAATCAGTATAATGAGTCTAATACGGCAACAGCCAACAGAAAAGAAGAACGATTATGGCAAAAAGATTTGGCGTAATGCTTGACATGTCAAGAAACGCTGTCATGAAGCCGGAAGAGGTGAAAAAATTTGCTGCCACCATTAAAAAACTGGGCTACAACATGATCCAGCTTTACACCGAGGATACCTACGAGGTACCGGGTGAGCCTTATTTCGGCTATCTGCGCGGCAGATATTCACAGGCAGAGCTCAAGGACATGGTCAAATACTGCAATTCGATCGGCGTGGAGCTCATTCCCTGCATTCAGGTGCTGGCACACCTCAATCAGACGTTTATGTGGAATACTTATAAAAAGATTAACGATACCACCAATATTTTGTTGATTGGCGAGGAGCGCACCTACGAGCTGATCGAAAATATGTTCAAGAGCGTGAAGGAATGCTTTACCACCGACATCGTGCACATCGGCATGGACGAGGCACACATGGTGGGGCTTGGCAAATATCTTGATAAACACGGCTTTGAGGACCGCTTCAGCATCATTCGCCGTCACCTTGACCGCGTGCTGGAGCTGGCGAAAAAATACGGCCTCAAGCCCATTATGTGGTCGGATATGTTCTTCCGCCTGTGCAACCACGGCGCATAC
>JAZOLJ010000054.1:0-29758 GCA_045652845.1 Eubacteriales bacterium | reverse complement strand
GCCACCCACAAAGAATGCATGCGCATTCTTAGGATGTGGAGTCGGCGCATGTGCGCCGCCACCCACAAAGAATGCATGCGCATTCTTAGGATGAGGAGTCGGCGCATGTGCGCCGCCACCCACAAAGAATGCATGCGCATTCTTAGGATGAGGCGCATGCGCGCCGCCACACAGTATTTTTCGAATTCTTCGGATAAGGAAATAGCAATGTATCCATACAACAAAAAACTGGTTGGAAATGCACAAACGCTTCGCAAGCACATGACACCCGAAGAAAGGCATTTGTGGTATGATTTTTTGAAATTGCTTCCCGTAACCGTAAAGCGTCAAAAGAATATTGAGAATTACATTCTTGATTTTTATATTGCAAGTGCTAAAATTGCGATAGAAATTGACGGCTTACAGCATTCGTTGCCCGAAAACAAGGCGGAGGATGCCGAAAGAGATGCAGCACTTGCCCGTTGGGGCATAACGGTTTTAAGATACACGAATAAAGATATTAACGAACGTTTTTATGCAGTGTGCGAGGATGTTTTAAAGGTTCTTGGATTAGCTGCGGTTGATTTGAAGACTTGATTGGTAACGGCATCCACCTACAAAGAATTTGTGAAAATTCTTTGTAGGTGGACGATGCATCGCATCGGACATCCTCATCCACCACTCCGTGGTCCCCCTTCCCCTCCTTGGGGAAGGCAATGGCTTGCGCGAACATTGTACTGTATTTGTACATCATGTGTTTTCACATAGAAACTTGTAAAACATTCCGAAAGGAGTATCAATATGAAAAGAACAATTTATTGTGGGCTTGTGCGTGAGGCGCATATCGGCACCGAGCAGCGTGTTGCCGGTTGGGTCTTAAACAAGCGCGACATGGGTGGCGTTATCTTTATTGACCTGCGCGACCGTGAGGGCGTGGTGCAGGTGGTATTTGATGCGGCAAACCTCACCGCCGAGGATTTTGCGGTAGCCGAAACGCTGCGCAACCAGTCGGTGATCTCGGTTTGGGGCAACGTGCGTTTGCGTGACGCCGAAACCGTAAACCCCCGTATCGCAACGGGAACGACAGAGGTGATGGCAACCTCGCTTGAGCTTTTGTCGCAGTGCGATCAGCTGCCCTTCTCACCCGAGGATAATCAAAACACCCGCGAGGATCTGCGCCTCAAGTATCGTTATATCGATCTGCGCCGCCCCTCGATGTATCAAAATCTCAAGACCCGTGCGTTCATTCAGCGCACCGTAGAGCAGTATCTAACAGATCAGGGCTTTCTTTGCGTGGAAACGCCCATGCTCTGCAAATCCACGCCCGAGGGCGCACGTGACTATCTCGTGCCCTCCCGCGTGCACCCAGGCAGCTTTTACGCGCTGCCCCAGTCGCCCCAGATCTACAAGCAGCTTTTGATGGTGGGCGGTATTGACCGCTACTATCAGGTGGCGCGCTGCTTCCGCGACGAGGATCTGCGTGCTGACCGTCAGCCCGAGTTTACGCAGGTGGATATGGAAATGTCGTTTGTCGAGCAGGAGGACGTGCTCTGCCACCTTGAGGGCATGTTTAAGGACCTTTTCTACAAGGTGAAGGGCATTGATATCAAGGGGCCCTTCCAGCGCATTACCTGGCACGAGGCAATGGACAAATACGGCTCGGATAAGCCCGACCTGCGTTTTGACCTCCCCATCGTTGACGTGACCGATCTTGCCGCCGCCTCTACCTTCTCGGTATTCAACTCCGTTACCAAGCAGGGCGGCGTGGTGCGCGCCATTTGCGTGCCGGGCGCGGGTGAAAAATTTGCCCGCACCGATATTGAAAACCTCACCGAGGCGGCGATCTCCTACGGTGCAAAGGGCATGGCGTGGATCCTCTTGCGTGCGGACGGCACGGTAAACTCCATCCTCCCCAAGTACTTTACCGAGGAGGGCTTCCGCGCTCTGCTCGACCGCCTGGGTGCAAAGCCCGGCGACTTCATCCTTTTCTCGGCAGACAAGCTTGCCACCGTCAGAAAGGTACTGGGCGCGCTGCGCCTGAACGTGGCGGATATGCTGAACTTGCGCCACAAGGATGAATACAAGTTCTTGTTTGTGACCGACTTCCCGCAGTTTGAATACTCCGAGGAGGAAAATCGCTTTGTGGCGACCCACCACCCCTTCACCATGCCTTACCCCGAGGACGTGCAGTATCTCCTTACCGACAAGGCAAGGGTGCGCGCACAGGCGTATGACGTGGTTCTCAACGGCGTGGAGCTTGGCTCGGGGTCGGTTCGTATCCACAACCGCGACGTGCAAAACGTGATGTTTGAGGCACTCGGCTTCTCAAAGGAGGAGATCGAGGATCGCTTTGGCTTTATGGTAGGCGCGTTCCGCTACGGCACGCCGCCCCACGCGGGCTTTGCCTTTGGTCTTGACCGCTTCGTGATGCTGATGGTCGGCGCGGATAGCCTAAGAGAGGTCATTGCATTCCCCAAGATCAAGGATGCCTCCTGCCCCATGACCGATGCCCCCACGCCCGTAGACCCCGCGCAGCTTGAGGTGTTGGGACTTGGCAAGGCACTTGAGGAGAGCACGGGCGGCAAGGCAGGCGGCAAAAAGGCTGCGCCCACCGTTGACGTAGAAAGAATAGCAGATCTTGCCCGCCTCTCGCTTTCCGCTGAGGAAAAGGTGCGCGTGGCAAACGATATGAGCTCGATCATCGGCTTTGCCGATCAGCTCTCTGCGGTGAACACCGAGGGTGTTGCCGAGGCAACCTACGTGGTAGACCTCAAAAACGTACTGCGCGAGGATGAGCCCCAGCACAATTTTGAAAGAGATGAGCTGCTTGCAAATGCCAAAACCAAGGCAGAGGGCTACGTAACCGTGCCCCGCGTGGTAGAAGGATAAGGAGGCGATACGATGAGTGACTTGTTAAAAATGAATTTGTCGGAGCTTAGTGCCGCCCTCGGCGCGAAAAGGATCTCCTCCGCAGAGCTGACAAAGGCATATATTGCCTCGATTGAGAAAAACGAGCCGCAGGTTGGCGCGTATATCTCGACCGACGCACGCCGCGCGCTTGATATGGCGATTGCCGTTGATAAGCGCCGCGCCGCGGGCGAGGAGCTTTCGGCGCTTGCGGGCATTCCCATGGGCGTGAAGGATAACATTTGCACCAAGGGCGTAGCCACCACCTGTGCCTCCAAAATGCTTGCCGATCACGTGCCGCCCTACAACGCGCACGTGGTAGAAAGCCTTGAAAAGGCAGGCTTCGTTATGCTTGGTAAGCTTAATATGGATGAGTTTGCCATGGGCTCCACCACCGAAAATTCCGCCATGAAGATCACCCGCAATCCGCTGGATTTTTCGCGCGT
The DNA here is from genome assembly GCA_045652845.1 of Eubacteriales bacterium. Lineage (GTDB taxonomy): Bacteria > Bacillota > Clostridia > Oscillospirales > CAG-272 > Firm-07. The sequence goes on along the minus strand of JAZOLJ010000054.1, from coordinate 26,426 downwards.
GCCGGGCGGTAGCTCGGGCGGGTCGGCTGCGGCTGTTGCCGCACGCGAGGCGGCTTACACGCTGGGATCGGACACGGGCGGCTCGATCCGTCAGCCCGCCGCATTTTGCGGCGTGGTGGGCATGAAGCCCACCTACGGCACTGTTTCGCGCTACGGCCTCGTTGCATTTGCCTCCTCGCTTGACCAGATCGGGCCCCTCACGCACACCGTGCGCGACAACGCCATGGTGCTCAACGTCATTGCAGGGCACGACAAACGCGATGCGACCTCGGTTGACCGTGCCTACGGTGATTTTACCGCCGAGATCGGCAAAGGGGTCGCGGGACTTACCATCGGTATTCCGAAGGAGTTTTTTGGCGAGGGCATTTCCGCCGACGTGAAGGAAGCCGTGCTGAATGCCGCAAAACGGTATGAGAAAATGGGTGCGAGGCTCGAGGAGGTATCCATGCCCGCCATCGACCACGCGCTGGCGGCCTATTACGTGATCTCCAGTGCCGAGGCATCCTCTAACCTTGCTCGCTTTGACGGTGTGCGCTACGGCTACCGTACCGCCGAGTTTGAGGATATTGGCGAGCTTTACAAAAAGAGCCGTTCCGAGGGCTTTGGTGCCGAGGTGAAGCGTCGCATTATGCTGGGTACCTTTGCGCTTTCCTCGGGCTACTACGATGCTTACTATAAAAAGGCGTTGCAGGTGCGCGCGCTGGTGCGCGCCGATTACGACCGTGTGCTTGAAAGGTGCGACGTGATCCTGTCGCCCGTAGCACCGACTGTGGCGTATAAGCTTGGCGAAAAGAGCCAAAATCCGCTTGAAATGTATATGGGTGACGCGTATAGCGTGCCTGTAAACGTGGCGGGTATTCCCGCACTTGCCCTGCCGTGCGGTGTGGGTGAGGGCAATATGCCCGTAGGGCTGCAGCTGATGGGCAAGCCCTTTAGTGAAGCACTCCTTTACCGCGTTGGTGCGGCATTGGAGGATGAGATGGGAGGTGCCAAGGCATGACACTTTACAAGGGCTATGAAATGGTGATCGGTCTTGAGGTACACGTTGAGCTGAAAACCAAAACCAAGATCTTTTGCTCCTGCCCCACCACCTTTGGCGCGGAGCCGAACACGCAGTGCTGCCCCGTTTGTATGGGCTACCCCGGCACGCTGCCCGTTTTAAACAAAAGGGTGGTGGAGTATGCCGTAAAGGCAGGGCTTGCCACCAACTGCAAAATTGCAAATTACTCAAAGGAGGATAGAAAAAACTATTTCTATCCCGACCTCCCCAAGGCGTACCAGATCTCCCAGTACGATCTGCCCCTTTGCGAGCACGGGTGGCTTGACGTGGAAACCGAGGAGGGCGCAAAGCGCATTGGTATTACCCGTATCCACATTGAGGAGGATGCAGGCAAGCTGGTGCACGACGATAAATACGGCACCATGATCGACTGTAACCGCTGCGGCGTGCCGCTGATCGAGATCGTGTCCGAGCCCGATATTCGCTCCGCCGAGGAGGCGAAGGCTTATCTCCAAAAGCTGCGTGCCATCATTCTTTACACAGGTGTTTCCGACTGTAAGATGCAGGAGGGGTCGCTTCGCTGCGATGTAAACCTTTCGGTGCGCAAGGCAGGCGAGGAGAAATTCGGCACCCGTACCGAGATGAAGAACCTCAACTCCTTCCAGTTTATCGTAAAGGCGATCGAGTACGAATACAAGCGGCAGGTGGATGCCATTGAGGCGGGCGAGAGCATTGTGCAGGAAACGCGCCGCTTTGACCCCGCAACGGGCAAGACCTACACCATGCGCTCGAAGGAAAACGCAAACGATTACCGCTATTTCCCCGACCCCGATCTGCCCCCTATCGAGCTTTCCGATGCTGCCATCAAGGCACTCTTTGATGAGATTCCCGAGCTGCCCGATGCGCGCAAGAAGGTGTATATGGAAAAATACGGGCTTACCGCCTATGACGGTGAGGTGCTGACCTCGGATAAGGCTATGGCTGATTATTTTGAGGCTGCTGCCGCTACCACCGCGCACCCCAAGCTTGCGGCAAACCTGCTGATTTCCGAGTTTATGCGCTTGATTGAGGGCGAGAGCTTTAGCTGCCCCGTTTCGGCAGAAAATCTCGGCGAGCTTGCAACTCTTGTGGGTGACGACGTGATCAACAGCTCAACCGCCAAGAAGCTGATCAAGGAGATGTTTGAAACAAACGCTTCTCCGAAGGCGATGGTGGAAGAAAGAGATCTCGCCCAGATCAACGACGCAGAGCTGCTCGGCCGCCTTGTTGCCGAGGCAGTAGCCGCCAACCCGAAATCGGTTGCCGACTATAAGAAGGGCAAGCTTGCAGCCGCCAAGGCGATTGTTGGTAACGTGATGGGCAAGACCGCAGGCAAGGGCAACCCCGTGATCATCAACCGGCTGCTTGAGGAAGAGCTGAAAAAGTATTAAAAAACGGCACACGTGTGCAAAAATTAGTAAAAAGCAAGAAAAGAGGAGAACCCCTTTTGAAAACGGGGTTCTCCTCTATCTTATTTTTCGCCTTGGCGAAAAATAATTCAATCACCTTTCCCTAAAACTTGATAAAAAGCAACCAAAGGGTGCGCTCTCCAAGGGAGGCAGCGTCGGTGCAAGCAATGCGCACCGTGTGCGCACTCTTAATTCTAAATTTTTAATTTTGAATTCTTCATTCTTAACATGTCATCCTGAGGAGCGCAACAAAGCGCGAAGAAGGATCTCGGCGCGATCAATCAATCGCGCCGCGGTATGTACACACCCAAGGCTTCCCCTTGAGGGGAGGCTTCCGCGTAGCGGGTGGTGAGGTGTAGGATACGTAGCATCCGTTACCATTATACCTATAGAAAAGTCTGTGCAAACAACCCGCCGAAAACGCTTCTTGCGTTTTCGGGGATCCGTTCGGGTTTCTTTCTTGAAACCCTCAGGATGACACAGGAGGGCGAACGAAGCGCACTGTGTACGCACTCACCCTGTAGGGACAGGCGTCCTCGACTGTCCGAGATCCCCGATGCGGTGCGAACAGACGGTGGTTGTGCAAGCACTGCGCGTGGTGTGCGGTTTTTGTTTTGTTATACCGCGAGCCGCTTGCCGTTTTGCATCACGCGTGCGGGCAGTTGATTATTCGCTATATAATTCATGGGGGTCAATGCCAAGTGCGTTGGCGATTGCAACAAGCTCGATGTCGGTTACCGTGCGTGAACAGTCCTCTATGCGAGAAATAGAGCCTCGGCAAATGTATACGCCCTGCAGCTCCAATTTGTTGGATAAAGCCTGTTGACTTATTTTTAGCTTTTTTCTGAAACGCTTTAAATTGCTACCTATGAGATTTTTTTGATCTCCATCTATCATGCGAGCCATATTCTTCGTCCCTGCACATATATTTTGTCTTGACAAAAGACATTTTCATGATATAGTAACTTTTGAAAATAGTTGTCCTATAATAAGACAAAATGAATTTTTTTGAGAAGTGCATTTGCAGCGATGCTTTTTTAATATAGCGTTTGCATTAATTTTGAAATTAAGCAATCAAAAAAATAAAAGGCACACCCGTGATGGATGTGCTTAAATTAGGAGCGGCGTATGATAGCAAAAAATGAATTTTTAGAACAATCATTGTTAAAAGAACAAGCCAAAAGAGAATTGATTTCTGATTTTGAAAAAAGATTTCCTAATTGGGTTTATCGTTTTATTCGTTCTCATCAAGAATTGTTGCAAGATGCAGAATATCGTTTTTTATATTATGAAGCGAAAAAGATGATTATGAAATCGTATTTCGATGAATCGGATCTTTGTGATGCAAACAAAAATGAAAAAGCTTCCGATTTGCTTGATTATATCACGGATTTAGTACAAAAAGATGATATTTTGAGCGCGGATCAATACGCTCACATAGTGAATGAGGTGGCAATGCTCTTGAAAAAATACAGAGTTTGGAGATATTGTCATTAAAACAAAACCCCGCACCGTGGTGCGGGGTTTTTATCATGCTTCGTTATATTCCTTTATATTCTTCGCACGGCAAGGGGAAGCGGTGCGCCCGTGCGGTAGGCGCTTAAGATCTGCTTTATCTCCTTGACCGTTTCCACGGTAAAGATATAATGTCCGCCTACAATGCCCGCAGCAGCAAGCTCACGCCGTTTGTCACTCATGCCCGTGGGGCGGCTGTTTACAATGATGCTGCGGTGCGGATAAAGCTGCAAAACGGGGAATTTCTCACCGCGTCTGTCTACTAAAGCGTTTTTGCCCTCCGCGCAGGCGGTGCAGCCGCCCACCTCCTTGCCCACACACTTTTCAAGCGTCATCAGCGGAATGCGACCGTACACAATGGCATCGGCACTGCCTCCAAGGTCGCGCAGCTGCGGCAGTGTCAGCTCGGGGGAGAGCAGCACGTCGGCAAAGCCCAGTGAGAGTAAAAAGGAAAGTGCTTCGCTGTTGGTGACATTTAGGCGAAAATCGCCATGGGGAACAAGCCCCGCTTCAAGGGCAAGGGAAAGGTGCCCCACGTTGCCGACAAGAGCGTGCTTTGCGCCCCGTTTGGCGGCATTTTTCAGCATTTGCAGCACAGCCTCTCGTTCGCTGTCAAAGATCACGGCGGGCAGCACCACGCCGTCAGCTGCGGCATCGTAACGGTCAAGCGGCAGATAGATATGCTCAAAATAGCCTTTTGCCTCGGCAGGGATCGCGTTGGCGTGCTCAAAGCGTGCCGTTGGGCGCGCGGGGCGCGCGTCCTTTGGCTTGATGGGTGAATAGATGGGCTTTTCAGATACCGTTTTGCCACTTTTCTCCTCAAGTGCCGCGAGAGCCGCACGGCGCAGGGCGTTGAGGCGCGATACGGGAACCATCAAGCCGCCATCGGCGGTAATGCGGATATTTGCCGCCTCATAAGGCGTGCCGCCAAGGCGGCACAGCTTTTCCTTTATGGTGGCATCATCCAGCGGCGCGGTGATCGCCTTTTGCGGCAGATCCCCCACAACGGTTGCGGTTTTTGCGCCTGCCATCACCGTGAGCGTGATCGGCTCACCCTCCTTCATGGTAAAATGCATCGTAAGCGGCACGCGGCGCGAAAGATCGGTGAAGGGAAGGGCTGCGCGGCTTTGCTCCTTGTCGCCCTCGGAGCGCACGCCAAGCATTTTGTGCCCCACGGTATCGGTAAAATAGGCGTCGGTAAAGCCGCCGCGCGAGAAAATGGCGGCAAGCTCTTGCATTTCTTCGTCGGTCGCGGCGCGTTGCTCATCAAGCAAGCGACGCCAAATTCTTACCACGTCGCGCACGTATTCGGGGGACTTGAGACGCCCCTCAATCTTAAGAGAATGTACGCCCATGTCAATGAGGTCGGGCACGTGACGGGCAAGGGAAAGATCCTTTAGGGAAAGCGGATATTTGCCGCTTTTGTCGGGCAGACGGCAGGGCTGTGCGCATTCGCCGCGGTTGCCGCTGCGCCCCCCAACCAGTGAGGAAAAAAGGCACTGCCCCGAATGTGAAACGCAGAGCGCGCCGTGCACGAAAACCTCGGTTTCCATGCCGCATTCAGCGGCAAAGCGACGCATATTTTCGGCACTTGCCTCGCGTGCCAGCACCATGCGCGAAAAGCCGAGCGTCGCCAGCTCCTTCGCGGCGGCAATGCTATGCCCCGAGGCTTGGGTGGAGGCATGCAGCTCGATCTCGGGCATGGTGCGGTGAATGGCGGCGGCACCGCCAAGATCGGCTACGATCAGGGCATCCGCCCCTGCTGCGTGCGCTGCATGGGCAGCCTCAAGAAAAAATGGCAGCTCGCGGTCGGTCACAAGTGTGTTGAGCGTGACGTACGCGCGCACGCCAAAGGCGTGGCAGAGCGCGATGCTTTCTCGCATGCTGTCGTCGGTGAAATTTTCGGCACGCATACGGGCATTAAAGGAGGGACCGCCGAAATAAACAGCGTCTGCCCCCGCCTCAATGGCGGCACGCAGTGCTTTCGGGGTCCCTGCGGGGGCAAGCAGCTCGGGTAATTTTTTCTCGTTCATGTTAAACGTTGTCGTCAAAATCAAGCATGTCGGAAATGCGCGCGGGGGTATCCTGATCGGCGGTCGCATCCAGCATCGGTGCCGCGGGTGCTGCGGGGCGAGTGCCTCTTGGTGCGGTACTGAGGATATCGTCAAGATCCATATGCTCGTATTTGTTTGTGACCTGCTGCTCTTTTGGCGTGATCTCAATGGCAGGCTCCTCCTCGTGTGCGGAATAGGTGGGGGAGGGCGCACGGGTCTCCACGCACATGGCGGCAAGCTTTTCGCGCAGCTCTCTTACCTCGGTGAGGATCGAAAGCACCTGATCGTGCATGCGGTCGGCACGGGCGTTTGCCTCGCCGTTTTGCTTCACGAGCTTGGCGTTGAGCTGAAAGAGCGTGGCGTTATCCTGCAGCAGTGCATCATACTCGCCGCGGCTCACGGTCAGCTGTGCGCGCAGCGTTTCGTTTTCGCCGCGCAGCAGATTTGCCTCGTACGTATCGCCCGTGGGGTCGGCCTCATTTACGTAGTTCTCCAGCTCCTCCACACGCTCCTTTAAGTGCATGCAGCGCGTGCTGTAATCAAGGGCACAAAGCAGTGCCGCCTCGGTCTTGGTGCAGGAATTACCCGAAGTGGACGTGAGGGCGCGGATCTGTGTATCCAGCTCGGAAACGGCGGCGTCAACGGTTTCGCCCGTTTCGTCGCAAATAATATTCATGGGTACGTCGGCAACGGTGATTGAAAATTTTTGTCTCATGGCAGCCTCCTTTTTATAAAACCTCTTGCGAAAATCAAAAATATAGAGTATAATTCTATTATAATACAAATTATGTAAAATTTCAAATACTTTTTGCAAGGAATATAAAAAAATATGTCAAGCTTAAAAAACTGTCACCGCTTGGTGGTAAAAATCGGAACCTCCACCCTCACACACGAGGAGGGACATCTCAATCTTCGCCGCATTGAGGCACTTGTTAAAGCCCTGTCGGATTTTAAAAACGCAGGGCAGCAGGTGGTGCTTGTTTCCTCGGGCGCGGTCAGCGCAGGTGTGGCGCGGCTCGGCATGCACCGCCCGACCTGCACCAAGGAAAAGCAGGCAATGGCTGCTGTGGGGCAGAGTGAGCTGATGAAGCTTTACTCGCGCTTTTTCTCGGATTACGGGCATACCGTGGCACAAATGCTGCTCACCAAGGATGTGATCGATAACCCCGTGCGCCGTGCCGCTGCCGAGGATACCTTTGAAACCCTGCTTGAAATGGGCTGTGTGCCGATCGTGAACGAAAACGACTGTATCTCCACCACAGAGCTGAATTTCGGCGGTAACGATACGCTTTCCGCGTACGTCGCACTGGTGTGCCACGCCGATCTTTTGATCAATCTTTCCGACGTGGATGGACTTTACGACAGCGATCCGCGCAAAAATCCTGCGGCAAGGCTTGTGTCGCGCGTTGAAAAAATTGACGACGGCGTGCTTCGTATGGCGGGGGGAGCCGGCACTGCGCGCGGCACGGGCGGTATGGCAACCAAGCTTGCCGCCGCCAAGATCGTGACGGAGGCAGGAATCCCCATGTTTATTTTGAATGGCAAGGATCCGCACATTCTTTACGACCTGCTTGACGGTGCTGCGGTTGGCACGTATTTTGCGGCAAACTAAACACAAGGGGCTGTCTCAAATGCAAAACGCATTTGGTCGACAAGCCCCTATGGTTTTTGTTTGGCGGCTAAACGCCGCCATTTTTACCGGCTTTGCCGGCAAAAAACACAAATTCCCGGCCACAAAAAGCCTACCTTCGCCTTTTTGTGGCGAACGGGCTGTCTCAAATTTACAATTTGAGACAGCCCGTTCTTTTTTCTATTTTCCCGATGAGCTTCACCATCGGCAAAACCAACGTGCAGGCGGCAAAATTGCCGATGCCGTGGAGCACGTCGAAGTAAAAGCCCGCGGCGATCCAAGCAAGCGTGCCCGCAAGATCAAGCCCAAAAAAGAGTGCTTGCGTGGGGGCTGTCAGCACGCCGAACAAAAGACCGTGCAGCGCACCAAGCACCATATAAACGGGTGCGGCGATAGCGGGCTTCATGCGTCGTGGGAGCAGCATGGTGATGCCCCAAAGCACCGTCCACACGTAAAGGTAGGAGGCAAGCCAGGGTGAGAAGCCGCCAAGAAGCAGTGTCAGTAAAACGAATATATAAATGGGGATCAGTGCCTTGGCGCGATATACCACGGTAAAGGTGATGATAAACATGGCAAGCAGGTGGATGTTGGGTGCCCATTCGAGCAAAAGCTTTGAGCAATACATCACTGCGCCAAGCATAGAAAATACCGCCATTTCGCGTACCGTCAAGGTGCTTTTTCGCTTTTTTCTCGGCGCTTTTTTCGCAGCCTCAGTCGGTTCCGTCGGCTGAAGCTGCTGGGTAGCGTTATGCTGCTGCATGATGCCTTACCATGCGCTCACGGTTTTGGTCAGCTCGTAGCAATCCCCGTCGGCAAGAATGGCACCGTTAGCACCCGTCGCTGCCTCAACGCCGCCCTTGCTGAGTGCCCAGTAGGTCTTGTCGGTATCGTAATCGGCAACAATGCCGTTTACCTTTTTGATGTACATGCCAAAGGGGCCCTCGTCGCCGTCGATCAGCTGATGCTCAAGGAGTGCCTCCTCAAGGCTTTCCTTGTCGGTGTGAATGATAAAGGTCAGCTCCTGCTCCTCGGCGATCACCTTTACGGTAATGGCTTTGGCGCCCTTGCCAAATTCCTCATTGCGGTCGTAGGTGGCAGTTTCCCAAGCACCTGTCTTATCAATATCGGCGCAAGCGGCAAAGCACACGAGTGCGGCGAGCGTGAGCAGCAGGAGAAGTGTGCGGCAAAAAATAGATTTTTTCATCACGGTTTCCTCTTTCGTTTTTTTGTATTTTATACAAGCAAACGAATGCAAAGCACCCCCCACGGGCTCTGCCGCTTTTCGGCGGTTTGCCCGGTGGGGGGTGACAAGGTGCAAGCATCGGAACTCTGCTCGCGTATTGCATTGCCTCCCCCCTTTACCCGGGGATACGTTGCTGCACAAGACGATGAGCATTCCGACTGGGGACCCTGCGGTCACGTAACGGTAATGGCTGTTGTGACGGATTTGCACCGTGCTTTCCTCATCCCCGCAGAGGTGATCTGCGGTTGCGCAGTGGCATTGCCCTGCGCCGAATTGTGTTCATTTATTGTACAAGCATTATTGTAGCGCAAATCTTACAGCTTGTCAAGCGAAAATTTTAATTTTTGAGGTAGTGCTCTAAAATATATGCCATGGCGTGGCTGTGATTGTCGCAGATCTCGGCATCGGCAATTGCCTTCAGCTCGGGGCAGGCGTTTTTCATGGTAAGCCCAAGCCCCGCCTTTTTGATCATGTCGCTATCGTTGGTGGAATCGCCCACGGCAACGGTTTCGGCGGGGTCAATGCCGAGCGACGCGGCAAGTGCTAAAAGGGCACTGCCCTTGCCCGCATGCCTTGAAAATATTTCGATATTGTTGGGAGCTGTAAAGGCGATCTGCACCTCGCTATACGCGTTCAGTGCCGCGATGGCAGCCTGTCGCTCATCCTCATTGGGGAAAAAGGCACAGATCATTTCTACCTCCTCGGCGGCATTGCAAAAATCGGAAAAGCCGTCAACGGGGTGGGAAAATTCAAAAAAGAAGCTGCGCCAGCCCGCATCCACGCCAAGTGCCGTGTAGTCGGCAGTGTTATGCTCCTTTGCGTTCACGTAGCATTTGCCGCCGCGGCGCAAGCTAATAGAGGTTTTGTAGGGCTGCAGGAGCGATAGCACGTGGCGCGAGACCTCCTGCGGCATGCAAAGCAAAATGCGCTTACCCGTTTGCTTATCATAAACGGTAGCACCGTCAGAGTGGATGATATAGCGCACGCGCGGGTGGTTTACCAGCACATCGGGCATTTCGGTAAGAGTCCTGCCAGAATTGGGTACGAACAGCACACCGCTGTCTGTCATCGCCTTGATCGCACGTTGATTTTCCTCGCTGATGTGCTTGCCGTGCGTAAAGAGCGTGCCGTCAAGATCGGTGGAAAGAATTTTATAAGCGGACATGGTGATCTCCTTTTGTATAGACTGTGCTTATTGTAGCACCCTCTTGCGCAAAAGTCAACAAAAAACGGCGGATTGACGGCACCGCATAAATGTGGTATACTGTATGTAATTGTTTGCAAGGAGGCAGAATACTATGGAGCAGGAACAAGAGGGGAAGCAGCACTCACGCCTCGCCCCACGCGAGGTGCGTGCGGCGTTTTTAGATACCGTTCCCGTGCTTGCGGGCTATCTTGTGCTGGGATTTGGCTTTGGTGTGATCTTTTGCTCGCACGGATACGGCGTGCTGTGGGCGGCTGCTATGAGCATTTTTGTGTACGCGGGCTCTATGCAGTACGTTGCTATTGATCTGATTGTGGGCGGCGCTTCGCTGATCGCAACGGCACTGGCGACCCTTATGGTCAACGTTCGCCATCTGTTTTACGGTATTTCTATGATCGAGCCGTATCGCGATATTCCGAAAAAGCCGTTTTTGATCTTTACACTAACCGATGAAACCTATTCGCTTGTTTCACAGCGTGCGGCGGTGGATGCCAAGGAAAACCCCGCACGGTATTGCTTTTTGGTGTCGCTTTTCAATTATTTATATTGGATCACGGGCAGCGCGGTTGGCGCCGCCGTCGGCGGCATTTTGCCCTTTTCCACCGAGGGGATCGATTTTGCCCTCACGGCACTTTTTCTCACGGTCTTTACCGAGCAATGGCTTGAGACAAAGCATCATTTTCCCGCAGTTGTCGGCGTGCTGGCGACACTGGCGGCGCTTTTGCTTGTTGGCAGTGAGCATTTCTTGATCCTTGCCATGGCACTGATCCTTGTCATTCTATTGGTGATGGGGCGACGGGAGGTGCGAGAGCATGCTTGATCTGCGCGTTCTATCCATGATCGTCGTCATCTCGGCGGTGACGATCCTGTTGCGTTTTTTGCCCTTTTTGATCTTCGGCAAAAGCAAAAAAACACCCCCGTTCCTTGCCTATCTTGGGCGTGTGCTGCCCTATGCCATTATGGGCATGCTGGTGGTGTACTGCCTGCGCGGCGTTTCGGTTACGGCGGCACCGCACGGCTTGCCCGAGCTTGTTGCCTGTGCTGCGGTCGTGCTGCTGCACGTGTGGCGGCGCAATACCCTTGTAAGCATTCTTGGCGGTACGGCTGCGTATATGCTGCTGGTGCAGCTTGTGTTTTGAAAATCCCACACCGTTTTGGGGGATATGAGCAAGAAAGAGAAGGTAATTATGATTTACACAGTCACCCTAAACCCCGCCCTTGATTATTACGTGCATCTTGCCGATTTTGCGACAGGTAAGACCAATCGAGCCATCGGTGAGAAGCTGCTTTTCGGCGGGAAGGGCATTAATGTTTCAGCGGTGCTTTCAGCACTTGGTGAGCCGACCGTGGCTTTCCTTTTTGCGGCAGGCGCAACGGGTGCGGCGCTTTGTGCTGCATTGACCGACTGCGGCGTGCCGCACGAGCCCGTGATCCTGCCCGAGGGGCAAACGCGCATTAACGTAAAAATCAAGGCGGGCGAGGAAAGCGAGATCAATGCGGCGGGGCCCGACGTGCCAAGCGAGTCGCTGTGCGCGCTGCTTGATAAATTAGACACCCTAAAAAAGGGAGATACGTTGGTGCTGGCAGGCAGCGTGCCGCGCACGGTGCCAAGGGATATTTACGAGCAGATGATCCTGCGCGTTCGTGACCGAGAGGTGCGCGTTGTGGTGGATGCAGAGCGTGAGCTTTTGCTGCGCACTTTGCCGTATCGCCCCTTTTTGATCAAGCCTAATCTTGGCGAGCTTTGCGAGATCGCGGGAGCGCCGCTGACGACCGACGGTGAGATCACCGATGCCGCACGCGCGTTGCAAGCCGCGGGTGCGCAAAACGTATTGGTATCGCTTGGCGGTAAGGGTGCGCTGCTGCTTGACGAGTATGGCAAGGTGCACCGCGCGCCCGCCGTTGGCGGCGCGCCCGTTAATACCGTTGGCGCGGGTGACTCTATGGTGGCGGGCTTTTTGTGCGGTGTGCCCGAGGGCTATGCCCACGCGCTGCGTCTTGGCACGGCGGCAGGCGGCGCCACCGCCACGTCGGTGGGACTTGCTACGGCAGGGGCAATTTCGGCACTGCTGCGCGAGCTTTAAAAATCAAAAGGGAAGGATGCGCGCGGCAAGGATCAAGCCGCGCGCATCTTTGGTATTGCTTGCGGTGGAAAATAAAGGAACGATATAATATTTATTACAATCTTGACAAATGTGCCTATGATGATTATAATAAAATTATACATTTTTACGTCGGATTGCCGATCTCCCTGTAATTTTCTGCTTTGACGAGCATATTTGACACGAACTGTTGTGTATGGAGGTATATGTATGAGTCCAAAACCCCATCGGCGCGTTTCGGGGGCAAAATACGTAACGCTTGCATCCATGGCTTGCCTTGCGGCAAGCGCAGCGGTGCTGATACTGCTGTACGTGCAAGCCTATTATTTGCCCGCACTTTTACTCGCGTTTATCCTGTTATTGCCCGTGGCGATCAATTTGCTGCTGCTGATCCCGCGTGCCAACGCCTCGGCTACCAAAACGACCGCCCCCACCCCCGCGGATGGCGTGGCTGCGGTCGGTGAAGCCGCCGAAGCGAAAGGGGGGCAGGTAAAATTTACCGCCGCCCTGCGCGCGTTGCCCCGCAGAGCAGCGACTGCTCTTGGCGCGTGGCTTGCACGCAACCGCACGGTGTTGCTGGCTGCACTTTTGCTGCTTGTAACGGTTGGCGCGAACGTTGCCTTTTGGATATTTGTGCGCAACGCCGTTTATATCGGCATGCTCAATTATTTCATTTTGGTGCTGCTTGGTGCCATGTTCGTGCTCTTTATCGTGTTTGGCAAGTGGTGCAAGCATCGCACGCCAAGGGCGGCAGAGGAGGGCGACGATGCTGCCGAAATTCGGTACGATATCGCGTTGCTGCGCAACATGCAAAGTGCCTTTGCACTGGGTAGATTTGCGCTGCTGCCCGTAGCGGTAGCCGTTGCGGTCAAGCTGATCGGCCTTTACGATTTCACCAAATGGTTGGTTTTGATCCTGGCGGTATTCTTTGCCTATAAGACCATTTTCGTGCTGATCTCGCTTTTTGTGGTGCTGGTGCGCCGCGAGCTGGCGGTTGCCCCCGAGGTTTCGGCGCCCGCGCCCGGCGTTGAGGGCGGAGATCTTGGCATTCTTACTTACCTTGAAAAAAACACCGGCATTAGCATGCGCTCGCTTTGGAGCATCCAGATGATCAAAAGGGCGTTGCCGTATGCGGCACTTTGTGCCGTGCTGCTGCTGTGGTGCGTAACGGGCGTGGTGCTTGTCAATTCCAATCAGGAGGGAGCGCACTACCGCTTTGGCAGACTGCAGGAGGAAACGCTCTCCCCGGGTCTTCACTTTACCTTGCCTTGGCCCCTTGATAAGGTGGAGGTATACGATACCAAAACCGTGAATAAAATGACCGTCGGCTATATCGCCGAGGGCGAAGCAGATAATTTTTGGACCGAGGCGCACGGCGGCGAGGAATACCGCCTGCTGCTTGGCGGCGGCAACGAGCTGGTTTCCGTGAACCTGCGCGTGATGTACCGCATCTCGGATCTGCGCAGCTATCTGACCAACACTGCCTCACCCGAGCTGTTGATGAGCTCGGCGGCGTATGAGATCGTGACCGCGCGCACCATTACCAGTGATCTTGACACCATGCTCTCTACCGACCGCGCCGTGTTTGCCAACACCTTCCGGGAGGAGCTGACGGCGTATATGGAAAGATACGGCACGGGTCTTGAGATCGTGAGTGTGGTGCTTGAAAGCATCCATCCGCCCGTGGAGATCGCGCAGACCTATCAGGCATTGATCAGTGCGGGAATTGAGGCGGAACGGCTGATGCTTGATGCCCAGGCAAGGGCAGGCGAGCGCTTGGCATGGGCATGGATCGAGCATGATGCCGAGCGCGCCATTGCCAATATAGAGTATTATGAGGCCGTTGCGGCAGCACATGCCGCTGTGGCGGAATTTATGGCAAGCGTTGAGGCTGACCACGCCTACTCTGACGAATACCGCTATTATAAATATCTGCAGGCCATTACCGAGGCGTATTCGGATGCAAAGCTGGTTATTGTCGGTAGCGGTGTTAACACGGAAAATATATACATCGGAAGCATAGGCTCCGGTGCTGCTGAATGAGGGTAATGCTATGAGCAAAAATAACGATAATGCAAAAATGAATAAAAAGCCGATTGCAGGATCAAAAGAGCAGGATGCTGTGGCAATCGAGAAGAACGCGCCGAAGGGGAAGCGGAAAAAGAGCTTTTCTGCCGTGATGGGCAGGGTTGCCAAATATTTGACTGCGGCAGTGGTTTTGCTGGTGCTTTTCTGGTTTGGCTTTACCTACGAGGTGCGAGAGGGCAGCTGCGCGGTTGTGCTGCGCTTTGGCGCAGTGCGCGCCGAGACCGAGGAGGCAGGACTTTATATGAAGCTGCCTTGGCCCTTTGAGACCGTTGTGACCTACGACGACCGCCTCATCACGCTTGAATCTAACAAGCTTGAGACCACCACAAAGGATAAGCGCAATATCATCATTCAGTCCTACGTGGTGTGGGAGATCGACGACCCCGTTCTCTACCACAACAGTGTGGGCGCGCAGGGAATGGCTGAATCCTACATTCAAGCGCAGATCTCCAGTGCCACAAACAGCACCATGGGTGCATATGAGCTTTCCTCGCTGGTATCGCTTGAAACCGAAAAGATCAAGATCGATGAGATCCAGCAGGAGATCTTTACCCGCGTGCACGATAATTGCCTTGCCAATTACGGCATTCGCGTTGTGGACGTGAGCATTTTGCGCCTTTCTCTGCCCCAAAACAATCTCACGGCAGTGTTTGAGCAGATGCGCGCGGACCGTGAGAAGGATATTGATATTATTCTTGCAAACGCCGAAAAGGAAGCCAGCAAGATCACCACAGATGCCGACACCGAGGCATCGAAGATCATTGGTGACGGCGTGATCGAGGCGGCGGCGATCAGAGCCAAGACCGAGACCGAGGTCGCAAGGATCTACGCTGCGGCGCAGGCTGCCAATATTGAGCTGTATCAGTTCCTTAAAAATCTTGATACCATCGTTTCCTCCGTCAACAGCTCCACCATTCTTGTGGTGAAGGCTGACGAATACCCCTTTAACGTTTTGACCGAGTATTCGAAATATATGGAGATCGAGGGCAACAACACCGTGATCAACGATCTCACCTATATCCTCACAAAGCTGCCTGAAAAGGAGCGCACCGTACTGATCACGAAGATCTCGGCACTTCTTGCATACGTGAGCCTTGGTGATGAGGCAAAGGAAGTGGACGCGCTGGTCTATTTGCTCGCACAGCTTGAGGGCGAGGAGCGCAACGCGCTCACTGCCGCTGTTTACAAGCTGATGAGTGGCGACGTTGCCGCAGCACTTGAGGCGAGATTGCTTGAGCTGAATGCCGATAAGCAGGCAGAGCTTGAAAGCAACGTGATGGCACTTGTAAATTACCGTGCCGTGAAGCATGGCATCACCGTGCCTGCGGGCACGGGCACTGCGGATGCACTTCGCTTAGTGCTCTCATCGCTTGACGCGGCCGAGGCAAACGCCCTGACCGTTGAGGTTTGCGGTGTGGTTGAGCCCGCCGCCGACAAGGTGACCGACACCCTTACGCTCAAGCTTTCCACCATGACGCCCGACGCGCAAAATCAGCTGAATGCCGCCGTTAGGGCTCTGGTGAATGAGTACGCTGTCAAAAACAACGTAACCATGCCGTGAGGAGAACGCCTATGAAACAAAAAACATTGTTTGCTGACGTTCTTGAAACGGTCACCAAGTATTTTTTAATACTTGTTATTGTTGTCATCATCGGCGTTTTCTTTTCAGGCCTTCGCGTGGTGGAAAGCGGCAACGTGGCGGTGGTTTTGCGCTTCGGCAAGCTGGTTGGCGATACTTATGAGGAGCAGGTACACGGCCCCGGGCTGATGTTCTCCTTCCCTTATATCATTGATGAGGTGATCATGGTGCCAACGGGCAACGTGATGGAGCAGAGCGTGACCACGCATTATACCGATGCCGCCACGACCTCTGCAACTGCGGCGGGTGGCTACGTGATCACGGGCGACCAAAACATTGCCGTTATTTCGGCATCCGTTAAATACGTGATATCCGACCCCGTAGCCTATGCACTTTACGTTGGTGATGCTTCTGTTATGATCAACAGCACCGTTTCCGCCGCTATGCTGAATGAGGCGGCACGCATTGACGTGGATGACCTTTTGACAAACGGCAAGGATGCCTACGCGCGCGGGGCTTTGGCGCGCGCAAACGAGAAGCTGACTATGATCGGTGCGGGCGTGTCACTTACGGCACTGGAGCTGACTGACGTTGCCATGCCCGAGGAGGTGCGCGACGTTTACGAGATGGTGAACTCGGCAACCGTGCAGGCGACCACGCTGGTAGAGCGTGCGTATCAGCACCGTGAAAATGCGCTGCCGGGGGCGGCTGCCTCCGCCAATGCACAGATCGCCAATGCGAATTCAGAGCATTCTGCAAGGGTGGCTGCTGCCAATGCCGATCTTGCAGAGTTTTGGGGCGTGCTTGAGGAGTATGAGGAAAACCCCGACATGGTGCGCACCCGTATATATTCCGCTAAGGTTATCTCGTTTATGGCGAAGCTGAAAAAGGTTTATATCGTGCAAAACGGAGACAGTAAGATATTTATTGATCCCTGACGGAGGCTTTTATGGAAAATATTGATAATATGGGTCGTAACAGCCTCGAAGCCCTCTCGCGTGACAATCTCACCGAAACGGGGCGCAAAAAGCTGGCGCGTGATATCGTTTGCGGTATCATTACGCTGGTCTGCTTGCTTGTGGGTCTGTTTTATACGTACATTTTAAAGGGGCAGCACGAGATCGTGCCAAGGCTGCTTTACTTCGTTGGCGTGCTGATTGAGGGCGTGCCCGTGATCGTGGCGGGGCTGAAGGGTATTTTTACCAAGAACCTCACCAACGCCATGGAGATTCTCGTCGGCATTGCGGTGATCGCGTGCGTCTTTAACCAAGAGTTGATCCTCGCGTTGCTCATCCCCCTGATCCTCAACGTGGTGCATCTGCTTGAGGAGCGCAGCATCATGGGCGGCCGTGACGTGATCGAGGGCCTGAAAAAAATGCAACAAACGACAGCGATCCTTTTGCTTGACGGTGAGGAGGTCGAGGTTGACGTAGCAACGCTGCGTGTTGGCCAGCAGATCGTGATCAAGCCGGGCGTCGGCATTCCGATCGACGGCGTGGTGATGGCGGGTGAAACCGATATTGACCAAAAGTCCCTTACCGGTGAGCCGCAGCCCGCGCATGCCGCTGCGGGCGACACCGTTTACGCGGGCACCGTTAATCTTACGGGCAGGATCGTGGTAGAGGTTAAGCGTGAGCACGTGGACACCTCGTTTTCTAAGATCCTCAAGCTGCTTGAGCAATCCGAGGGCATCTCGGTGCCCGAATCTCGCCTTACCGACCGCTTTCTTGGCTATTACATCCCCTTTGTGCTGGCAGTTGCCGGTGCAGTTGCCCTGATCAGTGCCGATATCGGCAAGGCGATCGCCATTTTGGTCGTATCCTGCCCCTGTGGGCAGATGCTGGTCAGCTCCGCGCCCATGATCGCGGCACTTTCGGTTGCCACCAAGCGCGGTATTTTGATCAAGAACTCCAAGTTTATCGAGGAGCTGACCGAAATAGATACGGTCGTGTTTGATAAAACGGGCACTGTGACCTGCGGCGAGATGTCGCTTGATGCGATCTTGCCCTTTGGCGAGGCTGATGAAGCGCAGCTGCTTATCGCTGCCGCATCGGTGGCGGTTGGCTCGACCCATCCCGTTTCCCGCGCAGTCAGCGCAGCGGCACGCGAGCTTGACTTTGACCGCACGCTTGATGTACACGAGGCATCGGGCGGCGGCGTTGAGGCAACAAGTGCCGATGGCAAGCATATCTATCGCTTCGGTCGCCGCGAGTGGCTGGTGGAGCTTGGTGTTGCAATTCCCGATGATTTTCCTGCAGCCGCTGCGGGCAGCATCA
This sequence comes from Eubacteriales bacterium, assembly GCA_045652845.1. Taxonomy (GTDB): domain Bacteria; phylum Bacillota; class Clostridia; order Oscillospirales; family CAG-272; genus Firm-07. The sequence goes on along the minus strand of JAZOLJ010000054.1, from coordinate 8,287 downwards.
GCTACGTGGCGTGTGACGGCGTGCTGCTGGGTGCGCTTTGCTTTAATGATACCGTGCGTGAAAACGCTGCGGCTTGCGTGAATGCGCTGCGTCAGCTTGGTGCTGCGCGCACCGTGATGCTGACCGGCGACCGCGAGGAGCCCGCCAAGGCGATCGGTGACACGGTGGGTGTTGACGAGGTGCATGCAAGGCTGCTGCCGCAGGATAAGCTTGACCGCCTGCGTGAGATCTCACAGGGCGAGCACAATGTGCTTGCCGTTGGCGACGGTATCAACGATGCACTTATCCTGCGCGATGCGGACGTGGGTATTGCCATGGGCGCAATGGGCTCCGATCTTGCGATTGATTCAGCCGATATTGCACTGATGAATAACAATTTGATGAACATTCCCTTTGTGGTGTCGCTTGCGTGCGAAACGCGCCGCACCATCTATCAAAATCTGGTGCTTTCCATCGGCATTACCGCTGTGATGATGACCCTCTCTGCATTCGGTGTCATCAGCGCGCTTGCGGGCTCGGTGCTGCACAATCTCGGCGCGTTTGCGGTGCTGCTCAACAGCTCGCGTATCCTGCGCAAAAAGGATTAACACAAAAAACCGCACATAGTGCGGTTTTTGTTTGGCATAAAGCCCTTAAGCGGTATTAGCATTCTTTTAAAGGGTGCTCGTGAAACTGCCGTTTTGCCTTGCAAAACTGCTGTTGACAAGCGGCCGCTTTCTTGATACAATAAGGTGAGAATGCCCTTCAATATGATAAATGTAAAAGGAGAATAATCCGATGATCTACACCCTGCAAAACGACCGTTTGACCGTCAAGATCTCTGACGTTGGTGCGGAGCTTATTTCCTGCGTGTCGCGCGCTGACGGCTGTGAATATTTGTGGCAAAGAGATCCTGCTTACTGGAATCGCACCGCGCCCTGGCTTTTTCCCATTTGCAGCAATCTTTATCAGGGAAAATACACCTACCGCGGCAAGACCTACGCAATGCATCGGCACGGCTTTGCATCGACCTCGGTGTTTACCGCCGACAACGTGAGCGATACCGCGCTCACCCTCACGCTGACGCCGAATGAGGAAACGCGTGCCGTGTACCCCTTCGAGTTTGCGTTTTCCGTGACCTATCAGCTCTCAGACAACAGATTGGATTGCCACCTTACCGTGCAAAACAACGGCACGGAGATGATGTATGCAACCGTTGGCGGTCACCCAGGCTTTAACGTCCCTCTTGCGGGTGAGGGCGAGTATACCGATTATTATCTTGAATTTGACGAGCCCTGCAGCCCCGACAAGGTGGTTTTTACAAAGGAGTTTTGCGACAGCGGCAGGCGCAGACCGTATGATCTTAAGGAAAGCAAGTGCCTTCCGCTTTCACACGATCTGTTTCGTGTTGACGGCGTTTTCCTTTCGGGTGTGTCAAAGCGCGTAACGCTGCGCTCCGATAAAGCACGCCACAGCGTGACGGTTTCTTACGGCGACGCGCCTTACGTTGGCGTTTGGTCCTCCCGCAACGACGGGCCTTACGTGTGCGTTGAGCCTTGGTACGGCATGGCATCCCTTGATGGGGTTTTGCCGATTGAGGAAAAGAGCAATATGTTCCGCCTGCCCGCGGGTGCCGCCAAGGCGGTGCTGATGTCTATAGCCTTTCATTAAGACAAAAGGCGGATGTGAAAGCTGCACGGGATATTGACGATGCCCCCAAGCTATGGTGGCTGACTTGAAAACAGGGCGTTTGCTGCGGCAAACGCCCTGTTTTTACACGGTTTTGGAAAAAATCGAAACGCGATTATTTATAAATTGGAAAATTGTTTTAAATAATTAGAAAATAATTTTAAAAAAATGGACTGCGCTGCGCTCACCTCCTTCTATTTGTTAACGTGCTGCAGCGATGCTTTTGACAAGGGAGCTGTCCTACGTGTGCCACACGCACGCGCACATATCCATGCGCGGATATAAGGATATAAATAGAAGCCGCGCTCCTGCTTTCGTCTTCTCGTGTCTGTTCGGTTTTGGTGTGCAACCTCATTTTTGTTCTTTTGTGGGAAAAATAAAAGTATTGCCACGGTTAGACAAAACAGGCTAATAAAAAAATATTTCCGATTTTGGAAAAAATATCACCAAAACCACTTGACAAGCCTGCTTTTTTTAGATATAATGGTTTCAACACAGGATAACGACACGCAGCAGGGCGTGCGTATTTAAAATCACGAAAGGCAGGATATAAATATGAAGGCAACTACGAAAAAGACGGCGGTTTCTCTTGCGGGTGCTGATGCAAGCGAGAGAAAGAAGGCACTTGATACAGCCATTAAGCAGCTTGAGCGCGATTTTGGCGCTGGCACGATCATGAAGCTGGGCGAAAACACCCACATGGAGGTACAGGCGGTTCATACCGGCTCCCTGTCACTTGATATGGCACTTGGCATCGGCGGTGTGCCGCGCGGCAGAATTATTGAGATCTTTGGCCCTGAGTCCTCCGGTAAAACGACGGTTGCGCTCCACATTGTTGCCGAGGTGCAAAAAACCGGCGGTCAGGCAGCCTTCATTGATGCCGAGCACGCGCTCGACCCTGTTTACGCAAAGGCACTGGGGGTCGACATTGATAATCTTTTGGTTTCCCAGCCCGATTGCGGTGAGGATGCACTTGATATCACCGAGGCACTGGTGCGCTCGGGTGCCATTGACGTGGTGGTTATCGACTCGGTGGCAGCACTTGTCCCCCGACAGGAGATCGAGGGTGATATGGGTCAGTCGCAGGTGGGCGTGCAGGCACGTTTGATGTCGCAGGCAATGCGTAAGCTGTCTGCCGTGATCTCAAAGAGCAACGCCGTTGTTATTTTCATCAACCAGCTGCGCGAAAAGGTTGGCGTGATGTACGGTAATCCCGAAACCACCACGGGCGGCCGCGCGCTGAAGTTTTATGCTTCGGTTCGCATTGACGTGCGCAAGACCGAGCAGCTGAAAAACGGCAACGATATTTACGGCAACCACGTAAAATGCAAGATCGTGAAAAACAAGGTTGCGCCCCCCTTCCGCGTAGCGGAGTTTGATATCCTTTACGGCAAGGGCATTTCTCGTGCGGGCGAGCTGGTGGATATTGGTCTTGCGCTCGACGTGATCCAAAAAAGCGGCTCGTGGTTCTCTTATAACGGCGAGCGCCTTGGTCAGGGTAAGGATAACATTCGTAAAATGCTTGAGGGTGATGCCGCGCTCTTTGCCGAGATCGATGCCAAGATCCGCGCACGCTTTGATAGCATGGAGCTTGCCGAGGAGCCCTTTGACGTAGACGATGAGGACGAGGAGGATTTTGACCTCCAAGCCTTGAAGATGGATGATGACAACTGATACCTATACGCTGTGCAGCATGCGCGCCGCCGATGGCGGCGCGCGGCTGTTGTTACAGGTGCGGGTGCAGTCATCGGGGGGCAGCGAGGCGAAAACCCTTTCGGTGTTTTCCGCGCGCCTGCCGCGCACGCCGCGCTGCGGCGCGCTCACCGAGCAGGAATACCGTTGGCTTTGTCGCGAGGCAGAGCTGACAAGGGCTATGGACATCGGCTTGCGGCTACTGGGGGCAAACGGCGCGTCAGAGCTGCAGCTGGTGAAAAAAATGCAGCAACGCGGTGTAAGATGCGTTACCGCGCGTGCCGCCGTTCGCCTGCTTGCTGAGCGCGGCTATATCGACGAGCAGCGCGGCGCGCTGCATGAGGCACACAAGGGTTTAGAAAAGCTGTGGGGCGATCGCCGCATCCTTGCCGACGTGCGTGCCAAGGGCTACGGTGAGGAGGCGCTTGCCGAGGTTGCGGCACTGCTTGCCGAGGAAAACGGCACTGAACGGTGTGCAAAACTGATGGCTCGCCGCCGCATGACGTTGCCGCGCAACGAGGGTGAGCTGTCCCGTTTTATGGCGTCGTTGATGCGCTACGGCTACACGGCAAGCGAGATCAAGCGCGCCTGCCGCGCAAAAAAGGAATTTAACCCTTGAATGGTGCGAAAAAAGCCGTTTTTTACGGCTTTTTTTCGCAAAGGCGGCGATATGTGTTTACAAAAAAACGAATTTGGAGTATAATATATAAGCTTTACATATTTGGAGTGAAAGGCAGATACAATATGAAATTAGAGGAAAAAAAGCTGACCTCGGAGGTCGTTTTTGACGGTAAGATCCTAAACGTGCGCTGCGATACGGTTGCGCTGCCAAACGGAAAGCAGGCATCGCGCGAGTATGTGCATCATATCGGCGCGGTGGCGGTGCTGCCGCTTACCGACGAGGGCGAGGTCATTCTCGAGCGTCAATATCGCTACCCGTTTCACGACGTTTTGGTAGAGATACCCGCAGGCAAGCTCGATAGCCCCGAGGAGGATCCGCGCAAGGCGGCTTTGCGTGAGCTGCGCGAGGAAACGGGCGCGATTGCAGCCGAGCTTGTATACCTTGGTGATTTTTACGGCTCGCCCGCCATCCTTGACGAGCGTGTGCGCTTGTATCTCGCGCGTGGGCTGACCTTTGCCGAGCAGCACACCGACGAGGATGAATTTTTAGAGGTCTTTCGCATGCCACTTGATGATCTTGTTGCCGAGATCATGGCAGGAAATATTCCCGATGGAAAAACGCAGGCTGCCGCCTTGCGCGCTGCAGCCATGCTAAAGGAACAAAAAGGAGAACGACAAAATGAAGCTTAACTATAAGCGTACGGTGTTTGTGGGCTTTGCCTTTTTTCTGATCTCTGCCTTTTGGCAAGCGTACGACACCATCGTACCCAAGATCTTAACCGATAAATTCGGCTTGGCGCAGACCTGGTCGGGCGCAATTATGGCACTGGATAATATTTTTGCACTGGTGCTGCTGCCCGTTTTCGGTGCGCTCTCGGATAAGGTAAACAGCAAGCACGGTCGCCGTACGCCCTTTATCGTGATCGGCTCGATCTGCGCTGCGATCCTCTTGGTGTCGCTTTCGGTTGCCGACAGCGCGCAGCTTCGCCGCCTTGAGGCGGTATCGGGTACCGAGGGTGCGGCTTATACCGCGTCGCTTGAGGCGATCTGGGATGCAAATCCCGTGGTGGATGATTTTACGGCGGATAGCCTTATTAAGGAAAAGCAGCCGCTGCAAGGCGTTATCACCCGTGAAGCCTTTACTGCCATTTCGATGACCATAACCGACGTAAACGGCGATACCACCACCAATCCCGATTACACCAATATCGTGGTGCCCGCACGGCAAGCCTATGCGGCAGAGGTGACCAAGGCTAACCCCACACCGCTGATCGTATTTATGGTGCTGCTGCTCTTTACCTTGATCGCGATGGGCACGTTCCGTTCACCTGCCGTCGCGCTTATGCCCGACGTTACGGTAAAGCCGCTGCGCTCAAAGGCAAACGCCGTTATCAATCTGATGGGCACTGCTGGCGGCATTTTGGTGCTGCTGCTCGGCACTGTGTTTGGTACGGGTAAGGCAAAAAATGCACTGATGAGTTACACCGTGTTCTTTGCTATTGTGGCAGGTATTATGATGGTAGGGCTTGCCGTCTTTTTGTGGCGTGTGCGCGAAAAGCGCTGGGCGGCAGAGATGCAGCAGGAGAGCCTTCGCCTTGGTCTTGATGAGCCGCAGGTGAGAGCAGAGGATACCAAGGTGCGCACGCTTTCCCACGCGGAGCGCATCTCGCTGCTGCTGATCCTTGCCTCGGTGGTCTTTTGGTTTATGGGCTACAACGCCGTAACCAGTAAGTACTCGGTATACGCCAGCACCGTGCTCAGCGTAGATTATAACACCACGCTTTTGATCGCACAGGCGGCGGCTATCGTTTCTTATCTGCCCGTGGGAATTCTCTCCTCAAAGCTCGGTCGCAAAAAGATGATCCTTGGCGGCGTGGTGATCCTTGGTGCTGCCTTCTTCTTCGCTTCCTTCCTCAGCGCCGAAAGCCCCGAGGTGGTCAAGCAGGTGCTCATGCCCCTGCTGTTTGCTACGGCAGGCATTGGCTGGGCGACCATCAACGTAAACTCCTACCCCATGGTGGTAGAGCTTTCCCGCGGCAGCAACGTGGGCAAATATACGGGCTTTTACTATACAGCAAGCATGTCTGCACAGGTCATCACCCCGATCCTGTCTGGCCTGTTTCTTGACTATATCAGCTGGCGCACGCTCTTTCCGTATGCGACTGCCTTTGTGGCACTTGCCTTTGTTACCATGCTGTTTGTCCGTCACGGTGATGCCAAGCCCGAAGCAAAAGAAGTCGTGCTTGATGGTGTTGGGGGTGAAGGCTAATGCCCCCCGCTTTGCTCGCATTGCTCATTGTTTTGGCAACCGTGTGCGCTATTTTTGCACTTTGGCTGTTTTTGATCGCGCCGCGCGCACGTCGTGCGGCACTAAAGCCCTTCCTGCGCCCCTTTGCTCATCGTGGGCTGTGGGGCGGTGATGTACCCGAAAATTCGCTTGCCGCGTTTCGCTTGGCGGTGGAAGGTGGCTTTGCCATTGAGCTTGACGTGCAGCTCTCAAGGGACGGTGAGGTCATGGTCTTTCACGACTACACGCTCACACGCATGTGCGGCAAGGAGGTAAAGCTTGCAGCACTTACTGCTGCCGAGCTGACGCAATGCCGTCTTGGCGGCACCGAGGAGAAGATCCCCACCCTTCGTGAGGTGCTGGCGGCGGTTGGCGGCAGAGTGCCGCTTTTGGTGGAGCTGAAGGGGGAAAGCGGTAACACCGCGCTTTGCCCCGCCGTGGCTGCCCTTCTTGATGAATACAGCGGGGAATGGTGCGTGGAAAGCTTTAACCCCTTGCTGCTGCGCTGGTTCAAAAAGCACCGCAAAAACGCGGTGCGGGGGCTCCTTTCAACCGATCTCATCAAAGAGAAAAAAAGCGGCTCTCGGCTACTTAATTTCGCGCTGTCCGCACTGTGGCTGACCTTTCTTTGCCGCCCTGCCTTTCACGCGTGGGATCGGCATTATCCGCGCCGTTTGGCACTTCGCTTCGGCATCAGGTCCCTTGGCGCCGCTTCCTTTGTTTATACGGTAAAGGACAAGGAGGAATACGACCGTCATTTGGCGGCAGGAAACACTCCCATTTTTGATGGCTTTGTGCCGCAATAAATAAAAAAGCCCCAAATGGGGCTTTTTTTATGGTGATTTATAGGGCGTTTACCACGTCATCCATGTTGTAAAAGCCTGCGGGCTTTCCCTGCATGAAATGCGCGGCACGAAGTGCGCCCGTGGCAAATACCTCACGGGAGGCGGCGCTGTGCGAGAGTGTGATCACCTCATCCTTGCCGCAGAACAAGACCTCGTGCTCACCCACGATCGTACCGCCGCGCACGGCAGAAATGCCGATCTCGCCACGCTCGCGTAGGCGGCGCACGCTCTCGCGTTCGTAAACGTAAGGATGGTCAGCACTCGTGTCGGCATCCTTAATGCAGTCGGCAAGCATCAGTGCCGTGCCACTGGGGGCATCCAGCTTTTTGTTGTGGTGCTTTTCGATGATCTCTACGTCAAAATCAGCACCCAAGGTGGCGGCAGCCTTGCGGCAAAGTGCCATCAAAAGATTGATGCCAAGCGACATGTTGCGTGAGAAAAATACGGGCACACGTGCTGCTGCTGCTTTCATTTCGGCAAGCTCCTCCTCGCTGTGACCCGTGGTGCAAACAACGATCGGAGTCGCAGTGCGCTCGGCGTAAGCAAGAAGCCCCGAAAGCGCGGAATGGTGCGAGAAATCAACGATCACGTCAGCCTTGCCGCCAAATTCCTCGGGGGAGGTGTATACGGGATATGGATTTGCGGCGACGGGGCTGATATCCACGCCTGCCACAATGTGGTCACCTGCAGCGGTCGCTGCGGCACTCAGTGCCGCTCCCATGCGTCCGCCACAGCCGCAAAGCAAAATATTTAACATGTTTCAACTTCCTTTCGGAGCTTTACTTGATAAGACCGTAGTCCTTCATGATGCCCGCCAGCTTTTCGCGGTTTGCGGGCTCCATCTCGCAAAGGGGCAGGCGAAGCTCGCCGTTGCAGATCTCCATCAGCTCGGCTGCGGTTTTTACAGGTACGGGATTGACCTCGCAGAACAGGGCGTTGATGAGCTTGAGGTACTTGAGCTGCATTCCGGTGCCTACCTTGAAATCGCCCGCAAGGCAAGCGGCACAAAGATCGGGCGTTTCACGCGGGAGATTGTTGGATACCACCGAGATCACGCCCTTGCCGCCAAGTGCCATGATGGGCACGATCTGGTCGTCGTTGCCGGAGTAGATGTCAAATGCATCGCCGCACTCGTCAAAGAGCTGCGCGATAGCAGACAGGTTGCCCGATGCTT
>JAZOLJ010000053.1:0-28241 GCA_045652845.1 Eubacteriales bacterium | reverse complement strand
CGAGCTTGATTGCTCTTTACTTTTTTTAAGAGTATATTTCTCTTTCAGAATTGTCGAGATATTTCGCACTTGCTGTGCTTCATACTATCTCTCGTTGTTCAATTTTCAAGGATCATTCGTCTCCGCCTTTTTCGCGGCGACCTTTTGATTATACCACATCATTTCTTGCTTGTCAATACCCTTTTGAAAACTTTTTTCGGTTTTTTGAGGGTTTTTCAAGCGGGAAAGCTTGTCTGCGGTATCGCTCTCTTGCGAGAGCCTTTATATATTAACACTTTGGAGAAGCCTTGTCAAGGGGTTTTTGAAATTTTTTTCTGATTTTTTCTGATTTTTCCTGTTTTTCCAAAGAGTTGTATCTTATTCTCTCCGCTATTTTGCATTTTATACATAAACCGCGCCAAAAAAAGCAAACTAATTGCAAGGAGGGATACCATGGCAACTATTTTGATACGTACCGTTATTATATACGTTGTGCTGATCGCCACCATGCGCTTAATGGGAAAACGGCAGCTTGGCGAGCTTGAAATATCGGAGCTGGTAACAACGCTATTGATCTCTGAAATCGCTTCCCTGCCGATTGGGGATCAAAACATTCCGATAGCGCACGCCGTGATCCCGCTTGTAACCATACTCACCCTTGAGGTGCTCTTATCCGTCATACTGCTAAAGTGCCCCAAGCTAAAGAACCTGGCTTCTGCCCGTCCAACGGTTCTGATTCGGCACGGGGTGCTGGATCAGGTGGAAATGCGTCGCATTCGCATTAGCATAGACGAGCTGATCAGCGAGGTGCGCCAAAGCGGCATCGCTTCGCTTGAGGACGTAGATTATGCGATACTGGAGCAAAACGGAAAGATCTCGATCATCGCCAAGCGGCAGGCAAGCCCGCCCACGGCGCAGGACCTTAATATATTATTGAAGGAAACCGGCATCATACACGCTCTGGTTGAGGACGGAGAGATTAACGACTACAACCTAAAGCTGCTCGGCTACACACGTGCGTGGCTGCACGCACACCTACAGCGAAAAAAGAAAGCCGCCCGCGACGTGTTCTTTTTGGGCATTAACGACGACGGAAAAATTTACTGTATAGATAAGGACGAATCACCATGAAAAGCTTTTGGGTATCTATGATCATGTTCTGCGCGTTGCTTGTCATGATCATCTTAAATTGCTGCTACACCGTACGCGCTTGCGATGAGCTTGACTGTATGATACAAGCGCTGCCGAATGCAGAAAACGCTTCGCAAGCCGTGAGCGAGCTGCGCGATTACTGGAAACAAAAAAGCGGCGGAGTTAGCATTTCAACACCGCTGCAGATCATTCAAAGGGTGGAGGATTGCTTCACCGAGCTGCAATATGCCGCCGACTACGGCGACGCGAGAACGTTTGAAAAAAACCGTTATCTGGCGAAAACGCTCATACAGGAATTAAGGGACAGAGAGCTGCCCCGACTTGAAAATTGGATATAAAAAGCTGCCCCCGCGGTGGGGGCAGCTTACATTATTAATAATGATGGAAATTAATTGATGCCCTTTTGGGTGCACCATGCGTTGTAAAGGTAATAAGGAGATTGTACCGCACCCGTGCCATCATCGGTCTGCAGGAACAACAACGCACTATAGATCATCTGCTTTGTAATTGCCGTCGGCTCGCCGTTTACGGTGCAGGTAAGATCAGTGTAAAGGCTTTCTCCGGTATACTCCAAAACATATGCCTCAAGCATGGTGATCATCTGATTCGCGCTCTCTGCATCAATTACCGAAGCCTCAAGATAAAAATCACGCACGGCATCATACGTAGTCATATTGTCAAGTGCCAGCTTCACCTTTTTAGAAACGGCATCTATCACGCGAACGCTTACCTCGTCAAGCTTACCAGTAAACTGCAAGCCGAGCGTAGGATAGTGAACCATTTCAAGATTTTGCTTCTTTTCATACTCCCAGCGAAGCACGTCTGCTGCGCTGCCGGGATGTGCAATAAAGTCATTGCCTGTTTCGTTGGGATTCATTACGTAAAGATTCCAATCCGTGGGCTTTGCGTAATAATAGGTAACGCCGTCAACCTCGGTAGGCTCAAGCGTGTAGTTCGTACCCTCAACACCGTAGCGGAGAAGATTTTGCACCTCGGAGGAAGTGTTCAGGAGCGCAAGGATCTCTGTGGAGCGAACCTTGCTTACAGACCTCTTACCAACAGCAAACATGGAATTGTAAATTTCTTCATCCGTCAGCTCGGGGTACTGCATCACAAGCACCTCATAGCCCGCCTGCTCATACTCAGCACGCAGCTCCCATCCACCGCGAACCACACGCACTGCCGCACGCTTGGAGGCATCGGTGGTGATATAGTTCGGGGTATTTTCGTAATGCGTCTTGGTTGCAAGTGCCGTCATATATGCATGATCGGACAAAAGGTTGACGTGGTCAAGCTTAGTCTTGTTGGAAGCGTTATCACCAAAAATAGAGAAGCTATCGTGCTTTTGCACAGCAATACCGGGGGCAGAATCCAAATCAAAGCTCCAGTAGTGCGCAAAATCAAGGTCGATCTCGCCATCCTCGGTATAGATGGGATAAACGTCACCCGTGCTCTCATAGGTGGCATAGATGTAATCCAAATATTCCTTGAACTCGGTATCATACAAGGAAGCATTGGTGAGAGAGCTATTATACTCATCCATCAGCTGCTTATCGGCAACAAGGTAAACGTACTCGCCCACGCCGTGATTGTTGGGCACCGCGTACACATAGTTATCAATAGCGGCAGAGTTGAGATAAGCGGTGCTCACGTAAGAGCTCAGCATGCTGACAGAAGACTCCTGAAGCTGTTCTCTCAAATCCTGAAGCCAGCCGTTTTCCGCATAGTCGAAATACTTTTGCTGACTGCCAAGGAACATGATGTCCACCTGATAATCGGGAACGATGGGGTACTTCAGCTCGGGAATGCCGTATTCGTTCAAGATCGTTTCCTCGGTCTTGTTCTCCACGATCACGTTTTCGTTTTCCTTCTGCTTAGCAAACGCAGCCTCAAGAGCCGTGTAATACTCGCTTCTGAGAACGTATTTCAAATTCAGCTGGATCTTAAATTTGGCCTTTGTCAGCGTGTTGATCGCCTCGCTGACATTCCACACTTGATTCCATGCCTCCTTTTGCTCGGCAGTCATGCCGCTGAGCACAGCCTTTTCAGCATCGGTGAGCAGTTCATTTACTTCCTTTCTGGGGGTGATGCCGGAAAGCAACACGGCGCTGGCATCTGCCACCAGCTTGCTATCGGTGACGAGCCACACGTTCAGCGTGGTTGTATAACGCGACGCCGTTTCGTTAATGCTGTCAATTGAGCCATCCTTAGAGCAGCCAACCAGCAGGGGCAGCACCATCAGTATGGCAAGTGCCAGGCAAACAATCTTTTTCTTCATATAGGACCTCCCACGCGCGGCATTTCGCACGCGCGAAATAAATATATAAATATATATTACACCAGCTTGCAAATTTTGTCAAGTGAGTTTTTTGTGACGAAAAGGACAGAGCGCGTGAAAAATACCGAAAAACTCGGTCATCTTACACAAAAGCTGCGAAAAACATTCCTCACGCGCGCCAAAAAAATCATCACTTTGCAACACGAATGCGGTGTAAAGTTGTGCAAATCCACAATTATTATAAATCAATTTATAAATCAATCAAGGAAACCGCGCAAATGGCGTGCACGGCTGGGGTGACGCAGCTTGCGCAGCGCCTTAGACTCGATCTGACGGATACGCTCGCGGGTGATGTCAAACTCCTTGCCGACCTCCTCAAGGGTGCGCGTTCTGCCATCGTAAAGCCCAAAGCGAAGCTTGATCACGTGCGCTTCACGGGGGGTAAGCGTGTTGAGCTCACGCTCAATAACCTCACGCAGGATATTGGTGGAAGCAGCATCTGCGGGGGACGGGGTATCCTCATCGGGAATAAAGTCGCCAAGGTGGCTATCCTCCTCCTCACCGATCGGCGTTTCAAGCGAAACGGGATCGAGTGCTACCTTCATGATCTCGCGCACGCGCTCGGCACTCATGCCCATCTTTTCACCGATCTCGGCAGGGGTGGGCTCACGCCCCAGCTCCTGCAGCATCTGGCGTTGATAGCGAGATACCTTGTGGATCGTTTCGACCATATGTACGGGAATACGGATGGTACGCGCCTGATCTGCGATAGCACGTGTGATCGCTTGTCTGATCCACCACGTAGCGTAGGTAGAGAATTTGTAGCCCTTGGTGTAGTCGAATTTATCCACCGCCTTCATCAAACCGAGGTTGCCCTCTTGAATGAGATCAAGGAAAAACATACCCTTGCCGACATAGCGCTTGGCGATGCTGACAACAAGACGCAGGTTTGCTTCAACCAGCTCTGTCTTGGCATTCTCGTCGCCCTCTGCCATTCTTTCAGCCAGCTCCTTTTCGCGCTCGGCGGTGAGCAGCGGCACCTTGCCGATCTCCTTGAGATACATGCGAACGGGGTCATCGATCGAAAGTCCCTCCTGCTCAAGCAAGCGCTCCATATTTTCGCCGCCGCCAAATCGCTCGACCTCGTGCTCGATCTCGTTCATCTCACTGGTGGAGATATCGTCCGGCAAGGAAACGCCGTTGTCCTCAAACGCTTCATAAAGCTTTTCAAGGCTATCCATATCAAAATCCATGCTTTCCATGGCTTCGTCAAGATCGTTGGGGGAAAGATCACCCTTTTTGCCCTTTTGGATCAGGCCGTCCATATCCACCTTTTTTTCAAGAGAATGGTCTTCGGTATCAGCTGCCTCTTTTACCTCTACAGCCTCTTTTTCCATCATTTCTTTTTTTGCACTCATGGCTTACTCCTTTTTATTGTCCTTATTATCTTGCTTCTTTTTTATTTGAGCGCGGCGCGCCGCAAGCTCGCTTTGCCAGTCACCGCTCGCCTTTGCTTCACGCGAGCGACGAAGCGACGTTAACACCTCCACGGCGTGCTGCAATACCTCCTTGCCGTTGTTTTGCAGGGATTGTCTATCCTGCTGCAAACGCACCAGCCTGCCCATTTCATCGGGTGAAAATTGCTCGCCAAGTGCGGAAAAGGAGAACCCATCCCCGCTTTTTTCAGCACACATGACCGCCTCAAACACCCGCTTACCGAAATCGGTAAAGAAATCCTCGACCGACAATTTTACGCCGTTAGTAGCGCAAAGCCGACGGTGCTCGGGAAAGAGCAGCAGCAAGCCAAGAATGACCTCCTCGGCATTGGCGGCGGCGGGATCCTTGGCGGCATCGGGATTGACGTGATCGCCAAAGCTTCGCGCTGACATTTGCAGCTCGCGGCTTTCCCTTTGCTTTGCCTCACGCAGCTGACGCTTTCTGGCAAGCTTTACGTCGTTGGCAAGGCTCTCTGCTGAAATACCGAGCTTGGCGGATGCGGCAGAAAGATACAGCTCACGCTCCACGCCCGAATAAGTTGCCGCAATAAGACCGGTCAGCTCACGTGCCGCGCGGATCTTGCCCTCGGCAGTGGCAATATTGTATTTGGCAAGCACCTTGTCCATTTTAAAATCAAACGCGGTGCTGCTGTTTTTAAGTAAAGAATAGAAAGCGTCCTTGCCGAATTTTTTGATAAATTCATCGGCATCCTTTGCCCCCTCAAGCTTTAAAACACGCACGGGGAGCCCCACCTCGTCAAGCAGCTGCATTGCCTTGTCCGCTGCGCGCTGCCCTGCCTCGTCACTATCGTAATTGATGATCACGCGCTTGGTGTAGCGCGAGATCAGCCTTGCGTGATCCGACGTGATCGCCGTGCCGAGCGTAGCAACGGCATTCCCGAAGCCTGCGGCGTGCATGGCAATGGTATCCATATATCCTTCACAAAGGATCAGCTCCTCCCCGCAGTGCTCCTTGGCGTAGTTCAAGCCAAACAGCACGCGGCTTTTCTTAAAGCCGGGTGTATCAGATGAGTTGAGATACTTGGGCTTGCTATCATCCATCACACGGCCGCCAAACGCCACGATATTACCTGCGGTATCAATGACGGGAAACATGATACGATTGCGGAAAAGATCAAAAAGCGTGCCACGTTGCGACCTTTTTGCCAAAAAGCCCGCGATCAGCTCGGCTTCGGTGTAGCCCGCCTTTTTCATGTGGTCGGTAAGCATACCGAAATCGTTTGGAGCAAAGCCAAGCCCGAAGCGCTTAATGGTAGCGCCACTTAGCTTGCGGTGCTCTGCAAGATATTCCATCGCCTCATGCCCGAGAACGGGATCGAAAAGCGCGGCGCGGAAAAACCTTGCCGCCTCCAGATTCATTTCATAAATTCGCTTGCGAGAAACGGTGGGCGTGCCGCCCGGTGTATAATCGTTTGGAATGGATATCCCCGCCCTTGTGGCGAGAAATTCAAGTGCCCCCACATAATCAAGGTTTTCCATTTTTTGCACAAAGGTAATCACGTCGCCCCCCGCGCCGCAGCCGAAGCAATAAAAGCTTTTGGTTGCGGGAAAAACGGTAAATGAGGGCGATTTTTCACTGTGGAAGGGGCAAAGCCCGTTGCGGTTTGAACCTGCACGCTTGAGTGTGACGTAGGAGCTGATCACATCCTCAATGTCGCAGCGATAGCGAATTTCTTCAATTATTTCCTTTGGTATCATTTAACGCGCCACACCTCCGGAATAAAAAGATCTCGGTAAAGCTCGATGGCATACCGATCGGTCATGCCTGAAAGATAATCGCACACCGCGCGCCCCACCGATTCCTTGCTGATGGTTTCAAGATAATCAAGCGGCAGCTGCTCGGGGTGGCCCTCAAAATACTCAAAGAGCTGCGCGAGCATGGCCTTTGCCTTAACCTCCTCGTCCTTGGCGGCGTTGTCGCGATAAACACGCACAAACAGGAAATCTCGCAAGCGATCGGTTGCCTCTTGCACCTCGGGCTCCATTATGATCTCAGGGCGATCCGTGCTGGCACGAACCACGGAGGAGACCATGGTATTGATGCGCTCACCGTGGCTGTTGCCAAGGATCTCGCGAAGCTCTGCGGGAATTTCCTCGTGACGCAGGATGCCTGCACGCAGCGCATCGTCGATATCGTGATTGATATAAGCGATACGGTCGGCAAGACGGATCACACAGCCCTCCAGCGTTTGCGGCATTTGCGCGCCGGAATGGTGCGCAATGCCATCTCGCACCTCAGCGGTAAGGTTTAACCCGTTGCCGTTGTTTTCAAGCTTTTCAACAACGCGCACGCCCTGCAGGTTGTGTGAAAAATCGGGCGAATAGCACTGTCGCATCACAACCTCACCGGCATGACCGAAGGGGGTGTGACCGAGATCGTGACCGAGGGCAATCGCCTCGGCAAGATCCTCGTTTAAAAACAGCGCCCTTGCAATGGTACGCGCGATCTGCGTAACCTCAAGCGTGTGCGTGAGGCGCGTACGATAATGGTCGCCCGCAGGTGCGAGGAAGACCTGGGTCTTATACATAAGACGGCGAAAGGACTGGCTATGTATGATGCGATCGCGGTCACGCTGAAAATCGGTGCGCATGTCGCAATCGGTACACGGATGCTCACGCCCCGCCGTGTTGGCGGAAAAAAATGCATAGGGCGAAAACGCACGCCGTTCACGCTCAAGTAATTGCTGTTTAATGCCTGACACGGCTTCACCCTCCTTTCTTTTTCGTTGATATTTATAAAATACGATAAAAAAAAGAAAATCTCTTTTTTTCGTCAAATATTTTTTAATTTTTTTGGGCATCAAAGTAAAACCAAAGCAGGCTGCCTCAAATCCAAATCAAGGCAGCCTGCTTTTATATCGGTTTTGTGTCAAGATACGTCTTTCCCTCCTCTGTTATGGCGCGTCCTGCGGTAAGATCGGTCACGCGTGCCTTGAAGTCGGCAGCGCGCTCGGCGGGCAAGCCGAGGGTGAGACGCACACGGTCGGCAAAATCCGTGGCGCGCTCGCGTGCCCCAAAGCGCGGAAGCTCCTGCAGCAGCCTTTGGTAATCGGGATAGGTAAGATCCAGCAAAATGTCGGTAAACGGTATGAATTCCGCAACACCTGCAGCATCCAAAGCGAGGCACGCAGCACCGCTGTAAGCGCGCGTAAGACCGCCTGTGCCGAGCAGAATGCCGCCAAAATAACGGGTAGTGGCAACGCATACGTCCTGCAAGCCGCGCCCCTCGATTGCCTTAAGGGTCGGCATACCTGCCGTGCCCTGCGGCTCACTGTCATCACCGTAGCGCTTATTGCCGTCACGCAACAAATAGGCAAATACGGTATGCCTTGCCGAGGGGTGCAGCCTTTTGCGTGCTTTGACGAACGCCTCTGCCTCCTCGACGGTGGAAACACGCTTGACCGCCGCAATAAAGGTGGATCGCTTTTCCTCAAGCTCCGCCTCACAATCCCGCATAACGGTGCGAAAAATATCGGCATTTACCATTCCTTTATCTCCTTTGGCGGATCGATATCATATTGGCGCAAGGGGCCGTAGGTGCGTGCATCGACCACGGCAGTTACCTCTACCGCTTCGGCACCGTAGCTGACCTCCTCGACAGTTGCGTTGCGATAAAGGGTCGAGAGCAGCCCTTGCTTATCATTGGGAATACGGAAGGTGACGCGGCGGCTGTCGGCGTGCAGCATCTCCTCAATACGTAAAAGCAAGCGGTCAACGCCCTGCCCTGTTGCGGCGGAAATATAGAGCACGTTTTCTCTGCCGTGTGCCACGCCCGGGGCAGCTGCGCCGAGATCACATTTATTAAAAACGTATAAAACAGGCTTGTCGCCGGCACCAAGATCGCGCAGCAATGCCTCGGTCACCTCGATCTGCGCGCCCGCCTCGGGGTCGGAGGCATCTACCAAGATCAGCAAAAGATCGGCATGCACCGCCTCGTCAAGGGTGGAGCGAAAGGCGTGGATCAAATGGTGGGGGAGGTTGCGAATAAACCCGACAGTATCGGTGAGCAGCACCGTTTCGCCACCGGGCAGCTGACATTTGCGAGTGGTTGGGTCAAGCGTGGCAAAGAGCTTGTTCTCCGCGAGGATCCCCGCGTTGGTCAAATAATTGAGCAGCGTGGATTTGCCTGCATTGGTGTAGCCGACGATCGCCACGCGGGCATTGCCCGAGCGATCGCGCGCCACGCGCTGTGTGCGGCGGTTTTCCGCCATTTCGGCAAGCGCCTCCTCAAGCATGCGCACGCGACGCTGCAGATGGCGGCGATCGGTTTCAAGCTGGCTCTCACCCGGACCGCGCGTGCCGATTCCACCGCCAAGACGGGAAAGCTCGGTGCCTCTGCCCATCAGGCGCGGTGCGGTATATTTGAGCTGTGCAAGCTCAACCTGCAGCTTACCCTCGCCGCTGGCGGCGTGCAGTGCAAAAATATCAAGGATCAGCATCGAACGGTCGATCACGCGCACCGCACCGCCCAGCTCCTCCTCAAGATTGCGGATCTGAGAGGGAGAAAGCTCACAGTCAAATACCGCAAGCGTAGCCTCGTTTCGCGCGCAATAATACGCAAGCTCCGCAACCTTTCCGCTGCCAAGATAGGTGCGCACGTCGGGTGCCTCTTTATTTTGTATCATTTTAAAGGCGGTAACGCCCCCTGCCGTATCAAGCAAGCGCTCAAGCTCGGCAAGGCTGACGCTTGCCTCCTCGGCAGTGCCGCGCGTAACAACGCTGACCAGTGCCGCACGCACGCCTTTGGTAATTTCGCTTTTTTCCATAATCACACCTCATTTCAAAATAGAAAAAGGGGGCAGAAAGCCTGCCCCCGATACCTGCCACGCTTGGCGTGACTGCGTGAAATGATTCGATTATTTCTTTGCCTGGAGTCTTCTGTTGAACTTGTCAACACGACCGCCCACGTCAACCAGCTTTTGCTTGCCGGTAAAGAACGGATGACATTTAGAGCAAATTTCAACCTTCATTTCCCCGCCGTTGGTAGACTTGGTTTTCACAACATTGCCACATGCGCAAATGATGCTTACGTCTTCATAGGACGGATGAATTCCTGCTTTCATGTTTTCCACCTCTCTTTTTACAAATTACGCTTGATTATACCATATCGCCGCAGCTTTTGCAAGTAGTTTTGAAAAACTTTTTAAATTTTTTCTGCAATTTCGCGCTTTAATCCCGCAATGATCTTTTTCTCAAGGCGCGATATGTAGGATTGCGAAATGCCAAGCAGATCGGCTACCTCCTTTTGCGTCATCTCCTCCTTACCGCAAAAGCCGTAACGAAGCTCAATAATCAAGCGTTCGCGCGGCGCGAGTGCGGCAACCGCCTCGTTGACCACGCGACGCTCCTCTCGCTTTTCAAGCTCGTAGGTAACGCCATCCTCCTCGCTGCCAAGCACATCGGAGAGCAGTAGCTCATTCCCATCCCAATCGACGTTCAGCGGCTCATCGATCGAGATCTCACCTCTGCGTGCGCTGCGCTTGCGAATGTGCATCAATATTTCGTTTTCAATGCAGCGAGAGGCATAGGTGGCAAGCTTAATGCTTTTGTCGGCACAAAAGGTATTGATCGCCTTGATCAGTCCCACCGTGCCGATTGAGATCAGATCCTCCAGCCCCGTGCCCGTGTTTTCAAAGCGGCGTGCAATATACACCACAAGCCGCAGATTATGCTCGATCAAGGTAGCGCGTGCCTCGTCATCCTCCGGCAGTCGAGAGAGTGCCGCTGCCTCCTCCTCAGGAGAGAGCGGTGCCGGCAGCACGTCGGGCCCATTGACGTAATACACCCCCGAACGGCATCGAAATATAGCCGCAAGCAAGCGACGAATAGCCAAAAACATATCCTCAAATCCCCCTTATCAGCTCTGCGGGCAGCAACGCCTCGCATTCATCAAATCCCATGCAAAGTGCGGTGGGGGCAAGCAGCAGCTCAACCGCCGCTTCCCCACTGCCCGCGTCAAGATATGCCCAATCGGGCGCAGCTGCGAGCAAAAGCCGTTTTCCCGCAACGGTTTGGGCACTCAAAAGCCGCACGCGTCGCGCGGCATCCGCCGGCAGTGCCACCAGTGAGGCGGCGTCGTTTTTTTCTAAAACAGCCGCAAACGGTGGCGAAAAAAGACGGCGCAGTGCTGCTTTTGACAAAAAGACCACGGGCTTACCGCTGATGGGATCCGACAAGAGATTACCGGTATCCACCATGGCATCCAGCGTTGCCGCGCGCTCGTCTACGCCCACACGCAATCTTGCACGAATTTGCCCTGCGCGCCGATGAGAAACACGCCCCCAGAGAAAGGTGGAGATGCCGCCTGCTGCCGCAAGCAGAAAAAAGAGCCACGAGGACACCTCACCCTCAAAGGCGGCGAGTGGCAGCTCTGTGTGCGACAGCAAAGACGCCATCCCACTCATGACCCCGCCAACGGCAAAGGAAACACCAAAATAAACCAAAAACGGCAAAAAAACCTGCACCATGCCGCATTTTTTGTGACAAAACGTACCGACACACATCAAAAAGCAAACGGCAAGATCAAGGAGGAAAGCAAAAAAACCCGCAGCTTCAAAAAAGAGCGCCGCCACAGCATAAGCGGCGCCCAGTGCCGCAAAAAGCATCGCGCGCCACACAAAGAACGGGCGGTGCAGCAGCTTTGCCGTTAAAAACAGACATTGAAAATCCATGCAAAAATTGACGAAAAACAAAAGATCGCCCCAAACTGTTCTCACCTCATTCACCTCATGGGCATTGTAGCACAGATAGCGCGCAAAGCGTGTCGCATTTGGGCTACCACACAAATTTTATTACAAAAAAGGGGGCTTTCTCAAATTCACATTTGAGAAAGCCCCCGAGGGATCGTTTCAATTATTTGATACGGCGGCACTCGATATAAAACCTCTTGTCCTCGGCGTGACCCATAGAGAAGGTCTTACGCGGCAGGGCACCGTCATAGATCACGGTGCGGAAGAGATCATCCTTCTCCATGCCCGAGAAAAGGAACCCAACGGCATCCTCGGCACGGGAAAGCGCTTCAACGGTTTTGGTGCCGTGAATATAATCCACAGAGGCCCCGGGATGTGCTTTGATATAGGCATCGATAAAGCATTGCAGTGTACCCACCGTCAGCTGTGCGGAAGGGCTGCCAAAATGCATGGTGCCACGGCGTTTTGCGGAAAGGAAGCGGGTCTGCTGCGGTGCGGCGTTGCCGTGGAGCGAGAAGGAATATTTTTCAAGCTCGGCGAGCACGTCGTCGGGATCAACACCCATCATCACGCGATAGATCGGCTCAAATTGCAGGGAGGGGTCGTGCAGATTAACGACCTCAACCAAGGCATAGCGTGCGGGATGGTAGAGCGCGCTTTCCCCGTGTGCCGCCTTGATCTCCTCATAATTCGCCTTTGCGACGGCAAGCGAATGGTTCCCGTCACCCACGGCAAAGAGCAGCGGGGCTACGTTTTCACCATAACGCGCACGAATGCGCTCGGGCGCGATCAGGCGAGAAAGTGCCGCTTCAATTCTGCCAAGACCGATGCTATCTACAAATCTTGCGCACACGGCACCGCTGCCGGGCACCAGTGGGAACTCATAGGCAAGCTCAAGCGATGAGGCACGTGCGGCAAGCGGCTCGATGACGGTTTTTTCAGGGTCGTCGATAAGAAGCATGACGTGCGGCAGCTCAAGCAGTGCCTCACGGCGCACGGCAAGGCGGGGGGGAATGCGCTCGGGCACGGTTTCCTCAGTGGCGCGGATCAGCGTGCGGCTGCCACGGGTATAATCGTAATGCTCAAGATCGATCATGCCCACAAGACCGCGACGCACCTTGCCATCGGACTGGGTGCGCTCAAGATAGATCATGCGGTTGGGATGGCGCACCAGCACCTCACGCAAATAATGCTCCATGCTTTGCCGAATGGCGGGCACGCGTGCCGCAGTTTCATCCAAAAAAGCCTCGGGCAAAATGAGACGCAGCGTGCTGGGTGCATCACCCACGCGCTCATCAAGCGTGTTCCAATACGAGGGCTCGCCCGTGAACTGGTCGCACGCAATGGTTGCCCAAGCCGTACCGTTTACGGCAGAAAAATCGGGCAAAAGGATATCGGAGGGCAAAAAATAAGCAGACATTCTGTTTTCCTCACTTTGCAAGAATTGCTTTTATTTTACCACATGACTGCAGTGAAATCAAGTCGTGACTGAATTTTTGTGCGCTTTTTGCAGTATTTTTTCAAGAAACTTGCATATTGCTTTTGTTTATGATATAATGTTCTCATATTCTTATCTTTTTGGAAGGAAGGTTTTATATGGGACCAGGTGGAATGCCCTTCGGGCAGTATAAATATGATCGCGTAAAGCCCCCAAAGAACCCGCTTGACGTGCCGCGCTACTTAAAGGAGCTGCTTGGCGGCTTCTTCTCGCGCCTGTTTTACATATTCAGCATTGTTTGGAAAAGCGGTCCGATCTTCCTGTTCATCATGTGCTTTGTTGCGCTGTTTGACGGCTTGATGCCCGTGGCGGGCGCAGTTATTTCAAGCAAGATCTTAAACGAGCTGCAGCTGATCATTACAAAAAGCGCACTTGGCGAAACGTTTGGTATTGCTGCCTTTTGGGGCTCGATGGTGCTGATATTGCTGATCGCTTACTTTACCTACCGCATTTTAAGCAAGGTCGTCACGCGCCTTTCAAACGCAGTTACCCGCATGGCGGGTGAGCGCGTGGTGCGCCACGTGAAGGTGGAGATTATGAAAAAGGCACAGTCCCTTGACCTCTCCTCCTTTGACCTACCTGCGTTTTACGAAAAGCTTGAAAACGCCAACCGTGAGGCGGGCAATCGCCCCATTCATATTTTAAGCTCCACTTTTAGCGTGATCAGCACCGTGATCTCGCTGGTCGGATACGTGGTGATACTTGCCTCCGCGCTTCCTCTGGCCGCACTTGCCATTGCCTTGGCGGCTGTACCCTCGGCGATCGTAAACTTTATTTATCGCCGCAAATCCTTTGCCTATATGCGCTTTCGCTCGGTAGACCGCAGACAGATGAACTATTACGCCGAGCTTGCCACAAACAAGGATCTTGCAAAGGAGATCCGCATGTACGATCTCGGCGACGAGCTGACCGAACGCTACAATACGGTATTTGAAAAATACTATAAGGGGCTGAAAAGCCTCATCGTGCGCGAAAACGTTTGGCAGATCGTTCTTGCCATGCTCTCCTCTCTGCTCTCCTGCTTTTTCTTCGCCTACATCGCGTGGGGCGTTTTCAATGGGCAGTACCTGATCGGCGATTATTCGCTTTACACGGGGGCACTCACCTCCATTTCCACCTCCGTTGCCGCACTGATTACCACCTCGGCAACCATTTACGAGGGCACGCTCTTTATTGACAACCTCCTCTCCTTTCTCAAGGAGAAAAGCAGCATCGTACCGCGCAGCGAAAAACCGCTGCTGCCCATACAGGGTGCGCAGCACACTATTGAATTCCGCCACGTAAGCTTTGCCTACCCCGGCACGACCAAGCCCGTGATCGACGACTTGAGCCTTTACCTGCGCCCGGGGGAAACTGTGGCACTGGTGGGGCTGAACGGTGCGGGAAAAACCACACTCATTAAGCTGCTGACACGCCTTTACGACCCCACCGAGGGTGAGATCCTGCTCGACGGGCAGGATCTGCGCGATTACGACGTAGCTGCCCTGCGCCGCCTGTTTGGCATCGTGTTTCAGGATTTTGGTAAATATGCCTTCACGGTACGCGATAACATTCGCCTTGGCAATCTTTCCCGCACGCCAAACGAGCGTGAGATCACCGAGGCTGCGATCAGCGCAGGAGCAGATGAATTTGTGCAAAGGCTTCAAAACGGTTACGACACCGGCCTGATGCGCTACTTTGACCGCAACGGCACCGAGCTTTCGGGCGGTCAGTGGCAAAAGCTATCGCTTGCCCGCGCCTTTTACAGCGATGCGGATATCATTATTCTGGATGAGCCTACCGCCTCGCTTGACCCCCTTGCCGAGCAAGAGGTCTTTCGCCGCTTTGATGAGCTGCGCGGCGAGAAAACCACTGTTTTCGTGTCACATCGCCTTTCCTCTGCCACCATTGCCTCCAAGATCGTGGTTCTTGAAAACGGTCATATTGCCGAGGAGGGCACGCACCGCGAGCTCATAGACCTTAACGGCAAATACGCGAACCTCTTCCGCGTACAGGCTGAGCGATACCTTGAGGAAGGTGCACAAGCACACAAAGCGTAAATTCCATTAGTTTTAAGAAAAATCGCAAATCCCTCTTGACACGCACCTACAAAAAATCATATAATAAATAATATATTTTTGTATTTCAACCATAAGGAGTCATTATGCAGACCAAAGTTGTTAAGTTCGGCGGCAGCTCGCTTGCCGACGCGAAGCATTTTAAGCAGGTTGCCGACATTATCAAGGCAGATCCCGCGCGCCGCTTTGTAGTTCCCTCCGCCCCCGGCAAACGCCACAGCAGCGATACCAAGGTAACCGATATGCTCTACCGTTGCTACGAAATGATCCGCAATCATGAGAGCATTGATGAATATTACCTGCAGCTTGAGGAGCGTTACAACTCCATTATCCGTGAGCTCGGCATGAATTTTGATATGTCGGGTGAGCTGGCATACGTCAAAAACGCGATGCTGCACGCCTCGGGCCGTGACTACGCCGCCTCTCGCGGAGAATACCTCAACGGCATTATTCTTGCCAAGTACCTCGGCTTTGATTTTATTGATGCAGAGAACGTGATCTTCTTCCGCGACAACGGCAGCTTCGACGAGGAAAAGACCAATGCCGTGCTCTCGGAGGAGCTGCGCCGCCACAAGAACGCCGTGATTCCCGGCTTTTACGGCTGCATGCCCAACGGCACCATCAAGACCTTTTCGCGCGGCGGCTCGGACATTACGGGCGCGATCGTGGCACGTGCGGCAAACGCAGACCTTTACGAGAACTGGACAGACGTGTCGGGCTTTATGATGGGTGACCCCCGCGTGCTCGACAATCCCCCGCCCATTGATACCATCACCTATCAGGAGCTGCGCGAGCTCTCCTACATGGGTGCGACCGTGCTGCACGACGAGTCGATTTTCCCCGTGGGCTATGCAAACATTCCGATCAACATCCGCAACACCAACGCCCCCGCCGACAAGGGAACCATGATCGTTTCCTCGGCTGACGGCTACGACAAAAAGCGCGTGATCACGGGGCTTGCTGGCAAAAAGGGCTTTTCGGTTATCCACATTGAAAAGGATCGCATGAATGCCGAGATTGGCTTTGGCCGTCGCGTGCTGGAGATCCTTGAGGATAACGAGATTTCCTTTGAGCATCTGCCCTCCGGTATTGACACCATGAGCATTGTGGTTGCCACCTCCTCGCTTGAGGGTCGCCGCGAGCGCTTGCTGCAAAGCATTGCCCGTCAGGTAAAGGCTGACCATGTGGAGATTCTTGACGGTCTTTGCCTCATCGCCGTGGTTGGTCGCGGCATGGTAAAGGCGCGCGGCACCGCTGC
Source organism: Eubacteriales bacterium (assembly GCA_045652845.1). GTDB lineage: Bacteria > Bacillota > Clostridia > Oscillospirales > CAG-272 > Firm-07. Next base: position 11,813 of record JAZOLJ010000053.1, on the reverse strand, counting down.
CCGTGTGTTTGATGCGATTTCCGCAGCAGGCGTTAACATCCGCATGATCGACCAAGGCTCAAGCGAGCTCAACATCATCATTGGCGTGAACGAGGATGACTATGAGGCAGCACTCAACGCCATCTTCCACGAATTTGTAAAATAAGGAGTCTTACCATGGATTGCCTGTTTTGTAAGATCATTGCGGGGGAAATTCCCTCGGCAAGGGTATACCAAAACGAACACGTATACGCCTTTCGTGACATCAATCCCCAAGCCCCCGTTCACGTGCTTGTGGTACCCAAGGAGCACATTTGCTGTGCGGATGCCGTTACCGCCGCAAACAGCCATTACGTGGCAAAAATTTTTGAAGCGATCCCCGAGATCGCCAAGGCACAGGGGCTAAACAACGGCTACCGTGTGATCACTAACTGCGGTGAGGATGCCTGCCAGACCGTAAAGCATTTACACTTTCACGTAATGGGTGGCAAGCAACTGCAGGGGCAGATGGGCTAAAGCATGAGAGAACCGACGTTTGAAGCACTGAAAAGCCTGCCCGAGCTATGGGATACGCTGTCGCACGAAACGCGCGATATATGGCTCTACGGTATGGGAAACGGCGCGGATAAGATACTGGCGGTTCTTGAAAAAAGAGAAATTTCCGTTAAGGGCGTTTTCGCCAGTGACGGGTTTGTGCGCGGGCAGGTCTTTCACGGCATGCCCGTGCGCTCTTTTTCCGAGGTCACATCGCTTTACCCCGAAAACGACTGCGTGGTGCTGCTCTCCTTTGGGACTGCGCGCCCCGACGTACTCCTGCTGATCGAAAATGTGGCAAAACGGTATCCGTTATACATACCCGACGTGCCCGTTTGCGGCGAAGAGCTTTTTGATAGAGCGTTCTTTTTGGCACACGAAAAGGAGCTTGCCGCCGCACGCGCGTTGCTTGCCGACGATAACTCAAGGCGCATTTTTGATCTCACGCTTGCCTATAAGCTAACGGGGCGCTATGATTTTTTGATGGCTGCAACCGATACCCCCGACAGCGACCGCCGCATCCTCTCGCTTGATACCGTGCGCCGCGCAGTGGATCTTGGTGCTTATAACGGCGATACCGCGCGCGAGCTGTTAGCGCTCGCGCCGCTTGAATACATCCTTGCAGTAGAGCCCGACAAGCACAATTTCCGCAAGCTTTCCGCGTGGGCAGAAGCCGTGACGGATTGCCGCATTGCTTGCCATTGCGCCGCGATCCTTGATACCGAGGGCGAGGCGGCGTTTGATGCCTCGGGCAACCGCAACGCGGGGCTTTGCACAGGGCGAGCCAATGCCGAAAACACCGTAAAAACCGCTACCGTTGACGCACTTCTCGCAGGAGAAGCGGTAGATTACATCAAATACGACGTGGAGGGCGCGGAGGCAGCTGCCCTGCGCGGAACAGCCGCGACGATTGCCGCGTGCCGCCCACGCATGAAGATCGCCTGCTACCACCGCAGTGAGGATCTGTTTGCCCTGCCCCTTTTGATAGCCGATCTTGCCCCCGATTACCGCCTATATCTCACGCGCCGCGTGTCTGTGCCCGCATGGGATCTTGATATTCTTGCGCTCCCCATTTGATATATAATATATTAAGTTGTAAATTTTTTCAAAGATTTCAAAATAGCTCTTGACAGCAAGCATAATTTATGCTATAATACTGAACCGATGCGGGAAAATTACTGCAAACCGTAAGGCTCCCGTCTCCTTACTGTGCCAACAAGGCACGGTCAATAAAAAGTCCATAGGGAGGTATAAAAATGGAAAAGGTTATCAACTCTTACGAAACTCTGTTCATCGTTGATGTAACGGGCGGCGAGGAGGCTACCAAGGCAACCGTGACCAAGTTCACCGATATCATTGCCAAGAATGCCGAGATCGTTGAGGTTGCCGATTGGGGCAAGCGCCGTCTTGCATACCCCATCAACGATATGCCCGAAGGCTACTACACCGTAGTTACCTTCAAGGCAGAGCCTGCGTTCCCCGCAGAGCTTGAGCGTCTTTACAACATTGACGAGAGCGTTATGCGTTCTATCGTTGTAAAGCTCGAGCACGAAGCAGTTGCAAAGGCCGAGGCTGCTCCTGAAGCACCCGCCGCAGCTGAAGAAGCAACCGAAGCTGTTGCTGAATAATGAAACTTAAAACTTAGGAAACGGAGGCGTATGCTATGTCCAGTTTGAATCTCAACAAGGTCGTTCTTTGCGGCAGACTTACCGCCGACCCCGAACTCAAGCAAACACAAAGCGGTATTGCCGTTGTTACTTTCACCCTGGCGGTGAACCGCAGATTCCAGGCAAGATCGAATGATGCACAGCAGCAGCAACAGCAGGCTGACTTCATCACCTTGGTTGCTTGGCGTCAAACTGCAGAATTTATTTCCAAGTTTTTCAAAAAGGGCTCCGCTCTTTGCGTAACCGGCTCTATCCAAACAAGATCTTGGCAGGATAACCAAGGTCAGCGTCGCTACGCAACCGAGGTCGTTGTTGACGAGGCTATGTTTGTTGACAGCCGTAACGAGGGCGGCTCCACCGGCGCCAGCTACACGCCCGATGCGTATGGCTCCGCACCGTCTTACTCCACTCCCGCAGCGGCTGCGCCGAACTTTGAGGAGCTGAAGGCAGACGACGATCTGCCCTTCTGACAGATCACATAAATTTATAGGAGGATAATAAGTCATGGATAAAATCGAAACCGCGGCACGCCCTGCGCGCCCCATGAACCGCAAGAGAAAAAAGGTTTGCATTTTCTGCGCGGACAAAGTTGATTTCATTGATTATAAAGACACCGCTAAGCTGCGCAAATTCATCAGCGAGCGTGGCAAGATCCTGCCCCGCCGTATCTCCGGTGCTTGCGCAAAGCATCAGCGTGAGCTGAACACCGCTATCAAGCGTTCCCGTCAGGTGGCTCTCTTGCCCTACGTGACCGACTGATCGGGCGATTACAATGAAAAATAAAAAATCCCGCACCACGGTGCGGGATTTTTATTTTATGCTTCATATTCAATCCCCTCGGTTAGGCAAGAGGGAATAATCTGAACCCGCCCTAAAGCCTTGCTTTCCGGTGCTTTCGGCACTTGGCCTGCTTGCAAAGTTCACACTTGGCTGCGCGTGCCAAGCACCAAAATCACACAAAAATCAAAGGCTTGAGGGTCCCACGAGTTTTGAGAGAGCAAATATTTGCAGATGCGAGGGAAATTTTTGCAGTAATATGTGGATATTGCAAGGAAATTTCCCGATGCAGATACGGATATTTGCCCCTCAAAACCGAGTTCGGATTGTTCCCTCTTGCCTACGGGGGGCTGATCCTGACAGTCGATCATTGGCCGTTTCTCCTTTTGCGGCACAAGATAACTTCTGCTGCAGGCACGGCAAAAACCGCGGCGATCAGCAGCCAAACAAGCAAATTGCCAATGCGGGTGTATAGCGTGATATTGTCGCGCGCATATGCCGTATAAAGTGCCATGCCCTCCTGCATCGGGGGTTGGGGATCGTGGGCAACGCCATTGGGGGCGATCACCGAGGAAATGCCCGTATCGGCAGCACGCACGATCCATCTGCCGCTTTCAATAGCACGCAAGCGCGCTTGAGAGTGATGCATATAAACGCCGCGCGAATCGGTAAACCAGGAATCGTTGGTGGGCAATATCATCAAATTTGCACCGTCGCGCACGCTGTCGCGCGTCAGCTCCTCATAGATCGAGTCAAAGCAAAGCAGCGCGCCGATCTTGCCGTATTGCGTATCAAACAAGGCACTGTCGGTGCCAGGGGCAAGATCATCTGCAAGCATGCCGATATCGGCAAGCAGTGGCAGCACAAATTCAATCACAGGACGCCACGGCACGTACTCGCCAAAGGGCACCAAATGGCGCTTGGCGTATACCGTTTCGTCAATGGTACCGTCGGGGTATACCGCAAACACGGCGTTATATTCGTTGCCCTCCCCATCACGGTGAAAGCCACCGCAAAGGATTGTGACCTGATAAAGCCTTGCAAGACCGATCACGTACTCACCAAGCTCGGTGCGCTCGCTGACGGTTGCGGGAATAAAGGTTTCGGGAAAGACGACGATAGCGGCACCTGCCGCTGCTGCCTCGGCGGTGTATTTGGCATAGATCTCGTAGCTTTTGAGACGACTGTTTGCCGTCCATTTGAGATCGGAGCCAACGTTTCCTTGTACCGCTGCAGCCAAAACGGGCGAGCCGTTTTGTGGGTTGGCGGTAAAATAACCGATCATGCCGCAGCCAAGCTGCAGCACCAGCACACCCGCCACAACAGTCGCGCAAAGACGCACGCACGGGATATTTTTGCGATGCAGAATACCCCACGCGAGGTATCCGTTTACCAAAACGATGGCAAACGTGATGAAATAAGAGCCAAAAAGTGCCGCACTGCCAACGATTGCACCATACTCGATCTGCCCGAGCGCGAGGCGCGCCCACGGCACTCCCATCCAAGTCAGCGTCTGACTCCACTCGGCAATCACGTATTGCGCGGCAAACAAAAGCGGAATAAGGGCGGCAAGCCGCCTCATCACCGATCTGCGGCAAAGAAATCCAAAAAGCGGAATGACGAATGCCGCAAAAACGGTTTGAAGCAAAGAAAGCCCCACCCAGCAAATGGCAACCAGTGCCACCGCCTCACCCTTGGTCACACCGAGAAAATCCATGGGGTAAAGATCTAAAAACCAGTGCAGTGCCGTCATAAAAAAGGCAAAATAATAGCAAAAGCCCCAAAGATAAAGGCGGCGGTAACGCACGGTAGTATCTCTTGCTGCCGTGAAAAAGAACAGCAACGACGGAACCATGGAAAGCCATGCAAGAAAGCCGATCTGCGGGAAGGCAAGGCAAAGACCCGTGAGTACGCCGCCAAGCGGCAAGGAAAGCCATGCGTATTTTCGAATAAGCTGCATATATCAGCGGACAGCGCGAAAATGCTCTGCCCTAACCTTTCTTAAAAATCAGGTAAAATCGCGCAAAAACCACACGTCCCCCTCGGGGATCTCAAAGGTTTTCCCCTCAAGATACGAGAGGACCGTATCACCGCGGGCGGGCTTAAAGGTCAGGCGGTAGGCATACAGTGCTTGGTATTTGTAGCCCCTGCCCTTTTCCTCTTTATTTTTGCCGTATTTACCGTCACCCAGCAGGGGGTGCCCGATGTGCGCGAGGTGGGCGCGGATCTGGTGCGTTCTGCCCGTGATCAGCTCTACTTGTAGCAGCGAATTGCCATCCCTCTCACGAAGCACGCGATAACGGGTTTCGATGCTTTTGCCGCCCTTTAAGGGTGTATCCGATACCGTAACCAGGTTTTTTTCGCTATCCTTGCGCAAATACCCCACCAACGTGTCGGATTTTCGCGGCATTTTGCCGTGTGCCGCGCAAAGATAGCATTTGGATATCTCGTTTTGCTTGATCTTTTCGTTCATGGCGCGCAGTGCCTCGGCATTTTTGGCGGCGATCACAATGCCACCCGTGTTGCGGTCAATGCGGTTACAAAGGGCGGGGGCAAAGGATTGCTCGCTTGCGGGGTCGTACTCGCCGTTTTGATATAAATACGCCTTGATATGCAGGATCAGGGTGTTTTCGCCGCCTGCCGTATCCTCATGCACGAGTACACCGGGGCGCTTGTTTAGCAGCATGATGTTTTCATCCTCATAAACGATAGAAAGCTTTGGCTTGATGGCGGCAAGGGCACTGTTATCCCTTTGCGGCAGATCAAAAAATTCCTCCTTGATGAAAAGCTGCACCTCATCGCCCGCCAAAAGCATTTGATTTGCCTCAGCACGCTTGCGATTTACCTTGATTTTCTTGGTACGTATTGCCTTATACATCATGGAAAGGGGCAAGCCCTTTACTGCCTTAGACAAAAACTTATCCAGACGTTGACCTGCATCGTTTTTCTCAATTCGCAGAATACGCATATGCCCCTCCTTAAAGTTGAACTAATAAATTTATTATATATCATATACCGTGTTTTTTCAAGTGCTTTTGAAAAACTTTACGTGGGTGTTGACCGAAGGCAAAAAAAGTGATAAAATAAGATATCACGAAAGGGAGGTGCGGCTATGGTAACCAAAGCAACCGTTGGCATCATAACGCTTGGATGCAAGGTAAATCGGTATGAAAGCGAGGCAATTGCCGAGGCGTTTCAAGCGCGCGGCTTTGCAATAAATGCACCGACAGACCCCTGTGATATTTACGTGATCAACACCTGCACCGTAACCGCCGAATCCGACCGCAAGGCACGGCAAATGATCCGCCGTGCCGCAGCACAAGCCCCCAACGCCTTTATTTTGGTAACGGGCTGCTTTTCGCAGTCGCATCCCGCAGACGCTGCAAAAATTAAAGGGGTTGACTATATTTGCGGCAACGATAACAAGCTATCCGTAGTGGATGCCGCCGTTTGCCTGCTGGCAGGCGAAAAAAAGGCAAAAACACCAAAAATCGCCGTGAACGATATTGAAAAAGCCGCATTTGAGCCAATGTGCATCACCGCGTTTTCGCGCACCCGCGCTTACGTGAAGATTGAGGATGGGTGTGAAAACCGCTGCACCTACTGCGCCATTCCCGGCGCACGCGGCAGAGTGCGCTCAAAGCCTCTTGCCGACGTGGTAAGCGAGGTCAGTGGCTTGGTAAAAAACGGCTGCCGCGAGGTTGTGCTAACGGGTATTGAAACCGCCTCGTGGGGGCGTGACCTTGAGGGTGTATCCTTGATCGATCTTTTGGAGGCGGTAGATAAGATAGATGGCATTGAGCGCGTGCGACTCGGCTCGCTTGACCCTTCGCTGATGAAGGAGCATTTTGTTACAAGACTGGCAGGGCTTTCGCACCTCACGCCGCATTTTCACCTTTCCGTGCAAAGCGGCTCCTCTCCCGTGCTTGCCGCTATGAAGCGCAAATATAACCGCCAAATGGCACTTGACGGTATTGCCCTTCTGCGTGCGGCGATAAAGAACGTGGAGCTGACTGCCGATTTTATCGTCGGCTTTCCAGGAGAAAGTGAGGAAAGCTTTTATGAAACAGTAGACCTTGCAAGAAAGGCTGAATTTTTGCAGATGCACGTGTTTGCTTACTCTCGGCGTGCAGGCACTCCTGCCGCCGAAATGTCGGGGCAAATAGACAGTGCTACCAAGCGAGCGCGCTCGGCTGCCCTGATTGCCGCGGGCAAGGAAATGCGCGAAAAGCGACTGCAAAACGCCCTGAAAAGCCCGCACCGTACCGTGCTTTTTGAAACATTTGAGTCGGGATTTGCCATCGGTCACACCGACAATTTTTTAGAGGTGGCAATGAAAAGTGACGTGCCGCTGCACGGCGTGATGCTGCCTGTGCGCTTGACGTCGGTAAAAAACGGCAGATTGCTTGCCGAAAAGGAAGATTGATGCCATGACACAAAACCGCTTTACACCCGATTTTTGCAGCAAAAGCATTCAAGGCTTTTGCCGCCTGACGCCGCCGCAGCTGACCGCGCTGAAGGAGGAGCTTGGACTTACCGTCAGCACAGAGGGACTCCGCTTTTGCCAACGCCACTTTACTGCGATGCACCGTGACCCCTTGGTAGGCGATCTCCTTTTCCTTGGTGCGCTGGCGGCGCGGCTATATTCCCTGCCCCAAACAATGCGTTTGGAGGAGCTGCATTTTGAAGACCCAAGCGCGGCGCGTGTGTGGCAGGATATCTGTCGTATGCGAAAGGCGCTGAAAAAGGACGAGACACCCACTCTGCTTGACGTGATGCAGACCGCTACGCAATACCTTTTGCGCGCAGGGCGCGGGGCGTGTGCGACCGCCCTTTGCGGCACCACCGCCGAGCTTTCTTTAGCAACGCGTGGCAATTTGCCGAGGGAGATGCTGCAAACAGATCAGCCTACAATGGTACTGCAAAAGCCGACTGCGCACCCCGCCCCCCATGCAGGGCAGCTTTTGCTGGCGCTGGATGCCGACAAAGATCACTCGCTTGCCAATACCGTTTCTCGCTTTTGGCAAGCCTTTGCCCACTTATCGCCAATACCGATCATGGTAATCGGTGAGGAAGGGCTTGGCGTGCATTTGGCAGAGCTGCCGCTTGGTGTCGAGCTCGATACCCTCTGCATGACCGAATTTGCAAAGAATAGCAGCACCGCCGCCTTGATGGATGCCTGCCGCAACACGGCAATATTTGCCGTTGATGCTAATTTGGCTGATGCCATGCTGACAAGCGGCGCTCCGCTGCGGCTGATTGGCAGACTTTTACCGCACGACCTGATCATATTAAAGAACGGCATGACCGTAATGCTTTCCCTCTCCCGTGAGGTGCTTGGCAAATGGTACGGTACGCACGCGCTGCAGCTGACAGTGCCGCGCGAGGCACGGCACGGAGAACCGACACCTGTGCACTGCCACACGGCAAACGGGCAGATCTTTGGCAGTGTGATGGCAAGAACGGCAGCCCTGCCGCAGCTGATGCACCTGCTATCACGTGTATTTGCAGCAGGTGCAAACTTGAAAAGCGCAACGCTTGGTGCCGTGCTGACGCACCCCTGTGACAGCGAGCTCTCGCCACAGACACTGCCACTTTTACTGGATCTTCACCGCTTTACCGCCGAGCTGGCGTTACCGCTTGCAGGGGCACGTGTGATCACGGCAGCAAAGGGCGAAGCCCCAACATTAACGGTCTTTATTTCCACCAAAGCAAACGCGCCCGCCGACAGTGCCGCGCAAGAGCTGATGCAAAACGCTCTCGCTTTGGGGGATTTTGCTCAAATGCGCAGTCTTATCTACCGTCTTGGCAATACGGTTTGCTGACAAAATGGAGAAAAGTTCGAAAAAATTGCAAAAAACACTTGCATTTTAATTTTTTATATGGTATAATGATTGTCGCTGTTAAAAATACAATGGATATAACGATACGCACCGCGAGGTGTGACAGGAGGTGTCAATATGGCAAAGTGCAGCGTATGCGGCAAGGGCGTAGTGTTCGGTCAGAACGTTTCTCACTCCAACCGCAAGACCAACCGTTCTTGGAAGCCCAATATCCGCAAGGTTAAGGCTATCGTTGACGGGAACCCCACCACCGTGGCGGTTTGCTCCCGTTGCCTGCGCTCGGGCAAAGTTACCCGCGCGTAATTACGGTGTATAAAAAAGAGGTCGCAAAAGCGACCTCTTTTTTATCTTTCACTTGACTTTTTCAGGGCACTCTTTTATAATAAAATCAGTAAATTGTGAGGTGAAGCTATGAAGCTCGGTTTTATCGGAATGGGAAATATGGCAACAGCACTCGCCGAGGGCTTTGTTGCAACGAATAAAATAGCACCAAAGGACATTGTGGCGTTTGCCCCCAACCAAGAAAAGCTACGCAAAAACGCAACAAGAATCGGGTTTTTGACGGCGAAAAGCGCCCTTGAGGTAGCCGTGGCTGCCGATATGCTCGTAATGGCATGCAAGCCCGCACAAATTGAAGGCGTGCTGGCAGAGCTTGGCAAGGCGATTGGCAAAAAGGCGATCCTTTCGGTGGCACTCGGCTGGGATCACGACAGATACGCGGCATTGCTGCCCGCCGACACGCGCGTGCAGTTCGTAATGCCGAACACACCTGCCGCCGTTGGTGAGGGCGTGTTTTTGTTTGAGGATAAGACCTCGCTCAGCGAGGATGAGCTTGCCATGGCAAAGGCGCTTTTTGGCGCGCTTGGCACGGTGATCACCCTCCCCTCGGCACAAATGGGCATTGGCGGCGCACTGGCGGGCTGCGGCCCTGCGTTTGTGGATATGATGATAGAGGCATTTGCCGATGCAGGTGTAAAGTACGGGCTTTCACGTGAAAATGCGCTCCGTATGACCTCGCAAACGGTGCTTGGCAGCGCGAAGCTGCAGCTGATGACAGGCAAGCACCCCGGCGAGCTGAAGGATGCAGTCTGCTCGCCCGGCGGCTCTACTATCAAGGGCGTGACCGCGCTGGAGCAAGCAGGCTTTCGCGCCAATTGTATCTCTGCAATCGACGCTATTATGCAAAAAAAATAACGCAAAAACAGGCACTCTTTTTAAGAGCGCCTGTTTTTATTATTCCGCTTTCGGAATGCGAGAGGCGATATATTCCTCCATGCTTTCCTCCGCAAGCCCCAACACGTGTGCACATTCGCTGTAAAGGAGATGCTTGGCAAGCCTGCCGTATTCAAGATCGGTCACGGGAAAATGCTTGTGTGCGGCGGTCAACTCCTCGCGACGGCGGTGCACAGTCTTGATCACCTGCACATAGCCCTCGGGCGCAAGTGTGCCGATGGTGGTGCGGTAGATCTCGCGCCGCTGCTTTTCAATCGGCACTGTCAGCAGCTCTATTGCGGGCATATCGGCAATCAGTGCCTCGATCTCTGTGGCAGTCATCAAGCGGCGCATAGGCACGCGCTCGTTATCCACGGGGGTGTAGATGGTAGAGCTCATGGGGTTGTTGACAGGCACCAAAAGATAATAGGTGCGCGGATCGGTCTTGTCGTAGGGGGACGGGCAAACGTCCTCAACGCGGCAGATGCCGTTAATACCGTACACGATATATTCTCCAACCTGAAACATCTGTCAAAACCTCCTCGCTTCGCATGAATAGCGCCGCCGGCGCTGTTTATAATAGCCTTACTGTTATTATTTTACCATATTTTAATTTTTTATGCAAGGGACATTTTTGATAAAATTATCTTGCTCGCTATTGTGATAATGTGCAAAACAGGGCGGCAATGCCTGCCGCCCTGTTTTATTGTGATTTCGTTTGGAGCCGTATGCGCCGCAATGCGCCAACCCAATTCAGAGTCCAATTTAAAGGGACGTATGGATTTGGATGCAGACGGCTTCATCGTGCGGTGAGAGGCGTAGTAACTACGCCGAGGCACACGAGGGAGCCGTATGCGCCAAATACATCAGTCCCCGTAGCCGTTGGGGTTTTGGGATTGCCATCTCCATGCGTCGCGCACCATGTCGTTAAGGTCGTGCTCCGCTACCCAACCAAGCTCGCTTTTTGCCTTGGTGGGATCTGCATAGCAGGTGCCATTGTCGCCGGGGCGACGCGGGCCGATCTTATAGGGCACGGGCACGCCGTTTACCTCGCTGAACGCCTTGACCATATCAAGCACGCTGTAGCCCATACCCGTGCCGAGATTAAAGACAGACGCCCCCTTCTTATCGTAGCCAAGTGCCGCCACGTGACCGCGCGCAAGATCCACCACGTGGATAAAATCGCGCACGCCCGTGCCGTCGTGCGTTGGGTAGTCGTTGCCAAAAACAGAAAGCTCCTTCAGCTTACCGACAGCCACCTGCGTGATATAGGGCATGAGGTTGTTGGGAATGCCGTTGGGGTTTTCGCCGATCATGCCGCTTTTATGTGCGCCAACGGGGTTAAAATAACGCAGCAAAATCACCTGCATGTCAGGGTCGGATACGCAATAATCGCGCAAAATGACCTCGATCATATATTTGGTCCAGCCGTAGGGGTTCGAGCAGTTGCCCGTAGGGCTATCCTCGGTAATGGGGCATTTTTCGGGCGTGCCGTAAACGGTTGCAGATGAGCTGAAGATCAGCTTCTTTACGCCCGCCTTTTTCATGGCTCCAAGCAGCGAAAGCGTGGTGTTGATGTTATTATCATAGTACTCTATCGGCTTTCTGACCGATTCGCCTACTGCCTTATAGCCTGCAAAGTGCACCACAGCATCAATTTTTTGCTCGGCAAAAATGCGATCGAGTGCCGCCTCGTCGGCAGCGTCAGCCTCGTAAACAGGCACCCTTTTGCCGATGATCCTTTCTACTCTTTCGATCGCCCTCGGAGAGCTGTTGTGATAGTTATCAACCACAACGACCT
>JAZOLJ010000052.1:0-25963 GCA_045652845.1 Eubacteriales bacterium | reverse complement strand
CGTGAGAAACACCCACTCCGCACCGCGCTCGGCAGAGCCGATCTCCTCGAGCAGCCTCTCTGCCTCGGCGATATTCCCACCGTTGATGCAGTTGCGAATGCGTGTGAATTTCTCCTTGGCTTCGGCGGGATAATGCTGTGAACGGGAGTTGGTGCCGCCGCCCATGTTGGTTTGATAACCGCCCGTGTGGCTGTTTTTCGTGTGCGAGGCATCACCCTTTGGCGCCTCGTAATAATTGCCGCCGCGGTCTGCAGCCGCCTCGCGCATACGCGTGATCTCCTCGTACGCTGCGTTGATCTCCTTCATCTTCTCGCTTGCAAGATCGGCAAGATCGGAATCGCTGTAGCGATCGGGGTGGTATTTGCGCGCCAATTCGCGGTATGCTTTTTTGATCTCCTCGTCGTCTGCCTCGGGCGAAACGCCGAGAACCTTATAAGGGTTATTGCTCACTTGTTTCCTCCTTACAGCACGCCCCCTCGCCCCAAATCACCTTTTTGGCGGCGGCGGGCATGCCTAAATACAATATGTTTTCAAGAACGGCGCGGCACGCGGAATACTGCGCCTCGCCGATCAAATCGAGTGCGGTTGCCGCATCAGACAAGCAGGAAAGCAGGGCGTCCTGCAGCAGCTGCCGCGCCTCTTTTGTGGGATTTTTTCCGTAAAGCAGCAAAACGGGGTTGTAATTTCGGCTTTTTTCATCCTTTTCAAGATCGTCCACGGCATCTACAATGTAAATAAACCTTCCAACCTTATTGCCGATCACACGGGCGATGCGGGCAGCATCCTCCTCTAGTCCGTGCGAAAAAAGCAGAGCAAGCAGCTCACCGAAAACAGCAGCAGGCTCATCTACGGTGGGGCGTTTTTCACGCTCAAGTGCCGAGAGGGCGGCAAGATGCTCTCGCAGGGCAACTGCCACCTCGGGCAGCCGTTTTTTTGCACGGCGATACGCGCCGCGCAGCAGCAACACTCTGCACCGCGCGATCAAGCGGCCAAAGCCGCGTTTATCCGTCACGTCATCGCGACATTTTTCAAAGGCAAGCAGCGCCGAAGCGTCGGCAGCATAGGAAAGCTCGGCGTTTGGCTCCATCATCATGCGAGCGCGAAGCGGATGTACCATGCAGCGCCGCTTTTTAAACTGCGGCTCAGTACCGACAAGCGCCATGCGCACCTGTGTAAGAAAGGCGATATCATAACTGAGCGTCAAGCGAGAACACTGCCCTGTGCACTTGCCCATGCTGCGGCAAAGCCCGCAATACGCGGCGCGATAGTATTCATATTCGCGAACACGCAATTCTGCCTTATTGATCCTTACGTAGCCAAACATCGCTTCACCGCCGTTCTTAACCGTTATTTAACATATTACCAAATTTTACGTATAAATACAAGAGATAAATGAAAAAATCAAGGAACTGTCACAATTTTTTTCAACATTCCGTCAAAAAAGCACCGATAAAGCAGCAGAAATTTTCTCGCGCGGTGATACCGCAAACAAAAAATCCCGACACGTGTCGGGATTTTCTATTATTTTTCGGTTTTCGGGCTTTTGCTCGGCAAGCCCACCACACCGTCAACAGGCAACGCCATGGCAATGCCCTGCCCCGGCGTTTGCAGACCTACCTTTTGGTAAAGGGCATGCAGCACGTCATCCTTGATTGCCGTGGGTACAAGGATCATCACTGCCTCCTTTTCGGGCTGAATGGTGATCTTAAAAAAGGTCTCCGCCTCCTTGTTGGCAGTGCCGCGCGCATGGATCACCGTGCCGCCGCCTGCACCGCAGGCGCGTGCCGCCTCCATCACCGCATCGGAAAAGCCCGCATTCACAATGCACAGTATCAGCTCATATTCAAATTTCACGTCGCCTTTCCTCCCTTGCGGTTATCTGCCAAAAATTGATAGATCGCCACGCCGATCATACCCGTGAGGGGCACCGTCATGGCAATGCCCTTGGCGTTTTTGATGGTGGCAAATTTTTCCTCCAGCACAGCAAGTGCCCTTGGCGCCATATCCTCGCGGATCACGCTGAAGATCACACGCTTTTCGTTTTCATCCAGTCCCATCAGAGAAAGAATATCCATGCTTGCCGTGCCGCGCGCGGTTGAGCAAAACTGCATATTCACGTCAAAGGATTGAATGAGATCCATAAAATACTCGGTCTTACGGCGCGGCACCACCGTGATCAGCAGCTTTAGCTTCTGTGGGGCTGTTTTATGCCCCGTTTGCGCCTTAACGCGCGAAACGGTACGGCGCGCGACCGACCTTGCAGGGGTGCGCTTGGTCTTTTTTTCGGTTTCGTTTACAACGCTTGACATACACAGCACCTCCTTACATAAAATCGATGATCTGCTCATCATCGGCGCCAAGGATCTGCTTCATCATGATACTGTCGCGCACCTTACCTGCCATCACGGCACGAAAGCCCATGATCTGAATGGTGATCAGCGGGGTCATGGCAACCATGGCAACAATACCGAACGCGTTTTCCATCACCGAGGAAACGCCCTGCAGCGACACGCACGCACCGATGGCAAGCGGCAAAATAAAGCTTGAGGTCAGCGGTCCGCTGGCAACGCCGCCCGAGTCAAATGCAATGGCGGTATACAAGCGCGGCACGAAGAAGGAAAGCCCAAGCGAGATAAAATAGCCCGGAATGAGATAATAAAGAATGCTGAAATCAAAAATAATGCGGATCATGGAAAGCCCGATCGAGATGCCAACACCGATAGAGAGCGCCAGCATCATGGCACGCTTGCTGACCGTACCGTTGGTAATATCCTCGACCTGGCTTTTCAGCACGTGGATCGCGGGCTCAGCAAGCACCACCGCAAGGCCGAGCACAAAGCCCATAACCACCAAAAGCGTGCTGTTAGCAGCAGAAAGCTCGTATCCGATGCGGTAACCGATCGGCATGAAGCCAACGGTCACAGCCGCAAGGAACATCACAAGGCCCACAAAGGTATAAAGAATACCGATGGCAATGCGGTAGATTTTGCGGCGCGGCAATCGCAGGAAGATGGCTTGAATGATGATAAAGAACAGCACCAACAGCCCCAATGCCAGCGCAACCTCCCGCATAACGTCAAGTATAATATGCGGCAGGGCGGCACCGATATGAGATTCAACCGAATAATCGGGCAGCTGATAGATCATTTCGCCACTCGCAAAGAGCCCGAGAAGCATCACGGCAAGTATTGGGCCGATCGAGCACAGAGCAACCAGACCAAAGCTGTTTTCCCCCGCATCCTTGCCGCCGAGCGTTGTTGCAATGCCGGCACCCAGTGCCATGATAAAGGGTACGGTAATAGGGCCGGTGGTCACGCCGCCCGAGTCAAAGGAAAGTGCCAAAAACGCACCGTTTCCGCGCTCCAGCACCAGTGCGGCAAGCGCGAAAACGAGCATATAAAAGATCATTAAAATTTTAGAAAGCCCCGTTTTGGTAACGATACGCAGGATAGAAAGCACCAAAAAAAGCCCCACGCCAACGCCAACGGTTACGATCAGTGCGGTGCCGTTGATTACCGCGCTTACCTGCGAGGCAAGCACAGAAAGATCGGGCTCTGCCACGGTGATAAGAACACCCAACAGGAAGCTGACCGAAAGCAAAAGCCCCACGTTGCGCGATTTCGACAGACCCGAACCAACCTGCACGCCCATCGGCGTCATGGCGATATCGGCACCAAGATTAAACAAGCCGATGCCCACGATCAAAAAGGCGGAGGAAAGCAAAAAAACCGTTGTTTCAAGCAAAGAAAGCGTTACCAGGGGCGTGAAATTCAGCAGCAGCACGATAAGCGTGACAGGCAGCACCGAGATCAGCGCCTCCTTACATTTGAGCAGCAAAGCCTTCAGCATCAGTTTCCCTCCTTTCCCGACTGCACATACGTATTATATTTTAGCTGATAAAAGCGTATTTGTCAACCGCTGCGCGCAAAAATTCACACACGCTTTTTGTCGTTTCAAGTATGCCTCACATATATTGTGAAGGGGAGGTGCGCACTACGGCTTCAGGCACCTCACCATACAAGGGAGGTGCATCATGTATACACCAAGCAACGGCCGCTGTATTGCGGCAATCGGTGCAATGACGGCAGCGGTAAAGGCACAGCGTGCGCTGCTTGACAGCGAGATCACCGCCGAGGTGATCGCGCTCGCGCCCGAGGATACGCGCAGGGGCTGTGCCTACGGTCTGGAATTTCCCTGCCGCATGCAAAGCGAAGCGCGCGCCGCCTTGCGTGCCGCACGTATTTCGGTTTCGCAATATATCGAAAAGAGATGATCAGCCGTGATCTACTTTGACAACGCCGCCACCGCCTTTCCGAAATCCCCACGCGCCATTGCCGAGGCGAGTGCCTGCATGCAGGGCTGGTGCGGAAACCCGGGGCGTGGGGCGCATCAGCTTTCGCTGCGCGCGGCAGAGCGCGTCTATGCCTGCCGCCAACTGATATCTGATTTTTTGGGGCTGGGTGCTCCCGAGCGCATTGCTTTTACCGAGAACACCACGCACGCGCTGAACATCGCGCTCAAGGGGCTACTGCGTCGGGGAGATCACGTGCTGTGCTCGGAGCTGGAGCACAATGCCGTGCTGCGTCCTCTTTACGCCCTGCAACAAAAAAGGGGTATTCGCTTTGACACCTTTCCCGTCGTTGGCCTGTCAAAATCGCAGATCTTACAGGAAATCGGCACACGTATTCAAAAAAACACAACCGCCGTCGTCTGTGTGCACGCCTCAAATATCTGCTCGATTACCCTGCCGATCGCAGAGATCGGCGCGCTTTGTCGCGCGCGCGGCATGCGCCTTATCGTAGATGCCGCACAGTCTGCAGGACATCTGCCGATCAATATGCGTGCTATGCAGATCGATGCACTTGCCGCGCCCGCACATAAGGGGCTGCTGGGTTTGCAGGGCTGTGGCATTTTGGCACTCGGCGAGCGAGCTTTGCCCGCCGCCTTGATCGAGGGCGGCAGTGGGGTCAATTCCCTTTCCCCCACCATGCCCGAGGAGCTACCCGAGCGACTTGAGGCAGGCACGCTCCCTGTGCCCGCAATAGCGGGGCTTTTCGGCGGCTTATCTCACGTGATGGAATTGGGACTTCCCGAAGCAGAAAAACGCGCCAAAGCGCTGTTTTTTGCCGCGAGAGATCGTTTGGAAAGCCTTGATGGCTTTGAGATCTATCAAAAACAGAGCCCCGGTGCCGTTTTACTGTTCAACAAGCGCGGCATACCCGCCACAGAAGTAGCAAGGGCACTTGACAAAGCGGGGATTTGCGTGCGCGCAGGGCTACATTGCGCGCCGTTGGCGCACAGAGCGCTTGGCACACCGCCGGGTGGCGCGGCTCGCCTTGGATTTGGTGTCTTTAACACGCTTGCCGAGGTGGATGCCTTATGGCGTGCCTTAAAGGAGCTGTAATATCTCAAAGGCATGCCCAAAGCACAAGGCAGCAGCTTACCGCCAAAGAGGTAAGCAAAAACCCCCGAGCGCGATTGCGTTCGGGGGTTTTATCATTACTCCTCGTCGATCAGGCGAATGAGTGCCATTTCGGCTGCATCACCGCGACGGGGACCCATCTTAAAGATCTGGGTGTAACCGCCATTACGGCTTTCATATTTGGGAGCAAGCTCGTTGAATACCTTGGTAACAACGTCTTCCTTCGTGATATATGCAAGCGCCGCACGACGGCTGGCAAGCGTGTTCTTCTTGCCGAGCGTGATCATTTTCTCTGCCATGGAACGAACTTCTTTTGCTCTGGTGAGAGTGGTCTCAACAGAACCGTTCTCCAGGAGATAAGTCACAAGACCGCGCAGCATCGCATTGCGATGTGCCGTAGGTCTGCCGAGTTTTCTTCCGGGCATTGGTTTTCCCTCCTAATTTTTTGCAATAGTCGCAGCTCTGCCTTAGTCTTCTTCCTTTTTCAGGTCAAGACCGAGCGAGTGCAGTTTCTGAATAACTTCTTCAAGCGATTTCTTGCCGAGATTGCGGACCTTGATCATGTCCTCCTCGGTGCGGTTGGTAAGATCTTCCACCGTGTCAATGCCGGCGCGCTTCAAGCAGTTGAAGCTACGAACCGACATGTCAAGCTCTTCAATGGTCATCTCAAGGACCTTCTCTTTGATGGTCTCTTCGCGTTCCACCATGATCTCTGCCTTCTTTGCCTCATCGGTGAGGTTAACAAACAGGTTGAGATGTTCGTTGAGGATCTTGGCTCCAAGAGAGATCGCTTCCTTTGCCGTCACGGTTCCGTTTGTGAGAACCTCGATGGTCAGTTTGTCAAGATCTGTGTTGTTACCCACACGGGTGCTCTCCACAGAATAATTCACCTTATAGACAGGTGTGTAAATAGAGTCGGTATAAATGGTACCGATGGGTGCGGAAACGTTGCCTGCTGCCATCGTTGCCAGCTGCTTGTTACGATCCTGCGATACGTAGCCGCGGCCGTGATCAAAGCAAAGCTCCATGTAAAAACGCTTGTTCTCCGCAACGGTAGCCAGATGATGCTCGGGATTGAGGATCTCGAGATCTGCATCTGCCTGAATGTCACCTGCGGTAACGCTGCAGGGACCGGTCACGTCGATTACAACCGTTTTCTGTGCGGTGCTGTGAAGCTTGGCTGTGATGCCCTTGACGTTGAGTACAAGCTCAGTCACATCCTCCTTCACGCCCGGAATCGTGGAAAATTCATGAAGCACGCCGTCGATCTTAATGCTCGTTACGGCAACGCCCTGCAAGGAACTAAGCATGATTCTGCGCAAAGAGTTACCAAGGGTAATACCGTACCCACGCTCAAGGGGATCCACCACAAAGAAACCGTGGGTGCCATCTGCGCTCATCCTGTCTATTGTAATATTCGGCTTTTCAATTTCAAGCATTCCAATAAACCCTCCTTACTGAATTTGTTATGCCGCTATGCGGCAATTTGTAGCTGTGTGCCAACTGTCGGCTGCGACACTCCGTATCGCCGCCGAAACGGTAAACGGATTATTTGGAATAAAGCTCGACGATAAGCTGCTCGTTGAAATCAAAGTCGATGTCATCGCGGGCGGGCAGAGCCACAACCTTAGCGGTAGCATTCTCCTTGTTCACCTCAAGCCACTTGGGAGTCAGCTTGGAAGCAGCACCCTCGATAAGGCCCTTAACGGTAGCGAGATCGCGGCTTGTCTCCTTGATGGCAATAACGTCGCCAACCTTAACGGAAATAGAAGGAATGGTTACCTTTTTGCCGTTGAGGGTGAAGTGACCGTGAAGAACCATCTGACGAGCCTGCTTGCGGCTATCAGCCATACCCATACGGTAAACAACGTTATCAAGACGTCTCTCGAGAAGGATGAGCAGGTTCTCACCACTCATGCCGGGCTTGCGCTCTGCCTCTGCGTAGTAGTTCGCAAAGGGCTTCTCAAGTACACCGTAGTATCTCTTGGTCTTCTGCTTCTCACGAAGCTGCATACCGTACTCTCTTACCTTTTTGTTAGCTGCACCGTGCTGACCGGGAGCAGTGCTTCTGCGGTCAAGTGCGCATTTCCCAGTCATGCAACGCTCACCCTTGAGGACCAGCTTAGTGCCCTCACGGCGGCAAAGACGACAAACGGGACCAGTATATCTTGCCATGTTCGATTACCTCCTGTAAAATTATACGCGGCGGCGCTTAGGCGGACGGCAGCCGTTGTGGGGGATCGGAGTTACATCCTTGATCATGGTGACCTGAAGGCCTACTGCCTCAAGTGCACGGATGGCGGATTCACGTCCGGAACCGGGACCCTTTACGTAAACCTCAACGGATTTGAGCCCATGCTCCATCGCAAGTCTTGCAGCCTGTTCTGCTGCGGACTGTGCTGCGAAGGGAGTGGATTTACGGGAGCCCTTGAAACCAAGTTCACCGGCAGATGCCCAGGAAATTGCATTGCCTGCAACGTCCGTGATGGTGATAATGGTATTGTTGAAGGTCGCACTGATGTGCACGGCGCCTTTTTCAATATTCTTGCGCTCGCGGCGTTTTTTCACGACTTTTTTTACATTAGCCATACTATTGCCACTCCTTTATTACTTCTTCTTGTTTGCAATGGTCTTTGCGGGACCCTTGCGAGTTCTTGCGTTGGTTTTGGTTCTCTGACCTCTTACCGGCAGACCCTTTCTGTGACGGATACCGCGGTAGCAGTTGATCTCCACCAGACGCTTGATGTTAAGAGCCGTATCACGACGGAGGTCGCCCTCTACGTGGTAAGAGTTTTCAATCTCGTCACGCAGCTTTGCAACTTCTTCCTCGGTGAGGTCCTTTGCACGGGTATCGGGATTGATACCGGTCTAAGCAAGGATGTCGTTTGCGCTCTTGCGGCCAATGCCGTAGATATAGGTAAGTGCAATTTCCACTCTCTTTTGATTGGGAATATCAACACCTGCAATACGAGCCATAGTTATTTACCTCTTTCTCTTCAGTGTGGGGATTAGCCCTGTCTCTGCTTGTGCTTGGGATTCTCGCAGATGACCATTACATGGCCTTTTCTTTTGATGATCTTGCACTTTTCGCAGATTTTTTTAACGGAAGGCTTTACTTTCATTTGTCACACCATTCCTTTCATCTAAATTGTTCGATCCTTTGGATCATTTTGCACGCCAGGTAATGCGCCCCTTCGTGAGGTCGTAAACAGATACCTCAATGGTTACGCGGTCACCGGGCAGAATTCTGATATAGTTCATACGCAATTTGCCGGAAATGTGCGCGGTCACAATGTGACCGTTCGGCAATTTTACTTTGAAGGTGGCATTGGGCAGCGCCTCAACGACCGTACCCTCAAATTCAATTACATCATCTTTAGCCATGTGTTTTCTCCCTGTTTGTCAGTATTTGCGATTATTCGCCGATTTCGACCTCAGTCAAATTCACCACACCGTCAGGCGTTAATGCCACGGTGTTTTCGTAATGCGCGGAAAGCGACCCGTCAACGGTTTTTACCGTCCAACCGTCGGATAACTCGCGCACCTCAAAGGAGCCCTGGTTGATCATCGGTTCAATGGCGATGACAAGCCCCTCGCAAAGGCGAGGACCTCTGCCGGGTGTGCCGTAGTTCGGCACGTCAGGTGACTCGTGCACGTCACGACCTACGCCGTGCCCCACGTAGCGGCGCACTGCGCTAAAGCCGAAACGACGCACATAGGTGTCGATCGCATGACCGATATCACCAACGCGATTGCCCGCCTTGAAGGCAGCCACGCCCTCATAAAAGCTTTGCTTGGTTGCGGCGATCAGCTGTGCCGCCTCCTTGCTGATGCGACCCACACCAAAGGTGCGTGCGCTATCACCGTGAAAGCCCTTATAAAAGGCGCCTACGTCAATCTTCACAATATCGCCCTCTTGAAGGATCCGATCCTCTGAGGGGATGCCGTGGATGACCTCGTCGTTGATGCTGATGCAAGCGGATCCCGGGAAGCCGTAAAGTCCGAGAAAGGAGGGTCTTGCACCCCTTCCCTCGATATGCTGACGGATCAGCGTATCGAGGTGCTTGGTGCTTACTCCCTCGCGGATGTGGTCACGTGCAACGATCAGGGCTTCGCCCGTGATCCTGCCCGCCTCCCGCATTGCTGCGATCTGCTGGGAATTTTTGATCTGGATCATGCCGAGAACTGCGAAAGCGCTTCAAATACGAGGCGCGTGGTGTCGGTAACCGCCTCTTGACCGTTGACCGTCAAAAGCAAGCCCTTTGCCGCGTAAAATTCCTTTAGCGGCTCGGTCTGCGTGTGATAGGTCGCAAGACGCTTGGTTACCGTTTCGGGTGCATCATCCTGACGAACGTAGGTGCTTGCACCGCATTTGTCGCAAATACCTTCTTTTTCGGAAGGGTTGTAAATCACATGGTAGGATGCGCCGCACGTGCATACGCGGCGACCGGACATGCGCTCTACGATTTTTTCGTCTGCCACCTCAATGGAGAGGACGGCATCGATCTTAACACCCATCGCGTCGAGTGCCTCGGCTTGCGGGATCGAACGCGGGAAGCCATCAAGAATGAAACCGTTCTTGCAGGCGTCGGATGTTAAATACTCCTTGATAATACCGATAACGATCTCATCAGGAACCAGCTTGCCATCGTCAATATAGGTCTTTGCCGTTTTACCGAGCGCGGTACCCGCCTTGATCGCGGCACGCAGGATGTCACCTGTGGAAATCGCGGGAATGCCCCATTTTTCTGAAATCCTTTCGGACTGAGTGCCCTTGCCGGCACCCGGAGCCCCCATCAGAATTAAATTCATAAGTTCCTCCGTTAATTTCGGTATCTGTCTGTCAACCAAGGAAGCCCTTGCTTGCACGCAGGCTGAGCTGTGCCTCAATATCACGTACGGTTTCGAGTGCTACACCAACCACGATCAGCAGCGAGGAGCCGCCGAAGGTAAGAATGCTGAAATCGGGCATTCTCACGGTGGGGTTCAGATTTTGGATCGCCGTGGTGATCACGGAAACCAGCATCGGAATGCCCGCTACGATGCAAAGGAAGAATGCACCGATGAGAGTCACGCGCTTCAGAATCTTCTGAATGTATTGAACCGTAGGACGGCCGGGGCGCATACCGCGAACGGAGCCGCCGTTAGCCGCAATGTTATTCGCTACCTCAACGGGATTAAAGGAAATCATCACGTAGAAGTAGGAGAACGCGATAATAAGGATCAGATACACAACCAGGTAAGGCCATGTTGTGGGGGAGAAAAAGTTCTCAACAAACTTTACAAATCCGTTATCTTGATTTGTAATAAATGCAGTAATGGTAGCGGGGATCGATACAATGGAGCTTGCAAAGATGATAGGCATAACACCCGTCATATTCAGCTTGATAGGCAGGTTGGTTGCCTGACCGCCGTACATCTTACGACCCACAACGCGCTTGGCGTACTGGATCGGGATGCGACGCTCGGAGTTGGTTACCCAAACGACAAATCCAACGGTTGCCACAACCACAGCAAGCACTGCAACAGCGATCAAAACGCCGATTGCCCAGTGGTAGATACGGTTCATAATGATACCGCTCCACAGGGATTGTGCCATACCGGGAAGCGTAGCAATGATATTGGCGAACAGAATGATCGAAATACCGTTGCCAATGCCCGACTCATTGATCTTCTCTGCCAGCCACATAACAAGTGCGGCGCCTGCACAGAAGGAAGCATTGATAACAAGCATTGCAAACCAATCGCTCTTCACAAGCCAACCTTGGGACTTGAGGAGCATGCTGTAGCCGTAGCTGGTGATAAGCGCCAGACCAACGGTTACGTAGCGGGTAAGCGCTGCGATTTTCTTTTGACCGTTTGCGCCGTCCTTTGCCCAACGCTCAAGTGCGGGGATGGCAATGGTCAGCAGCTGGATCACGATCGATGCCGTGATATAGGGGCTGACGGAGAGCGCGAACAGTGTTGCATACTGCATAGCACCGCCCGACAAAATGCTCATAAGTCCCAGCACGGAGGAGCCGTAAAGGCTCTCAAACGACGTTGAGATATCAGGGCTGACATAAGGGACGCAAATACAAGCACCAAGGCGATAAAGGAGGACGATAAACAATGTGAAGAGCATCTTTTTCTGGAGTTCCGGAGTCTTCCACGCGTTCTTTAACGTCTTAAACATCCTTATGCCACCTCGATCTTTCCACCTGCTGCTTCAATCTTTTCTTTCGCGGTTGCGGAAAAGACGGATGCTTTAACGGTTAATTTCTTGGTAAGCTCACCGTTACCGAGAACCTTGAGACCGTCGTTTGCCTTGCGAACGATTTTCTTCGCCAGCAAAGCGTCAAGATCGACTACTGCACCATCCTCAAATACGTTGAGAGCATCAACGTTTACGATGGCGTAAACCTTAGCGAATCTCGCGTTGTTGAAGCCGCGCTTCGGGAGCTTGCGGTAAAGGGGAAGCTGACCGCCCTCAAAGCCGGGACGTACACCGCCGCCGGAACGAGCGTTCTGACCCTTGTGACCCTTGCCTGCAGTCTTACCGTTGCCGGAGCCTGCACCGCGGCCCTTGCGCCAAGCTGCCTTAGCAGAGCCTTCAGCGGGCTGAAGTTCATGAAGTTTCATCTCTCTTACCTCCTTTAAGCGTTTTCTACCTTAACAAGGTGGGAGATAACCTTAACCTTGCCGGCAAGAGTGGCGTTATCCTCATGAATGATGAAATCGCCGATTTTATTGAGCCCAAGAGACTTAGCGGTTGCCTTCTGCTGGGGCTTTGCACCGATGGTGCTCTTTACGAGAGTTACTTTTTTCATGGTGAACCCTCCCTTAACCCTTGATCTGCGCTACGTCGATGTCGCGAATTCTCGCAACCTCTTCAGCCGTGCGGAGAGCCTTGAGGCCCTCAATAGTTGCCTTAACCACGTTTGCGGGGTTGTTGGAGCGCAAGCACTTTGCACGAATATTCTTGATACCTGCAAGCTCAAGCACGAAACGAACACCGCCACCTGCGATGATACCGGTACCGGGTGCGGCGGGCTTCAAAAGCACCTTGCCTGCGCCAAACTCACCGATAACCTCGTGAGGGATGGTGGTTCCCTTCAGGGAAACCGTGATCATATTCTTCTTTGCATCCTCGATGCCCTTGCGGATTGCCTCCGGCACCTCGGCTGCTTTACCGAGACCAACACCGATGTGACCCTTGCCGTCGCCTACTGCCATGATAGCGGCGAAGCGCGCGATACGGCCACCTTTAACGGTCTTGGAAACACGGTTGAGCGCGATAAGCTGCTCCTTGTATTCCTGCTCAGCAGGAGTTCTGTTGTAAGCCATGTTATTCCTCCTAAAATTTGCTCAACTAAAGTTGGGCAGTGTACAAACCGGACTCAGAACTTCAGGCCGCCCTCGCGAGCGCCTTCAGCCAGTTCCGATACACGTCCGTGATAAAGATAGCCGCCACGGTCGAATACGACCTCGGTGATACCCTTTGCGGTTGCACGCTCGGCAATGGTCTTGCCAACTGTGCGAGCCGCTGCTTTATTGCTGCCGATTCCCTCAAAAGCCTTTTCAAGGGTAGAAGCGGAAACCAAAGTAACGCCTGCCACGTCGTCAATGATCTGTGCGCTGATGTTCGCGTTAGAGCGATATACAGCAAGACGCGGACGTGCTGCAGTGCCGGAAATCTTTGCTCTGACTCTCTTATGTCTCTTAAGGCGAGCCTGATTGCTGTCTTTTCTCGATACCATTTTACTCCACTCCTTTCATTATTTACCGGCTTTACCGGCCTTGCGGCGAATGTGCTCGTCGCTGTACTTAACACCCTTGCCGTGGTAGGGCTCGGGCGGACGCTTGCTGCGGATCACAGCTGCGATCTGACCGACCTCCTGCTTGTTGATACCCTTTACAACGATCGTGTTGGGGTTGGGTACCTCAAAGGTGATGCCATCGGGCTCGGTAACCTGGAGCGATGCCTGGGGCAGACCCTTTACCAGGGACTGACCGAGGAAGAGCTGCAGGGTCTTGCCCTGTTTTACAACCTTGTA
This sequence comes from Eubacteriales bacterium, assembly GCA_045652845.1. Classification (GTDB taxonomy): domain Bacteria; phylum Bacillota; class Clostridia; order Oscillospirales; family CAG-272; genus Firm-07. The sequence continues at coordinate 12,505 of JAZOLJ010000052.1, read as the reverse complement.
GCCTACACCAACGATCTCAAGGGTCTTGCTGTAGCCGGTTGTTACGCCAACAACCATGTTGTTGAGAAGTGCGCGGGTAAGACCGTGCAAGCTTCTGGTCTCCTTCTCGTCATCGGGACGGGTAACGATTGCCTCGTTGCCCTCAACGGCAATAGTGAGAACGGGAGCGAATTTCTCGGAAAGAGTTCCGAGGGGGCCTTTTACGGTAACGAGGTTGCCTTCACCCACAGTAACGGTAACACCGGCGGGGATTGCAATAGGCATTCTACCAATTCTTGACATCTTTTCGTACCTCCTTACCAAACGAAGGCGAGAACTTCGCCGCCGATTTTCATCTCACGTGCCTTTTTATCGGTCATGAGACCCTTCGAGGTGGAAACGATGGCAATACCAAGGCCATTCATAACCTTGGGCATATCCTCGTAGCCTGCGTAAATACGCAGACCGGGCTTGGATACGCGGCGCAGACCGCGGATAACCTTCTGCTTGCCTGCTGCGTACTTCAGCGTTACGCGGATGGTGCCCTGCTTGCCGTCTTCGATCACCTGATAGCCCTTTACGTAGCCCTCGGCAACGAGGATGTCGGCAATGGATTTCTTCATGTTGGATGCCGGAATGTCAACAGTTGCGTGCTTCGCATCGCTTGCGTTGCGAATACGCGTGAGCATATCGGCAATAACGTCGGACATTTGCATAGTAATAATCCTCCTTTATGCAAGTACATTTTTTCTTGCTGCCGACCGTTTCGGTCGGCGGCCAATCGGGGGTTAAATCGAACTCCTTACTTACTTTGAAGGTTGGTCTGATTTCCTACCGAATGTTAGGGGTTTTTATTCAACCGAGAAAGCTCGGAATGAAACAGCTGATTACCAGGATGCCTTCTTCACACCCGGAATCTCGCCCTTGTAAGCGAGGTTGCGGAAGCAGATACGGCAAATGCCAAACTTACGCATGTAAGAGTGGGGACGGCCGCAGATCTTGCATCTGGTGTAAGCGCGAGTGGAGTATTTCTGCTCCTTCTGCTGCTTTAAAATCATGGATTTCTTTGCCATTTTCGACTACCTCCAATTATTGTGCGAAGGGAGCGCCCATCAAGCGGAGCAGCTCTCTTGCCTCTGCATCGGTCTGAGCGGTGGTAACGAAGCAGATGTCCATACCGCGGATCTTTTCGACCTTGTCGTACTCGATCTCGGGGAAGATCAGCTGCTCTTTGGGGCCGAGGGAGTAGTTGCCGCGGCCATCAAATGCGTTGGGGTTGATACCCTTAAAGTCACGCACGCGGGGCAGAGCGAAGTTGAACAAACGATCCATAAACTCGTACATACGGTTGCCGCGAAGGGTTACCTTTGCACCGATCTTCATGCCCTGACGGAGCTTGAAGTTTGCAACGGACTTCTTAGCAACGGTGGGTACTGCCTTCTGACCTGCAATGATGGTCAGATCGTTGATGATATTCTCGATAACCTTGGAATTCTCCTTGGCATCGCCTGCGCCGATGTTGATAACGATCTTATCAAACTTCGGAATCTGCATAACGCTCGAATACTCGAACTGCTTCATGAGGGCGGGAGCAACCTGCTCGCGATACATATCTTTCAGTCTTGCCATGTCACTCTACCTCCTCTCAAAGCTTTGCGCCGCACTTGGCGCATACGCGAACCTTTTTGTCGCCATCCATTGCAACCTTGGTGCGAACACCCTTGTCACACTTGGAGCAGTAAAGGGCTACCTTGCTGGCGTAAATTGCGCCCTCGGCATCAATAATGCCGCCGGTCTCGCCCTGTCTGCGGGGCTTAACATGCTTGTGGATCATGTTTGCGCCCTTAACAATTACCTTGCCTTCGTTGGGAGCTACGGCGATAACCTCGCCCTTCACGCCCTTAGAATCACCGGAGAGAACGATAACGGTGTCACCGGTTTTAATATGAAGCTTTGCCATTTTACCAGTTACCTCCATTACAGTACTTCGGGTGCCAGCGACAGGATCTTAAGGTAGTCCTTATCGCGGAGCTCACGTGCCACAGGGCCAAAAATACGGGTGCCCTTGGGCGTTTTGTCTTCTCTGATAATTACCGCAGCGTTCTCGTCAAATTTGATGTAAGAGCCATCTGCACGCTTCAAGCCGTGTACGCTTCTTACAACAACTGCCTTAACGACCTCGCCCTTCTTAACCACACCGCCGGGAGCAGCCTTCTTTACAGCTGCAACCACTACGTCACCGATGTTTGCGTAGCGACGGCCGGAGCCGCCGAGCACGCGAATGCACATCAGCTCCTTCGCGCCGGTGTTGTCGGCAACTTTCATCAATGTCTGTTGCTGAATCACTTTTCTTTCCTCCTACTGTTTCAGTACGCTTCGACGTACTTACTGTTAGAATTCTTGTTTGTGTTTGTTAGCGAATTATTTCGCCTTCTCGATGATCTCGGTTACGCGCCATCTCTTGGTCTTAGACAAGGGACGGGTCTCCATAACCTCTACACGGTCGCCCACGCCGCACTCGTTTTTCTCATCGTGTGCGTGCACCTTGAGCGTGCGCTTGATAATTTTGCTGTAAACAGCGTGCTTTACGTTGTCCTCGATGGCAACCACAACGGTCTTATCCATCTTCGTGCTGACAACCATACCAACTCTCGTTTTTCTCAGAGCTCTTTCTTCAGTCATGGTTTATCCCTCCTTATGCGTTCTTCTGGTTAAGAACGGTCATCACGCGAGCGATGTCACGCTTAACATCCGCAATCTTGTGGGGATTCTCAAGCTGATTGATCGCGTGCTGGAAGCGGAGGTTGAAAAGCTCGCCCTTGAGTTCCTTGAGCTTAGCGTTAAGCTCTTCGACGCTGAGCTTCATGAGTTCTGCTGCCTTCATTGCTTAACCCTCCTCTTTCTTGATGAACTTGGTCTTGATAGGCAGCTTATGGCCTGCAAGACGCATTGCTTCTCTTGCTACTTCCTCGGCAACGCCGTCCATCTCGAACATTACTCTGCCCGGCTTAACGACTGCTACCCAGTACTCGGGAGAGCCCTTACCGGAACCCATTCGGGTCTCAGCAGGCTTCTCGGTGATGGGCTTATCGGGGAAGATCTTGATCCAAACCTGACCGCCACGCTTGATGTAACGCGTCATAGCGATACGGGCAGCCTCGATCTGGTTGCTGGTGATCCAAGCGGGCTCAGTGGCAACAAGGCCAAAGGAACCGTTGGAAAGCGTGTTGCCGCGCATTGCCTTGCCCTTCAGGCGGCCGCGCTGCACACGACGGAATTTGACTCTCTTAGGCATCAACATAATTACTTCGTGCCTCCTTGTCTGGGTGCTCTACGCTCACCGCGACGGTCGCCGCCCTGACGGCGGTCACCGGTACGGTTATCGCGGCGGTCGCCGCGACGGTCGCGACGGTCACGACGCTCACGGTGCTCTGCACCGGTACGGTTCACTTCGTTCAGCACCTCGCCGCGGTAGATCCATACCTTAATACCGATCTTGCCGTAGGTGGTGTTAGCCTCATAGAAGCCGTACTCGATATCCGCGCGAAGGGTTTGAAGCGGGATCGTACCCTCGTGATAATGCTCGGTCTTTGCGATCTCGGCACCGCCAAGACGGCCACCGCAGCTGATCTTGATACCCTTTGCACCAAGACGCATGGTGTTACGGATCGCCATTTTCATTGCACGGCGGAATGCTACACGGTTCTCAAGCTGAGATGCAATGTTCTCTGCAACGAGCTGAGCGTTGAGGTCGGGAGACTTCACTTCAACCACGTTAAGAGCTACGGGCATGCCAACCATCTTCTCGAGCTGTGCCTTGTACTTGTCGATCTCAGCACCGCCCTTACCGATTACCATACCGGGCTTTGCGCAATGAATAAACACACGAACTCTGTGGCTGTCGCGCTCGATCTCGATCTTCGGCACGCCCGCCTTCTGGAGCTCGGTCTTCAGATACTTACGAATCTGATAGTCGGATACAAGCGTGTCGCCAAACTTCTGATCGTTTACGAACCATCTCGAATCCCAGTTTTTGATTACGCCCACGCGAAGGCCGTGGGGATTAACTTTCTGACCCATTCTTGCTGTACCTCCTTCAGTCTCTTTCCTTCACAACCATGGTAACATGGCTGGTTCTCTTCAGGATGCGGTCTGCGCTACCCTTTGCGCGGGGCATGATGCGTTTCATCGTGGGGCCCGGGCAAACGAAGCACTCGCTCACATACAGGCGAGAAGGATCCATGTGGAAATTGTGCTCTGCGTTGGCGATTGCGCTGCCAAGCAGCTTGATCAGGTATTCAGAAGCCGCCTTGGGGGTGGTCTTGAGAATACCCATTGCTACGCCTGCGTCCTTGCCGCGGATCAGATCAAGAACGATCTGAACCTTACGGGGAGAAATGCGTGCATGCTTAAGATATGCTCTTGCTTCCATTTACTTATCCTCCCTTATTTGCCGTTGTTGGACGTCTTGGAGCCTGCGTGGCCTTTGAACGTACGGGTGGGTGCAAACTCACCCAGCTTGTGACCTACCATATCCTCGGTAACGTATACCGGAACATGCTTTCTGCCGTCGTGAACGGCAATGGTGTGACCCACGAAATCCGGGAAGATCGTGGATGCGCGAGACCAGGTCTTGAGGACCTTCTTCTCGTTCTTCTCATTCATAGCGCAAATACGCGTGTAGAGTTTCTCCTCGACGTAGGGCGCTTTTTTCAAACTTCTGCTCATAATCGATTAGCCTCCTTACTTAGCGTTTCTGCGTTTTACGATGAACTTATCGGTTCTCGCGTTCTTGTTACGGGTCTTATAGCCGAGGGCGGGCTTACCCCAAGGGGTAACGGGAGTGGGACGACCGATGGGGGACTTGCCCTCACCACCGCCGTGGGGGTGATCGCAGGGGTTCATAACCGAGCCGCGCACAGTAGGACGAATGCCCTTGTGACGGGTCTTACCTGCTTTACCAACCTTAACGGTGTCGTGCTCAACGTTGCCAACCTGGCCAACGGTTGCCTTGCAGTCAAGGCGAATGATGCGAACCTCACCGGAGGGCAGGCGAACCTGTGCTACGCCGTTCTCTTTTGCGATAAGCTGTGCGAAAACGCCTGCGGAGCGAACCAGCTGTGCGCCCTTGCCGGGGTAAAGCTCTACGTTGTGGATCATGGTACCAACGGCAATGTTGGGGATGGGCAGCGTGTTGCCGGGCTTAATGTCAGCCGCAGCACCGGAGTAGAGCACGTCGCCTGCGGTAACACCAACAGGAGCGATCACGTAGCTCTTTGCGCCCTCTTCGTTCTGAAGCAGTGCAATGTATGCGCTGCGGTTAGGGTCGTACTCAATACCGACAACGGTTGCGGGAGACTCGCTCTGACGCTTGAAGTCGATAATTCTGTACTTAACCTTGTTTCCGCCGCCGCGGTGGCGAACGGTGATGCGACCGTAGCTGTTACGGCCGGCGTTCTTCTTCTTGATGACGACGAGGCTCTTCTCGGGGGTAGACTTGGTGATCTCCTCGAAGGTAGGAACCGTCATGTGACGTCTTGCCGGGGTAGTCGGCTTATACTTAATTGTAGGCATTTTCTAAACCTCCTACTCTTACTTCATACCATCGAAGAACTCGATGGTCTTGGAATCAGCCGTGAGGGTTACGATTGCCTTCTTCCACTCGGAGGTGTAGCCGGCATGCACACCCATTCTCTTGGGCTTCTTCTTCATATTGATGGTGTTAACGTCTGCAACCTTTACCTTAAACATTTCCTCAACTGCGTGAGCAACGTCAGCCTTGGTGGCACGGCTCTGCACCTTGAAAACATATTTCTTGGCATCAAGCATGTCCATGCTTGCTTCCGTGATGATCGGCTTAATGATGATATCTTCTACCATTCTCATTATGCGTACACCTCCTCAAGCTTCATGGCGGCATCCTTGGCGATAATAAACTTATCGGCATTGAGCACGTCATATACGTTTAAAGTGTTAAACTGCGTCGTAACCACACCGGGGATGTTAGCGCAGCTCTTAATAACAGCAGCGTCAACCTCAGGCAGCACGATCAGCGCCTTCTTCTCGGCACCGAGGGCCTTCAGCATACCCACCATGGTCTTAGTGGAGTAGGTCTCGGTCTTGATTGCGTCTACAACCACGAGGTCGCCTGCAGCCACTTTAGCGGAGAGGGCGCTGAACAGAGCCACTCTCTTGGTCTTCTTGTTCATATCGGTGCGGTAGTCACGGGGCTTCGGGCCGAGTGCAACACCGCCGTGTGTCCACTGGGGAGAGCGGGTAGAGCCCTGACGAGCACGACCGGTTCCCTTCTGTCTCCAGGGCTTCTTGCCGCCGCCGGAAACCTCGGTACGAGTGAGCGTCGATTGCGTGCCCTGTCTTTGATTCATCAGATATGCACGAACTGCCGCGTGGAGGACTGCACCGTTTACCTCTCTGCCGAAGATCACATCGGAGAGGGTGATGCTGCCGACTTCCTTGCCGGCCATATCAAAAACCTTTACGTTTGGCATGGTAATTCCTCCCTTCGATTACGCTTTTACCGAGTCGCGGATGAACACGATACCGTTCTTGGCACCGGGAATGGCACCCTTCACAGCGATCAGATTCTTCTCTGCGTCGATTTTTACAACTTCAAGATTCAGAACAGTAACCTGCTCGTTACCGTACTGACCTGCCATCTTCTTGTTCTTGAAGATTCTGGCGGGGTCGATTACACCCATAGAGCCGGACTGACGGTGGATAGGACCAATACCGTGCGTCTTGCCAAGCATGTGCAGGTTCCATCTCTTGATGGCACCGGTGTAGCCGCGACCCTTGGTAATACCGGTCACGTCAACCTTATCGCCAACCACAAAGGTGTCAGCGCTAACGGTGTCGCCTACGTTCAGTGCGGAGCAGTCGTCAAGACGGAACTCCTTGAGGTGCTTCTTTACAGCCACGCCGCCCTTCTCGAAGTGACCCTTCTGAGGCTTGGTGGTCTTCTTTTCCTTGGCGTCGATAAAGCCAAGCTGTACGGCGTCGTAGCCGTCGTTTTCAGCGGTCTTCTTCTGTGCTACTACACAGGGGCCCGCCTCGATAACAGTTACCGGGATCACATTTCCGACCTCGTCGAAAATCTGAGTCATACCGATCTTCTTACCGATGATACCCTTTTTCATTTTGGATTTCCTCCTGTAAATTATTGGTTGACACCGTGTGCCAACATGATTTACAAAGTTGTCGAGCTGCCTGCGGGCTTGCCGCGTGACATCGACTGTTATCTTTGTTTTGCCGTTTTAAGATTAGAGCTTAACCTCAATCTCAACGCCGGCGGGGAGCTCGATGTTCATCAGTGCGTCAACAACCTTTTGGGTGGGCTTGATGATATCGATGAGTCTTTTGTGCGTGCGCATCTCAAACTGCTCACGGCTATCCTTGTACTTGTGCACAGCGCGAAGAATGGTGATGATCTCCTTCTTCGTGGGGAGCGGTACAGGACCCGAAACGGCTGCGCCGTTTCTCTTGGCAACGTCTACGATCTTCTCCGCTGCGGTATCGATGAGGGTGTGGTCGTAGCTCGTCAGTCTGACTCTGATCTTTTCCTTGACTGCCATTTGTTTTGCCTCCTTTTTGAATTTTGCGTAGCCTTGCGCGCGTCTTATATTAAATGAAGACTTGCAGCACGGCCCGCAGATCATTTTGGGGCGAGAACACTCTCACACGCCACCGAGCGTTTCTTTCGTTCCCTGACAAAAACCGGATTTGCCCACACCAGCATCGCATGGGTAGTTTCCGGGGGGTTAAACGTCAGTGAAAGATTCGCTTGGCACCGGCTCGGCGCACTCTTTCGCCCGATCAAACGGACATACTCTGCGAAAATTTACCCGCTTTTGCGGCAACCTCTCGCTTCATCGCATATCAGACCCGTACATTTTACCATATTTGCGCCCAAATTGCAACACTTTTCTTTTGTACGAAATGTAGAACTTAATCAACAAAATCGGCGCAAAATATACAAATTAAACAAAATCAAGGCTATTTTGTGCTCTTTTCCACTGCGTCCCCCATATCTTGTGCCTCATTTTTTGCCCCAAGCACCATTTTTTTGCAAGGATTGATGCGAGTTTACAAAATGGCAACATTTTAAAAGAGAAAAACGCTGTGATTTTTCGCATGACAGCCTCATCGCACAGCTGCGGCGAGCACTTTTAAAGGTCTGAAGGCCGCCAAGCACCCAATGCCACAACACACAGGATACGCATATATATTAGGAAGATTTTTCTCGGAATATTTTCGGGCACGCGTTTTTTGATACAATTTGTTCACATTTTATTGCTATACTAAAGAAGAATATACATCAAGTGAAAACTTTTTATTTTGATAAAAGGAGCTTTTATCATGCAGGATACCGTTCGCACACAGCGTGCTTTTTATTTCGGCGCGGCGGCAATGGCTGCCATCGTTACAGCACTGCGCGCCCTCGCCCTTACCCTCTCGCTTGACCCCGCAAGCGGCTATTTTACGGCAAACGCCCCCCTGCCCCTTTGCTATCGCATTCTCATGGGCGTTGCGTGCCTTGCCGGCGTTTTCACCCCGTGCTTGTGGCTAAAGGGGCGCGTGCCGACCGAGCGTGCCAAAAGAAGCCCCCACAGCAGGTGCGGCGCAGGGCTTTGCGCGCTGCTATTCTTTCTCAATTTTATCGCCGCCTGCATGCAAAAAAGCACCCTGCTCCCCTCGCTTGTTTGGCTGATCGGCTTGCTGGCACTCCTCGCCGCCACCGTTTACTTTACACTGCAGGCGGCAGACGTTCGGGTAAGCAGCACCGCCACGGCGGTGCTTGGTAGCCTTGCCATTCTTGCTGTGGCGTGCCTCATTGCCTTTACCTACTTTGACGTGGCAACTCCCATGAACGCGCCGCATAAAACCGAGCTGCACGTTGCCCTGCTTGCCATCATGCTGTATCTTTTGTACGAGCTGCGCGACGCCGTGGGCATCCCCCTGCCCCGCGCGCTGACCGCATGCACCGCACTTGCCTTCTTTTTCTCGGCAACGGTTGGCTTTTCCAACCTTATTGCAACCGTAGCGGGTGTTTACACCAACCCCGCCTACCTCGCACAGGATCTTTTGCTCATTGCATTTGCCGTTTACGTGGGAGCACGCGGCGCGGCTGATTGCCGCATGCCCGCCCCACAAGCAAAAGAAGAAGCACCCGCTAAATGAGTGCCTGCACCGTATGCACTCCTCACACCCAAGCAATCCGCCGATCCCGCCGAAATCGGCGGGATCGTTGCTTTTAACTTCTTTTCTAAACTTTTTTTGCTTTTTTTCAAAAAACACTTGACAAACGCATTTTTGTATGTTATAATGCCACCGTTATCCAAAGACAGCAGGTTCCCGTAAAGGTAACATTCGTGTTACTCTCCTGCCGAGGACGATCCACTTTTTATAGCTTAGTGTATCTTTCTTCGTGCCGGAGTGTCTTTGTGCCTTCGCGGGAGAAAGATTTTTTTATATCCAATCACAATCGGGAGGTGAAAAAAGAATGCCCAGCAAAATTATTCTCGAGAAAAAGCAGCAGGCTGTTGCCGAACTGGCAGAAAAGATCAAGAACTCGGTTTCCGGTGTACTTGTAAACTACCAGGGCATCACCGTTGAGGATGATACCGCCATGCGTAAAACTCTGCGCGAAGCAGGTGTGAAGTACATGGTTGTAAAGAACTCTCTCACGGGCCGCGCTTGTGACGAGGTCGGCTACGGCGATATGAAGCAGTACCTCACTGGTATGACCGCTATCGCCATCAGCGAGAACGACGCCGTTGCTCCCGCAAAGGTTTTGAAGAAGTATGCCGAGAAGGTAGAAAGCTTCAAGATCCTTGCAGGTTACCTTGACGGTGCCGTAATCGATGAGAAGACTGTCAACGAGCTTGCTGAGATCCCCAGCAAGGAGACTCTCATTGCAAAGTTCCTCGGCAGCATCCAGTCCCCTCTTTACGGTCTGGCTTACGCTCTGCAGGCTATCGCGGACAAACAGGAAGAAGCTCCTGCCGCAGAATAATGCAGCAAATGCAACAAACGCCCGTTGCCGCGTAGTTAAGGCAACAAACGCCGCGTGACGCAATCACGTAAAAATTTAAAATTCCATTTTCAGGAGGTTACGTAAAATGGCTAGCGAAAAGATTACTGCTATTGTTGAAGAGATCAAGGGTCTTACCCTTCTTGAGCTCAATGAGCTCGTAAAGGCTGTTGAGGAGGAGTTCGGCGTATCCGCAGCTCCCGTTGCAGCTGTTGCTGTTGGTGGCGCTGCTCCTGCAGCTGCTGCTGAGGAGAAGACCGAGTTCGACGTAATTCTCGCTTCCTTCGGCGCTAACAAGCTTGCTGTTATCAAGGCTGTTCGTGAGATCACCGGTCTTGGTCTTAAGGATGCAAAGGACCTTGTTGAGGCTGCTCCTAAGGCAATCAAGGAAGGCACTTCTAAGGAAGAGGCTGACAGCATCAAGAAGGCTCTCGAAGAGGCCGGCGCTACGGTTGAAGTTAAATAATTTTCACCGTTCCGGGGCAAGAATACGCTTGCCCAAGTTTACTGCTGTACAGAAAAGGGCAGATGCGAATTGCATCTGCCCTTTTTGTTTGCGCCGCGGCAGCTTTTACTTTTCCATTTTCAAAAATATATTTTCCAATTTTTAAATTTAAAAAACACACGTTTTCCATTTTTTGAAAGAAGCAGTGCCAAATTTACGCTTTTGCCTACGGTTTAGTTGACATTTTCCGCACAATATGATACCATGAAGAAAATTATGATATCCGAAAGGTTTTATAACTTATGTTAAAACGAGCCGTTATCACCGGTGCCACGGGTGCTGTGGGCACCGCCCTCATTCACGATCTGATCGATCACGGTATCGAGGTGCTGGTGCTATGCCGCAAGGGCGGGCGAAACGACCGCATCCCCCAGCATCCGCTGGTATCCGTAAAATACTGTGCACTAACCGAGCTTGCCGCGCTGCAAAACGACACGGGCAAGACCTTTGACGTATTTTATCACTTTGCGTGGGCTGGCACCACGGGCACGGCACGCAACGATGCCGCGCTGCAAAACGACAACGTGCGTTATGCTCTTGATGCCGTAAAGGCTGCAAAAGAGCTTGGCTGCCACACCTTTATCGGTGCAGGCTCGCAAGCCGAATACGGGCGCTTTGAGGGCAAGCTGACGGCAACCACCCCCGCCTTCCCCGAAAACGGCTACGGCATTGCCAAGCTTTGTGCGGGGCAGCTGACGCGCCTTGCGGCAGAGCAGCTTGGCATGCGCCACGTTTGGGTGCGGATCCTCAGCGTATATGGGCCGCTTGACGGCGAGGGCAGTCTTGTCACCTCTACTCTGCGCAAGCTGCTTTCGGGCATCAAGCCGCAATTCACGGGCGGCGAGCAGCTTTGGGATTATCTTTACAGCAAGGACGCCGCACGCGCTTTTCGCATGATTGCCGAGCGCGGCAAGCACGCAGCCGTATACCCGCTTGGCGGTGGCGTGTCGCGCCCCTTAAAGGAGTATATTCTTGCCATGCGCGATGCGATCGCCCCCAACGTTGAATTAACCTTTGGCGAGATCCCCTACGCCCCCTTGCAGGTAATGCACCTTTGCGCTGATATCAGCAGCGTGACCGCCGACACGGGCTGGAAGCCCACCACCGCCTTTGAGGATGGCATTAAGGAAACCGCCGCTTGGGTGCGCGACACGCAGTAATTAAAATAGCACAAAAAATACGGCAGCCGTGCTTTTGGCACAGCTGCCGCATTGCTTTTTTTGCGTTTTTAAATTTTTTTAATTTTTTTCAAAAAAGGGCTTGACAAAGTAATTTTACCGTGCTATAATATTGCCTGTTGCCAAGCATGGAAGCATAGCTCAGTTGGGAGAGCATCTGCCTTACAAGCAGAGGGTCATAGGTTCGAGCCCTATTGTTTCCACCAAATGTGATGTACCGCCCCCAAGAAATTGAGGGCGGTATACACATCATTCGGCCCGGTAGTTCAGTTGGTTAGAACGCTAGCCTGTCACGCTAGAGGTCGTGGGTTCGAGTCCCATCCGGGTCGCCACCACACCTTAACATATATTCGCCATGCGGATTTAGCTCATTTGGTAGAGCGCGACCTTGCCAAGGTCGAGGTGGCGGGTTCGAGCCCCGTAATCCGCTCCAAAAAAGAAAACCACCCCATTCGGGGTGGTTTTCTTTTTTGAAACGGATCGCGGCTGCAAGCACCCGCGCGGGTCTCGAAGAGAGCCGCAGCGGGGCAAGTCCTCCGTTTTGCGCAGCAAATGAGGGCGTTCAGCCCTCAAGGAGAACTTAGCTTTTCAAGCCGCGTGGCGGCTTGAAAATGGCGAGCACCCGTAATCCGCGGTTGTCCTTTTTTCGCGTTCTGGAGCGGATTACGGAACGAGAACCCGATGCGTGGCAAAGCCACGCGGCGGGAAGAATGCCGTTCGCTTTGCGACGGCGGTGTTTAGCCGCCGAGGTATTCTGTTTATTTCGGCACGCAGTGCCGAAATGGACGAGCC